>JAABTP010000085.1 GCA_011389815.1 Desulfobulbaceae bacterium | reverse complement strand
TGCACTTCGATGATGTAAATTTCACCGGTCTCATCCTCGACCGAGAGATCCACCCTATTGAACTTGTCGGATGCATCCTCCTGATTGCTTTCACTTTCCAGCAGGGAGAGAATCCTGATGTCTCTATCCAGCAGCGTGCTCAGAAAACCTTCCAGCACGTCGTAGTTGGCTTTGTCGCGCAGAATGTTCTTGATCGCCCAGTCGAAACTGACCAGTGTTCGTGTTTCGCTCATAACGTTTTTTCCTTGCTGAATAAATTGATTCAGAAAGCCTGGAAGGGTATCCTGCCGAACCCCGCCCGTAAGGAGCGGGGTGAAAGCAACCCCGAAGCTTTGCGATCAAGCAGCCCCGGTAAAATCAAGCTCAATTGACGGTGCAGCCTGATTCCCCTGCTCCTGCTTTCTGATCCGAGCTTCCGCCTCAGCGGTCATCTGATCCATTTCCAGGATATTTTTCGACATCTCGGGCAGGGCATTCTTACGGAAGGTTGAGATATCATCCAGGGCTGTATTGATATCCGCAAAGGCCCTGGTCAGTGATTCCATACTGAGCTGGGTGCTGGCAGCCTGCTTTTGAATAGCTGCCCCCTGGGTTTTCAGGCGGGAAGCGGTTTCCTCAATCAGCCGGTTGGTTGTCTTGTTGATCGCGTCAATTTTTTCCAGAACAATCTTCTGATTCGCCAGGGCAAGAGCAACCGTGACAGCCACACTCAGCATGTTCACGGTCACATTGATGGCCCGGTCAACACCCTTGATCAGTTCCTTGTTGTTGCGGACAAGCAACTCAATGGCAAGCACACCCTGCTGGTTGACCGCCAGTTGCTGCTGGAGATCCTGAATCCTCTGGCGCAGGGGAAAGAGCAGTTCCTCCTGAATAAAGGAGGCCTTGGGATCATCCGGCTGCACTTCACGTTCCAGGGCATAGTTCAGGCGATGATCAATCTGCATCCCCAGCTTGATGGTCTTTTCCAGCCGATAGGTAAAACCGCGCATGGCCTTCTGGTCTTCGACCAGGGTCATATTATCCCGCATGAGTTGACCCTTACCTTCCTTTAAAGAACGGATAATCGCTTCAATCACTGTATCCGCCTGTTCAAACTTGAGAAAGTACCGTTTCATTGGTGTACCGATACCGGGCAGCATGCCTAAGAGACGACCGAACCAGCCAGCCTCGAAATCAAATTTGCCCGGATCCAGCTCATCAACCTGCATATTCAGTTCAACAAGGGACTGAGCAACCTCGCCGCCGTCATCACTTTTTGCAGCAAGAGAACGGATCGGCTGCTTGAGCATGGCACTGCGCCGTGCCGCTTGCTCCTGGGTTTTACTGCCCAGTGTTTCCACCGCAGCAATATTGGCGTCACGGGCATTCTGCTGGGCCGGGTCATTGGGATCAAAGGCCAGGACTGCGGCAACGAATTTTTCCGCAGCCTCTTCAACTTCCGGATCCTGTCCCTCGGTTACAGTGAGGTTTTGCGGATCAGTCAGTGCAAGCTCGTTTTTCAGGTCTGAAGCAGCGGGCAGGGTCATTGCTGTGGTTGTCTGAGTATCCATATCAGGTCGTCTCCTTATATGCAAAACTATGCGAGTAATATACCCCGGCGGTCAGCAGCGGGGCGATTCATTCTTTCTGTAAAAAAGGTGCTGCAATGTTTGTCTGCGCTGTTTAATGGGTATGATAGTTACGCTGGGCAAGCTCCTGGAGATTTTCCATAGCTGTTTCCAGATCCATTGAGGCCAGATCACCGCCGGTCTGCATCTGCGCCACCGTGGCAATGGTCTGGTTCATGATGGTCATGGATTCTTCGTTATCAGTCAGCAGATTATTGACCTGTTTCAGCTGTTCTTCCATGAGTTCCTGGCGTTTTTTCAGGGTGGCATACTCCCGTTCATCTGCAGGATCTGGAGTTGTAAGGCGTTCAAGTTCAGCAAGCCGTTGCGCAATATAGTCAGGATCAATCGTGGCCACGCTCTGGAGCAGGACAACAATTCTGCGCAGGGTGTCCAGTCCACCCAGATAGACCTGCTCTGCAGCTCCGAGAAACCGGCCATAGGTCAGTTCGCCGTGTTTGAGTTTCTGATCCAGCATGGTCCGGAAGGTATCGTATTTTTCCGTGATAAAGACAAACTGCTGCCGGGCCTGCTCGCCATACTGACCCGCCCCTCTGATATGACGGCATTTTTCCAGATCCGTACTCAGGGTGCGGAGCAGTCCTTCCCGTTCTTCCGCAAAGCGGGCGGAAAGACGGTCAAGATATTGCCGGGCAATGATATCCCGCCGGAAGATCATGTTCACCGTGGCCATGCCCGCACCGAGACAGAGCAGTCCCCCCATACTGATTGCCAGCATGGACATATCGAAAAGATACCAGCCCAGCCCGGAAAGCAGGCCCAGAGCGGTTGAGTAGAGAGAAACCGGATGAAACAGGCTCTCCGCCTGTACAGCCTTTTGCACGGCCCGACCGGAAAAATCCTCTATCCTCGGAAGGCCTCTGCTGTCCGTGCTCTCGGTATGAACAGAAAAATAGAGCATGCTCAGAACACCTCACGAACAAGAACGATTTCCACCCGCAGCAGGCGGTGTTCATAGGCCCGTTTTGATTCTCCGGGCAACTGTTGCAACGGACGGTCAGCCCCGTATCCCACGGCCCGGATCCGGTTCGGATCAATACCAAATTTTTTCTGGAGAAAAGCGGCAACACTGTCGGCCCGTTGCTGGGACAGGGCTTTGTTCTGTTCCGGGTCACCGCGCAGACCGGTATGGCCTTTCACCATTATTCGGAAATGCGGATAATGCTCCAGGCGGGCAACAACTTTTTTCAGGACTTCTTCAGAAAACAGATCAAGTTCAGCTGAACCGTGCTGAAAGATAATTGGCTCAATTTTCAGGGTTCCCACTTCACGCAGTCTTTCCCAGGCTCCGGCGTCCAGGGGCGGGAAAGGTGCGGTGAGCGAATCGGTTCCCTGGGTAGCGGCTCCCGGTTTCGTGAAACCGCTTATCCCTTTGGTATATAATTCCTGGAGAAAGGAGCTTTTCAGCAGTCGATAGGGGTTCTGATCCGGCACCGGTGAAGAGGAAAAATCACCGGCATTGACCAGGGTTGCTGCTGTTGATTCAATGGTGTCGCTGACCAGCTCCTGTGCCTGACCGCCGGATCGGGCAGCTTGGGTAATGCCGAACCATTTCTCGCAGTTCTCCATCAGTGAGACCCAACGGACACCATGCAGCATGGCCTGTGCCGTCTTGCGGGAAAGCCCTGTTTCTTCGACCACGTCTTTCTCCAGAAAATCCGGGTTATCTCTGTATTTTTTCAGCACCCTGAAATACGAACTGAGCAGTACCTTTACAGCTTCGGGTTCATCCTGGATGAAATCGCGATTCACCAGCAGGATATCCACAATGAGCCGTGCTGTATCCTCTGTTCCCAGCAGCTTGACAATATTTTTTTCCGCAAGTGCCCTGGAAACATCAGGCTCCCAGAGCACGGCAATGTCGGCCTTGCCTGCCAGCAGCTTTTTCAGGGCACCCTCAGAACCCTGGGTTTCAATCCTGTTGCCCTTTCGACTCGGCAGCAGTTCCGGCACATTGAAATGATCAGCTGCCGCCTTGAGCAGATAATGGCTGGGACTGTTCGGGGTAAAAGCGATCTTCAGGTCATCCTTCCCTTTCAGCCCGTCCAGATTTTCAGCCTGTTTTTTGCGGGCAACAATGGCATCACCGCCCTTGGATTCGTCAAGCACCGCAACAATGGAACCGGGAAAGTCAAACTCGGCACCGTTGAGGAGGTAGGAATCCACTGTCGCCACCGCAACATCTATTTCGCCCTTGTGCAATTGCTCCATACGTGTCCTGTAATCCGCCTTATCATCGGTCCAGACAAGGTTCCAGCCTCCGCGCCGCATCAGGGTTTTCATCTCATTGGAGCGCAAGGGGAAATACCCGATCCAGTTGTCCAGAGCGAGTCTGATTTTCCCTTTCATTTTGCTTGCATCGCTGGTGCTGACCTGTTTCTCCTCAATAAAGCCCGGCAGCAGCAGCTTGATGCCGATTAATATTGCAGCACCAAGCAGCAGGAGAAGGAGCGCACCTGTTATTTTTTTATTCATGTTGGTCTTTGGCTCACTTGCGTTTTCCGATCCCAACGCCCACCGTTAAAACAGTGGGCTATTCTCTGTCGCCCCTTCGGGGCTGCACGAAAACAGCGTCCCGAAGGGACTGCCGAACATAGCCCGGTCTTTCAAGGCCGGGACAGAAAAACGCATTTTATTCCAGTGGACAGTATACTTCAAAATGCTGTTACATCATCAAAAGACTCGGATTCAGCCAGGATATCCTGCAGCCCTTGGCGAAGAGCCTCTGGATTGTTCGCAGCCTTATAAATGGTCCGGCCCGGCTGGTTGAGCGAATGGGTTTCCGCAATACAGAAACCGATGGTGCTGATGAGGATCGGGGAATGGGCCAGCACCGAGTTGACCGTTTGGGTCAGCCTCTCCGGCTGGTTGGCAGCACCGTCGGTGACGATCACCATATGATATTCCCCGTAACCCAGCTGCTTCCCGGCTTGCTCGGTCAGAAGCTCATAGGCCATTTGCACGGCCCGGGTCAAGGGGGTGCCGGAACCGGGCACGACAGCCTGGACCTGCTGAATAAATTGCTGGCGGTCGCCCTGGTCCAGCTGCAGGCGGGCAGAAAAGCCTTTCTGATCAAAAACAATAAGCCCCAGGTTCGCACCGTCAGGGACGGATTGGGCCCATTCCGCAACGGCTTCCTTGGCTGCTACACTTTTTGTTGTGTTGCCGGAACAACCGCGGTCACCCATACTGCCTGAGCCGTCAAAAATCATCACATAATTTTTTCCGGTCCATTGATCAGCAGGCAGAATGTTCGCCTGATCCTCGGCTGGTGGCGGCCAGACAGCTGACTCTGCTGCCTGCTCAAAAGGAGAAGGCACATTCTGTTGTTGCTGAACAGCGACTTTTTTCTTCTGCGGTGCAGAGGGCTTCCGTTGGTCGGCATCCTCGCTGCATCCGCTCAGGAACAGAAGGATAAGGAGAGCGGAGGTGTATATATATAACATTTTCTTCATGATGATATCCTCCTTAATCCAAGGGAATAAAGGCTTCTTCTTCTGCCTCGATCTGGATGATGCGGAAGACCACCCGCATATTACTCAGCCATTCCTCTTTGCTTTTGGGAGGGCAGGGCAGCTGACCGCACAGACCGGTGCGCGGTTGCATAATACCGTGCCCGATCACCGTGAACTGGCTGGGATCAAGGTTGACACCTTTGTCCCCACTGTAGCCCATAATGGAATCCCGCACCGCAATCGCCCTGGTCAGGCTGAGGTTTTTCGCGGCCTGTTTGGTTCGGGTCAACACTATCTCTGATGCCTTTTCTTTGAGCTTGCGCAGATAGCCCATGGGGTCGGAATGTCCTTCCACTGTGATAACAGCCCCGCCGTAAGTGGAGGCCAGATCAACAACCTTGGCAAAGGCATCACTGTACTGATCCGGTGAAAAGGTGTTCTGGTTGGGTTGAAAGAAAACCTCAAAGGAAAAGAGTTCTCCCTCATCCAGGGTGCCGAGGTTCTGCTTTCGGGCAACCACTTGGGCCACTGCTTCAGTGTTGAATCTGGGGGCCTCGACATCATCAACTCCGGTCAGACCTTTGCGGAGTGCGTTATAGTCCCAATCCGCTTTTTGGAGGGGAATCTTACGGCTTAAGAGTCCGCCGGTGATAAAGGCGGCCTGGACCTCGTCTGTGAGACGGTGCAGATTGCGCGGCCAGTTTGTATCGGTAAAGAATTTTACGTTACCCTGGAAGCCCACATATTCACAGTCCCCGTACAGGGCCTCGGCATCTGCGGTGGCAGCCTTGCTGTCGAGCAGGATTTCAGCGGCAGCAGTGACGGTCTTTTTATACTCAGCCAGCCGTTTCTTTTTATTTTTAAAGACCGCCTTCAGCTCCTGTTCCGCCAGGAGAAGACCATGGACAAAGTCTTGCACCTCTTTTTTATGGGCCGTGAAATAATCACTGCGCACGGCATAGACATCCGCAATAATACGGTTGGCACTCTTGGTGGAGAGCATAATCTTGGCCCCTTTAACCGAGCCTTCGGCCCCGGTGCCCACGGAACCGTTGGAGGTCAGCATAAGGCCGTCCGGGATAATCACCATGGCGGCATCGACATCTTTGCTGTGCAGGGCCTCAGCAGGCGTATTGTCCGTGCCGGTAAGATCTTTCACCCATTTGATGGTCACATCCGACATCTTCAGACCGGCATCACGGAGCAGCTTGGCCAGATAGTCAACATGGGGGCCGTAGGCCTGCAGGGCAATGGTTTTCCCTTTCAGATCCTTGGCCGACTTGATACCTGATTTCACCACCAGACAGTCACCGCCGTTGCTCCAGGTCATCTGATAAATAATGACGGGTTTGGTCCGCGAATCACGATTCAGCAGCTCAGCAGCCATGTTGATCATACCCATGGTACCGCGCAGATACGGGGTCTCGCCCTGCATATAGGCCTTGATCTGCTCTTTGAAGTCGTCTGTTCGCTTGAGTTCGAGTTGCAGATTTTTCTTGGCAAAAATTGAACCCGCAGTTGTGGTCCTGCTGTTGCCATTGGCCAGGATGGTGGCGATATCTCCGCCCCAGGTAATCAGGGGTACCCGGACGGTGTTGCCTGCTTTAACATCCTGGACCTGCGCTTTCACCGCATCGGCAAGAGGCGGGGCCTTGACGTACTGTACGGCAAAGGAGGTTCCTGACAAGCCGATAAAGGCTGCTGTTATGAAAAGTATTGTCTGTACAATGAGTTTCACGAATACACCTCCCGTAGAATACTGTAATTTTGTGTCCGATTGAATTCTTCCAGACGTTCTGTCAGGTCTTCATCGCCCTTTCGGATAAAGGAGCCGCCTTGTTCTGCAAGTCCTTCATCCGACAATCCGAGAAAGACAGAGATATTCTTCCCTTCCGCATAACCTGCCGCCCAGGCAAGATCCCGTAACGAAGGCGGAATATACTCACCTCGCAGGAAGGCTTCCCCTAACAGCGTGCCACGGGCTGCATAGGTGGGATTGAGGTGCATGTTCACGGCAAGGTTATACTTTGCGCTGACTGTATCAAGGTAGTCAATGGCCTGCCGAATATCTTCAACCGCCTCGCTGTCATTCATACCTGGAACAGGCTTTAGCATGAAATAGCATTTCAGCCGGTAGCCGTACGGAGCGATTTTCTGTGCCAGTTCTTCAAAGGCATGCAGGGTCAATCCCTTATCAAAGACATTATTGCGTATATGTTCGTCAAAGGCTTCAAAACCTATGCACAGCTCAAGGGCCGTGGCCCTTTCACCTTCCTGCAGTGAGCGGGCCAGGAATTCGAGTTCAGGTATATCAACATATTCCGGTCTGGATTCAAGCGCCAGAACTTTCAGGGCACGAAAATGCATGTTAATGCGGGCCATGAGATACATCAGGGCGGTTGAGGAAAAAGTGGCCTCATCCAGCACGGAACCGTTGTTGGAAACAATCAGTTTGTTGATCGAACCGGCCTGTTCCGCAATTTCAGGCAGGCTGAACAGATAGTCTGTCTGCCTGATCAGATGATCAAAGGGGACATGCTCAGCCGACATTTTGGACGGCAGATTACAGCCGAGACAGCGGGCCCATCGGCAGGCCTGGGAATAAAACACAATAAAAAGAATAAGCCCTTCATCTGACTGCTGAAACCACCATTGCTCCGGTCTGTCCGGATCATGCGCATCATCACCAAAGGTGTATTTTTTTTCTCCTTTTTCAGTACCCCGCAGAATCTGCCGGGTCGCAACGTCTTTGTTCATAGAAAAACTCCTTATCTGGTTTCGGATAAACTTTTTTTGAGGATAATTCGATAGGTTATTGCTGTCAAGAGTAATTTCTTAACCCAACGTTGTGATACCGAGAAAATAATTGGACAGCAAAGGCTATTCCCGATAAACCGATAAGGGCTGTTGACGCTAGAATCGTCTTGAGCAGAATTCTTTACGGAAAAAGCATAAAAAAATAAGATATCTTGACAGGGTGGTCATGTCAAATGAAAAGAGAGTACTCTTTTTGTATGAGAGTTACTCCTATCCTTTTTTTTCAGATAATCATATACATATCCCTGATCAGTAGCTTTATCATTATAAAGCCTTTCATGCTCTTTCTTTTTTTGGGATAGACAAGACTTTCTGCTCCTTTTTCAACCTACGGCACTACCCTATCCAGCTGCGAAATCTGGCCAATGGCAACAAAATTGTCTCCCTCACGGAAGATCTCGTTGGCCTTGGGAATATACTGGTATCTCTTGTCGCCGTTTCTCCGTACCGCAATCACCTGAATGCCAAAGGTATTGGTCAGGTTCAGCTCCAGCAGGGTCTTGCCTTCCCATTCCTTGATGGTGAATTCTTTAACAGCCATAGACTCATCAAAGGGGAGATAGTCAAGAAAACCCGGCATGGCAATGCGGCTGGCAATCTGCTTTGCTGCCATGAATTCCGGGATCACCACCTCATCCACTCCAATTTTATGGAGCAGTTTTTCGTGATCCTGGTGAATAGCCTTGACCCAGACCTTGGCAACACCGAGCTCTTTTAAATACATAGAGATCATCACACTGGCGGCAATTGAATCCCCCACACTGACCAGAACATGCTGCAGATCCTGGATGCGTATCTGCTCCAGGGCCTCTCGGCTCATGGTATTAATCTGATAGACCTGCGTCAGGACATGCTGGGCTTTTTTTACCTTTTCAGGTTTTGTCTCCACTCCCAGAACTTCATGGCCCAGGTCAACCAGGGTCTTTCCCAGTTTGAGGCCGAATTTACCGAGTCCGATAATGCCAATTTGTACTTTCATAAATACTCCTTTTTAGCCCACAGAAAGTTTGACTTCAGGCAGAGAAAAAAGAACTTTGGTGCGCATGGATTGAAGAGAACTGAGCAGCACCAGGGGGCCAAGTCGACCAACAAACATGAGAAACATGATGATTATCCTCCCTGGCGGGGAGAGTTTGGAAGTAAGCCCGGTACTGAGTCCTGCTGTGCCAAAAGCAGAGACGGTTTCAAAGAGGATTTCAAGAAATTGCCCGCGTGACTGGCTATGGGGAACATTGCCTCCTTCAGTAAAATTCAGGGCGATCAGGCAGAGAAAAATAAGGGCCAGGGAAAAAAACAGCAGGATCATGGCGTTACTCACCGATTCCCGGTCAACTGCGTATTTGCCAATGACTGCCTGATCCCGACCAGAGATCTGGGCCCGGATAAAGGCGACCAGGATGCGGAAGGTAGTGACCTTGGTTCCTCCTGCACAGGATCCTGGAGCACCACCAACAAACATAAGGAAGATCATAAAGAAGAGCGAGGCATTGGTCATGACGGACAGATCCAGGGAGTTAAAACCTGCTGTGCGGCAGGTGACTGACTGGAAAAGAGAGGCAAGAAGAGCTTGCTGGTAGCTGATCTCACCGTTACTCCCAAGGAATTCCGCACAATAGATATATATCCAGCCTGCAATAATGAGAAAAAAACTGGTTTGTATGACTACGGTGAAATGCCAGCTTTTTTGTATCCGCTCCCCAGGCCGCCGTAATCGAGTGAGAAAAATCTTCTTACCTTCAACAAGCACAGCAAAGCCAACCCCACCCAGTATAATCAAAAGGATAATAGTCAGGTTGACCAGCCAGTCACTTTGATAGCCCATCAGGCTGTCCGAGTGCAGGGAAAAACCGGCATTACAGAACGCAGAAACAGCATGAAACAGGGCGGAGAAAGGAGGAAATCCTTGAGGAGCGGCGAAAAAGAGCAACACCGCCCCGACAAATTCAATCATCAGGATCAGGGTCACGATCTTAATAAGAAAGTGGCCCAGATGAAAGTCGGAGTTATGGAGCAGGCTCTGGCCCACCGCAATCCTATCGGTCAGAGTGACTCTTTTTTTCCAGAGAAAAAAGGTCAGGCTGGTAAAGGTCATGATGCCTAGCCCTCCCATTTGAATAAGGGCGAGGATCACGATTTGACCAGTGCGGGTGAATTCCTGACCCGTATCAACGACAATCAGCCCTGTCACACAGACCGCAGAGGTTGCTGTAAACAGGGCATCCAGCCACGAGATAACATCTCCCTGGCAGCAGAAAGGGCTATGCAGGAGGGTTGCGCCGATAAGAATGGCCCCCAGGAAGAAAAAAATCGGGAGAGATATTGGAGCAAAAAAGCTCCTCATTTTTATGTGAAAACTTGTGTTCATTCGCTTTTCTTTCCTATTTTTTCATCTTCCCTTGTTCTGTTCTTCTGCCCGTTCCCTGGTTTTTGCAAGCACCTCTGGTACAGAATCCTTACTCAGGATATCGATAATCCAGCCCAGGCCAAAGGGGATTTTTCCCGGATCAATATATACATGATACAGAACCAGCGAGCGCTGAGCGTCCAGCTCTTCAATACGCCAATAGCCTGTAGTGTCCTGGATAGTTTCTGCTGGTTTAAGACCTGGCCAGGGTTTAAGTTGCCATTGAATGAGCGAAGTCTTTGGGGCAGGTTCTGAAGCGGTCGTACTGACCCGGTATTTTTTTATCTTTCCCAGAGGTAGGATAAGGAAATAGTTAAGAGTCGCTGTTGTCTTATCCTGCTGAAGGATTTCAAGGCGACTGACATTGGGCATAAAGTCAGGATAGCTTGAGTAATCCATTACAATATCCCGAACAACCTCACCCGTAGCCTCTATAATCCCCACAGCCTCTACGACCTTTCCTGGTTTGCCATTGGTGGGTTGTTCCCGGACAATGATCTCTTTTTTCTCTACAGCCTGCTGTTCCTGGCTATTCAGTTTGATCACAGGGGGTATTTTGGCGGAATTGTGTTCTGGATAACCAGCCCAGGCTATGTCCCGGAAAAAGAGGAGGGTAAAAAACAGAACCAAGAGGAGATGCTGTTTTTTTTGCTGATACGGCAGAACGGTCATCTTTCCTGGTCCTTGCGCATCGCCTTGACCTCCATGTCATAACGCCATAACTTTCTTTGCACCTGCCAGGTGTTGATGACGAGGCCGATACCACAGAGGATTACAGTAATGGGTAAGAGAATGTGGAACGAGCTGGTGCCCAAAAAAATGATAAAGGTGTTGATCAGAATAAAGATAATCCGCAACTCGGTAGGGCCGATACCGTAATGGTAGATCTGAAATTCATTGGTAGCACCAAAGGCGAGAAAGGTGTTAACCATAAATCCTCCTAAAATAGCCAGCAGGGTAAAATACCAGATTTCTAACCCTTGGGGCGAGATCATGTAACCAACAAAGACCAGGGAACAGAGAAAAATATAGTCCAGAAAGTGATCCATATAAAAGCCCCATTTGATCACTCCGGTATCCCGCTGGCGACCCAGTTCACCGTCAAACAGGTCTGTCAGGTATTGAAAAAGGATCATCAGGGAGACCAGCCAGAGCAGGCTGAGGTGTTTTTTTGCTTCAAAGGCAATCAGGATGTTAATAAAACTCCAGAGCAGGGTAGTGAGGGTGAGATGATAGCCTTCAATTTCCGGTGGAATTCTGGGGATAGCCCAATTTTTGAACCGTGTTTCCGGGTTGGTCAGGAGAGAATGACCGATTTTTTTATCACCTCCAAAAGGTTCCATGATGTCCTCCTCAGACTATTTAATGTTTTTTTTTGCGCAGCCTTGTGGTGAATTTTTTCCCGTTGGGAAAAGAATAATTTTTTTTAGGAAGTTGTTTTTCTATATCACTGAGCTGAAGCTCCAGGGCATGGACAGATAATATGATTTCCCAAAAGGAAAATATGAGGGAAGTCATTAAGAGAACCAGGCTGGTAACAAAGATCAGCTTGCTGAGTAATAAACTGCCTGCAAACAGGGTAAAAAGACAGAGCACACAGAGAAAAAAGCTGAACACCCCACAGGCCTGCATATTTCTGATCAGATAGACCCGCTTGCGCAACGTTCTGATTTGCCTGACTATGATATCAGTTGGTTCTTGAGTATATTGAGCATGCAGGATACGAATGCGTTCGCTGATGGTCCTGAACCGCGTGGTGTAGGCTACCAACAGAAGTGAGATGGCTGGAAAAAGCAGGGCTGGTGAGGTAAGGGTGAGATCCATTCTATTCTTGATGACCCGCCCGTAAGGGCGGGGAGGTTCACAGTGTTAGTGGGTTGTATTATCCCTGAATGGCATAACCGCCATCCACCACTACAGCCTGGCCGTGGATCATGGAGGCTGCTGGGCTACAGAGAAAAAGTGCAAGGTCAGCCACATCTTCCGGTGTGGTCAGGCGCCCGAGCGGGGTCATTTCCAGAGAACGGCCAATGATTTCATCACGGTTAGGAAATTTTTTCAAGGCATCCGTATCCACGACACCAGCGCTGATGGTATTGACAGTAATTCCTTTTGGTCCCAATTCTACGGCCAGATGACGGACCAGGGATTCCAGAGCAGCCTTGGATGCCCCCACCACAGCGTAGTTAGGCACTGCCCGAACTGCTCCCAGGCTGGAGACGCCCAGAATTCTTCCGCCGTTTGTCATCATGGGCACAGCATAGCGGGATAAGGTGAGCATGGCCCGGGCATTGATATCCATAGCCCAGTCCCAATGGCGCTCAGTAAGCTCCATAGCTGGTTTCAGAACCCCGGAAGCAGCATTGGAGACCAGGATGTCTATATTCTCATAGGTGGACTGGATCTCCTCAAACATCCTTTGTACGTCTTCTTCCTTGGCAACATTGGCCTTGATTGCAAGGCAGCCAACACCATGTTTTTCAATGGCAGCAACGGTTTCCTCCGCATCACGACGGTGCCGAACATAGTTGACCACAATATTGACACCGTGTTCGGCCAGGCGTACAGCAATTGCCCGACCGATTCCACGCGAGCCCCCGGTGATGAGAGCGGTTTTTCCTTGCAACTGAAACATCTACTTTCCCTCCTATGCAAAAAAGAAATGGTTCAGCACCTTATGTCTTGCCGGGTAAATGAACAACCGGTTCAGACCGTGCTGATAATTATCATAAATCATTTATAAGTGAATGTACCTTGCAGTCGTTTTCTTTGCAAGGGAATGGTTCAGACCAGTTCTGATCGTTTTTTATACCGACGCATCTCGACTTAGCAAAAACCGACGTACACTGCTTGTGAAAAAACGGAAGGGATTAAAACGAACCGGGTTAAGTTTCTCAGGTAATTGAAAATTATCAACCTGAAGCTTCTCTGCTTGCACCAGGGGAAAGGAAAGATGGGAAAGATTTGCTCCTGGCAATTCAGCTCGTTGGCAGGCAGCCATTAATGGACTGCGCTCAGGTTGCACCCTCAGAATCTCATGCAATGCCCTGTCCGCAGCCACAGCATTGGTTGAAGCGGCCAGCAGAGAAAGAGGGTAGGGCGCACCATTAATGGGGCCGCTTTTATGCATGGCAATAATGCCGTCAATAATATTGAGCGAAGAGGGGAAGGCTGCTGGAATGCGGATAAGGCGGTCAAAGAACTTGTTTTGTTGGCAGGGTGTGTTTCCTCCCTTACCTCCGTAGGCCATGTGCCACCAGGCCTTGCGTAACCCCACCAGACAGCCAAAATAGTTTTTTATGCTCAGAGTGAGCCGGGCCTGAACATGGGCCTTGACCCGAGGCATATTCACCAGCAGATCGCATTCCAGGGCTGCACGCGCCAAGAGAGCATGGGGCACTGTCTGACCGCCACCAGGCAGCTCCACAGGGTCACCTTGCTTAAAAGAAGCTATTTGTACACCAAGTTGTCTTAGATCAGTCAGTAGGTTCAAGTTTTTCAGGACCGAGCGTGCTGTGCCAAAGGCCGGGGAATCACCAATACTCACCTTGGCACCCAGGTCAATAAATCTTCGGGCCACAGCCAGAATGAAAGCACCTTCTGTACAGGCAAGGGGGCCTGCTTTTGCGCTGATCAGATTGGGTTTCAGGAGCACCTGAGAAGAGCGGACAGTAACCGGTATTGCAAGGGTATTCAGGATTTGGTCAAGGGCTGGTTCAAGGTACTGATGTTTATAGCTGGGACAGGTTGTTAAAGAAACGGAAAGAGAGTGCAGCGCCATAATTTTGCAAGATTGTTGAGGATAGTTGGGTTGAACGAGAAACTGGAAACAAAGTGGACCATGACATCGTTTTACATGACTTGACACTAAAATGTACAATGCATATCGTTTTATGTAAGCTTCTTTTAGCTTCCTTCTGTACAAAAAGCATTATAGAAAAACATTAAGGCGCTGTACCTGGATGTAAATACAGTAAAAATGTCATGTTTTTCGTTCTGTTTTTTTTGTGTTGCAAGGGGCTGGAAAGCTGAGCGAGTTTGTTCTTGCCCTGTTTCGCCTTGACAGAGAATTTTATGAATTATATATTCCGAACCAATTCTCATATATTTACTGAAAAAGAAGGAGTCATTGACTCTGCGCTCGGACGTGATCCTGCGTCCTGGCGTCCTAAAAACAAGGAAAGGATTATCCGATGAGCAAAATTACAGGTGCACAAGCCTTTGTACAATGTCTGCAGGAAGAAGGGGTTGATACCATTTTCGGTTTTCCTGGCGGCGTAATCATTGACCTGTATGATGAATTGGCAAACTCTTCGATAAAGAATCTGCTGGTTCGCCATGAACAGGGGGCTGTCCACGCAGCAGACGGTTATGCCAGAGCCAGCGGAAAAACCGGCGTGGCTCTGCTGACCTCTGGTCCCGGTGCCACTAACGGTGTGACCGGGATTGCCACCGCATATATGGACTCTATACCTGTTGTGGTGTTTACCGGTCAGGTGCCCAGGGCATTGATTGGTAATGATGCCTTTCAGGAGGTGGATATCGTCGGAATTACCCGCCCCTGTACAAAACATAATTATCTAGTCAGTGATCCTGAAGATCTGGTGCCAACTATTCGGGAGGCCTTTTATCTGGCTTCTTCTGGTCGCCCTGGCCCGGTTTTGGTTGATCTTCCTAAAGATATTATCGGCTCACTGGTCGATTTCCCGGAAAAGGAAGAGATCCGTATGCGGACATATCAACCGCATGTTGAACCGCATCCTGGGCAGATTGTCAAGGCATGTCAGGCTATTGTTGAGGCAGAGCGTCCGGTTTTTTATGTGGGTGGCGGGGTTATTCTTTCCAATTCCAGTGAGGAGTTGACTGCGCTGGCTGAGAAAACCCAGATCCCGGTGACCATGACCCTGATGGGACTGGGTGCTTTCCCCGGAACTAACCCATTATCCACAGGTATGCTGGGCATGCACGGGTCTTATGCTTCCAATATGATGGTTGCCAAGAGTGACCTGCTTATCGCAGTAGGGGCACGTTTTGATGATCGTATTACAGGACGTTTGGACAAATTTGCCCCTGATGCTAAAGTTATTCATATTGATATTGACCCAACCTCTATTTCCAAGAATGTTGAGGTCGACATCCCCATCGTTTCTGACTGTAAGCACGCCCTGACAGCCATGAACGCCTGGTTTAATTCCTACAAAGAGATAGATTCTCTGAGCGAAAAATATCAGCCATGGCGTAGTCAGGTGAAAGAATGGGATACAAAACATCCGCTGTCCTACAAGGAAGAAGGCGATATTATTAAGCCTCAGTATGTTATTGAGACCATCAACCGTCTGACCGGTGGTGATGCTATTATTTCTACTGAAGTTGGTCAGAACCAGATGTGGGCAGCCCAGTTCTATAAATTTAATAAGCCGCGTCATTGGCTCAGTTCTGGCGGTCTCGGGACAATGGGCTTTGGTTTACCTGCGGCTATTGGGGCAAAAATGGCTTTCCCGGATGCCACGGTTATTGATATTGCGGGCGATGGCTCTATTCAGATGAATATTCAGGAGTTGGCTACGGCCAAGCAGTATAATACTCCTGTTAAGGTTGCTATCCTGAATAATAATTATCTTGGTATGGTTCGCCAGTGGCAGGAATTATTCTATGACAAGCGCTACGCTGGAACGGTTATGGAAGTGACCCCGGATTTTGTTGCATTGGCAAAGGCTTACGGCGCAGCTGGTCTGCGAGCTAAAACCAAGAGCGAGGTTGAGCCGGTCATCAAAGAGGCCCTGGCAATCAACGACAAGGTCGTGATCATGGATTTTGCTATTAAGCGTGAAGAGTGTGTTTTCCCGATGGTTCCTGCAGGAGGAGCCACAACGGAAATGCTGCTCGTCTGATATTACGTAACCACTTTCTTTCAGGGGCCTGCGGGCACAGTCTTTCAGGCTCTGGGAAAAATTGAACAGGATCAAACCAATGAAACATACTCTTTCCGTTTTACTCCAGAATAAACCCGGTGCGCTTTCCCGAGTTACAGGCCTTTTCAGTGGTCGGGGTTTTAATATTGAGAGCCTTTGCGTTGCTGAAACCCTTGATCCCAAGGTCTCCAGCATGACCCTGGTAACCAGAGGCAATGATGCCATTATTGAGCAGGTCACCAAACAGCTCCACAAACTGATTGATGTTATAAAAGTAACAGACATCAGTGAAGGAGAATACGTTGAGCGTGAAATGGTCGTTATCAGGGTACAAGCTGAGGCCAACACCAGGGCTGAAGTTCTGCGGGTGATTGATATCTTCCGTGGCAAAGTTGTGGATGTCAGCCCGACTTCCTATGCGGTTGAAATCACCGGGCCGGAGTCTAAAATCAAGGCTGTGATTGATCTGCTCCGTCCCATTGGCATTAAAGAGGTTGTTCGGACGGGAACCATTGCTATGGCTCGGGCTCCGAAAAAATAATTTTGCTTTTCCTGCCTGGCAGGGAGGCCTGTTGTTTGAGGCATGATGCACTGCGGTGTGTCGTGCCTCTTTTTTTGTCTTTTTTTCCTGCGCATTAAGGCGATTAAGACAGAGCTGAGAATATGAATCATTCCTATCTTATTGATAGAAAAACTTTTCTCTTGACTTATCTGCGTAACCGCATTAGGGATATTTTTTATACATATGCTGGGTAAGATCAGCTGAGAAACAAACTTGTCTGTCGAATGATGTTCCAAAGCGGGCGTTCACCTTATAAAGGTCAGCAGCTACCTTTTAAAACCGAGCGTTGGGTCTAAAAAGGTGAGTGGTCTCCTTTAAAAGGTAACGTCTCAACTTTTAAAACTCAGGCGGCACCTTTAAAAGGTGTGCTCTCATCTTTTTAAGGTGGGTCATGGGAATGAAAAGGTGACGACTGATCTTTTAAAGTTGGACAGAGGATTTTAAAAGGACACAGGCCGTCTTTTAAACGGAAGCTTGCGAAAAAAAGAAAAGGAGATACATATTAAGGGTGTTGAAAAGTACCCCAGCATAGAGCAATTTCAGTTGTCCGAGATGCCCAATAAGCATTTTTTTTCGTTTG
>JAABTP010000084.1 GCA_011389815.1 Desulfobulbaceae bacterium | reverse complement strand
GTGACCCTTAAACTATCGTGATCTTCTTTTTTTGTCCAATCTTTTTTTGTGTGGAATGAGGGGGGTGAACGGTTACGGCACAAGGTGTCGTTTTTGAGTATACAATATAATCAGGTTAACATACGATAACCTTGCAAATCATAGGGCAAAAACGATACAAGATGAGCACTGATCATAATATGATGATATCGCAAATTGATCATATGTCAAGGGGAAATCAAGTCCTAACTATCTGTTTATTACTCTCTTTTACACTAATCAGTTCAAGATTACATTTACAAATAAATCTCAATAACGCAAGCAAAAAATACAACAAAGGTTTAAAACATGGCAACAATCGAAGCACTTTGTATCAGCAAAAAGAAAGGAATTCCTAAAAAATCAATTGCAGAGGCCACTTTTCAGGTTGGTTTTGGCATCCTTAGCGATGCACACGGTGGAGACTGGCACCGTCAGGTCTCTTTGCTTGCCGGAGAGAGTATTGACACCGTGAAAAAAATATTACCTCAGCTTACTGAAGGTGCCTTTGCAGAAAATATCATTACCAGAGGCCTTGATCTTCACGCAATCCAGGTGGGCGACAGGTTACAGTTTGGAACAGAAGTGCTCTTAGAGATCACTCAAATTGGCAAAGAATGTCACAATGACGGATGTGCAATCAAAAAAGCCACTGGCGACTGCATCATGCCACGGGAAGGGATCTTTGCAAAAGTCCTTCAAGGAGGTGAGGCAAGACCCGGTGATACAATCACGGTCGCATCACAAGGGGTAAAACCTAAATAGCTACGACACTGTAGCCTCCTCTACCTCACCTGACCCAAGCCCTGATTGTACGGGGCTTTTATCTCCCTCTTGAGAGAGGCAATAAAAATAAACTACCAAAACAGCCCTAATGTTACTAAAAAGTAGACCGTAACCTTACAAAATCGAAGCGTTTTTTTCTCTTGACAATTTGCCGTTTTTGCTCTTCATTAGGGTAACAAAAAAACATAAACCGGACTGAAAATTTCTCCAGAAATATGATCTCACAATCCGCTGAAAAATACCGTCTTGACGGAGATGCCCTGCCTGAGGGATTCAGGCTGCCGCAATCAACCCAAGAGGATGCTGATGAATTCTTTGTCAACATTGGCCCCCAACATCCCAGTACCCACGGGGTACTGAGGATTGTTGTGCGATTAAGCGGCGAAACTGTCGTTGAAGCGGTACCGCACCTCGGTTACATCCATCGTGGCATCGAAAAGATGGCTGAGAACCAGACCTATATCCAGAACATTCATCTGACAGATCGACTTGATTACCTCTCGTCTTTTTTCAACAACCTCTGCTTTTGCATGGCTGTTGAACAGGCTATGGACATCGGCGTCCCTGAACGTGGTGAGTATATCCGTGTTATGATCTGTGAACTCCAAAGGATCCAGTCGCACCTGCTCTGGTGGGGTGTTATGGGGATGGATCTGGGTGGGTTTACTCCCTTTTTATACGGTTTCAGAGAACGTGAAATGATCACGGACATCTTTGAAGAAATGTGCGGAGCCCGCTTAACCATGAACTTTTTTCGTCCAGGTGGGTCATATTTTGATGCGCCAGATGGTTTTATCCCGAGAATAAAAAAATTTATTCCGATCATGTATAAAGCCCTTGACGAATACAATACCCTGCTGAGTGGTAATATTATATTTCGGGAAAGAACCAAGGGAATCGGCATACTTTCCCGGGAAGACGCCTTAGCCAACGGTTGCTCAGGTGCTGTGCTTCGGGCATCGGGCGTTTCCTATGATGTCCGAAAAAATGATCCGTACTCTATCTACGATCAGTTTGACTTTGACATCCCTACCAGCACTGACGGGGATAGCCTTGCTCGCTATGAGATTAAAATGGAAGAGATGGTGCAGTCTCTGCGTATTCTGGAGCAGGCTGCGGCAACCTTCCCTGAAGGCCCCCATCGCAGTCAACCCAAGGCTGTTTACAAGCTTCCCAAAGGGAGCTATTACAGTCAGGTAGAAACTCCGAGAGGTATTTTTGGAACCTATATTGTCTCTGACGGAGGCCCTAAACCATATCGGGTGAAATATCGTTCACCGAATTTCTGCAACCTCAGTGCTCTGAATCATGCAGCAAAAGGACTCAAATTGGCAGACTTAGTGACAATCATGTCCAGTATGGATTTTGTTATCCCGGATATGGACAAGTAGAGGGAAAAGCGAAATGAACATGTCAGCAACAGAAACTCTGTATCCGCTCCACAACGGTATTGGCAATATGGTGCGTGCTCTCTTTCCTGAAAGTGCCTTTTTTATTAATGGACTTTTAGGCTTGATTGCTGTGGTCATCTTGACATCCACTCTGGCTGCCGTCCTTATTCTGCTTGAACGTAAGGTCTCAGCCCACTTTCAGGTCAGGCTTGGCCCCATGCGGGTAGGCTTTCACGGTATTCTTCAGCCTCTGGCTGATGGTATTAAGTTAATCTTTAAGGAAATCCTTAAACCCAAGGGAGCTGATAGCTTTACCTTCTATCTTGCTCCAATGCTTCCCTTGACCGCCACCTTTCTTATCATGGCTATCTTGCCCTTTGACCATCATCTCCAATTGGCTGATCCTGCTGGTGGGGTACTCTATGTTCTGGGTATTTCAGGTCTTGCCGTGCTTGGCCTGCTGTTGGCAGGCTGGTCATCAAATAATAAACTTTCCCTGCTTGGGGCCATGCGTGCAGGAGCCCAGATGATTTCCTTTGAGATCTCGCTTGCCCTGATCATGCTACTCATCGTCATGCTTTCCGGGACAGCCTCGTTACGGGAGATTGTTCTTTCTCAGCAGGGCCTGATTTTTGATTGGTGGATTTTTAAACTGCCTTTTCTTGGCATTATTTCCTTTATTATGTACCTCATCGCCTCTACGGCTGAACTCAATCGAACCCCCTTTGATCTGGCTGAAGGTGAATCAGAGCTGACAGCAGGGTACCATACTGAATATTCCGGCATGGGCTTTGCCATGTTTTTCTTTGCTGAATTTGTCAATATGTTTATTTCAGCTGCCTTGGCAACCACCTTCTTTCTTGGTGGTTTCCATGCCCCGCTCATCGGGATTGACTTTATTGACCCGATCCTGAACATTATACCAGGATTTATCTGGTTCTTTGGTAAAACATTTTTTATTGTCTTTATCTATATGTGGTTCCGCTGGACCTTTCCACGGCTCAGAATTGATCAGCTCATGTCTCTGGAATGGAAAATGATGCTGCCCACCAACCTGCTTCTGTTGATGATGGGGGCTGTTTTTATGGTACTGGGCTGGGCTGGATAAGGCGCATTGTATACATCTTGGTCAAACTCAGTGAGCCTATAAACTGTATCTCTCAATAACTATGAAAGAAACCGTGCCCAAGGAAAGCCTGCTGAAATACAGCAGCCGCTACCTCAAAAAAATCTTTACAGGCTTCTATTCTCTTATGCAGGGAATGGATATCACTGTAAAATATTTTTCAAATCCAAAGACTGTCATCACGCAGCAATATCCGGAAAATCGGGATACCCTGACGATGTTTGATCGTTTTCGCGGGCCAGTATCCATGCCTCACAACGAAAACGGTGAAAATAACTGTACAGCCTGTGGTATCTGTGAGAAATCCTGTCCCAACGGTTCTATTTCTGTTCTCGCAACCAAGGATCTTAGTGGACGAAAAGTGCTTGGGCAATACATCTATCGAGTTGGACAATGCGCATTTTGTGGCCTCTGTGTGGAATCCTGTCCTTTTGGTGCCATTGAACTGGCAAAAGATTTTGAACTGACTGTGTACGACAAAAATGAACTTACCTGGGTACTTAACAAGGCTCAGGATACACCTTCAGGAGAATGCTGATGAGTGATATTCTCTTTTATATACTGGCGACAGTCCTTGTCATCCTGTCAGGCTGTGCCGTAAGTCTGCCAAATATTTTACACAGTGCCATTGCGCTGATTGGCTCCTTTATTATTACTGCGGCTCTGTATATCATGCTGCAAATTGAGCTACTGGCTTTGGCGCAAATCATGCTGTATGTCGGTGGCATTGTTGTTTTCATGCTGCTTATCATTCTTCTCACCACAGGGCTGGGGGTTGATGATAAACTCGGCAGAATAAGTACATGGAAATGGATCAGTAAAGGGATGATAACAGGCTTGCTGTTTACAGGAATGCTGTATTTTTTCACAGAAAACAGCTCATCCCTTTTGGATCAGGCATCCGCAAAAGCTGCACCGATCACCATTGACCAGATCGGTATCCGCCTGCTCTCAACAGAAAACGGCTTTATCGTTCCGTTTGAGGTTGTCTCCTTGTTGTTGCTTGCCGCATTAGTTGGTGCTGTGGTCATTGCCCGCAAAGATGCAGAGAAAAAGGAGGAACAATCATGACCCTTTCCCATTGCATTACTCTTTCATTGATTCTATGCGGCATCGGAATCTTCGGCATGATGACCCGTCGGAATCTATTGGGTATCCTGCTCTCGGTGGAAGTGATTCTCAACGGGGCCAATATCAACTTTGCTGCTTTTGCTCATTTTAAAGCCGCAGACCCGGTGGCCGGTGCGGTCTTCCCGATCTTTGTCATGGCGGTTTCCGCCTGTGAAATCGCTGTGGCCCTGGCAATTATCCTTTCCATGTACCGTCGTAAAAAACGGCTTGATGCGTATCGGCTGGAGGAACTCAATGGCTGATTTTATCTTTTTTCACAGTTATCTGATCCTGTTTTTTCCGCTCCTCAGTTTTGTCCTGATCGGACTGGGGCACCTTCATTCTGATAATAAATTTGTTGGCAAGCTGGCTATTACCTTGTCTGCTCTTTCTCTGGGCTATGCCCTGCTCACTGCCCTTGCCTACTTCATTTCAGTTATGGGACATGGACAGGGTCTCCCGTATCCTGAAAAAATGGCCCTTGATGGTGCCTGGCTTAATTTTTCTCCAACGCTGACGGCAAACCTGGGGATCTATCTTGACCCTATTTCGGTCATAATGCTGATCGTAATCACGGTAATTTCCCTGCTGGTCAATATCTACTCTGTTGGCTATATGAAGGGTGATCCCAGCTTTAACCGCTTTTTTGCCCTGCTGGCTCTGTTTTCTTTTTCCATGCTCGGCTTGGTGGTTTCCAGCAATATCCTCCAGATGTTTGTTTTCTGGGAACTGGTGGGTGTATCTTCCTATTCCTTGATAGGTTTCTGGTATGAAAAACCCTCAGCAGTGGCAGCCTCGAAAAAGGCCTTTATCATGACCCGGTTTGCTGATGCCTTTTTTCTCCTGGGAATCCTGCTGGTCAGTTTTGAAAGCGGGAGTTTCAGCTTCCAAACCCTGAACAGCCCGGAAACAGCAGCCCTGCTCAATAAAAATATCCTTTTTGCAGGACTGTCCATTAATATGTTGACTTTGGGTACCCTGCTGATCTTCTGTGGTGGTTGGGGCAAATCAGCCATGTTTCCCCTCCATGTCTGGCTGCCTGATGCTATGGAAGGACCAACCCCGGTTTCCTCTATTATTCACTCCGCAACCATGGTTGTGGCAGGTGTTTATCTGACAGCCCGGATGTTTCCGCTCTTTGCTGCCTCTGAGACCACCTTATTCGTGATCCAGTGCCTTGGTGCCTTTACAGCCTTGTTCGCCGCAGTGATCGCCATTACCCAGATGGATATCAAACGAATCCTGGCCTTTTCCACCCTGTCCCAGCTGGGCTATATGATATTTTCTCTGGGTGCAGCCAAAATCTGTGGCGATGGACATCATGATGCCTCTGTCAACCTGCTGGGCTACTCCGCAGCCATGTACCATGTTTTTACCCATGCCTTTTTTAAATGTATGCTCTTTCTTGGTGCAGGTGCCATTATTCATGCTGTACATAGCAACGATATTATGAAGATGGGTGGGTTGAAATCATTAATGCCCAGAACCTATTGGTCCTTACTTGCTGCCTGCCTGGCTATTGCGGGTCTGTTCCCTTTTAGCGGGTTTTGGTCTAAAGATGCTATTCTGTTGGCCTCGCTCCAATCCGGCCATTATATCACCTTTCTTGTTGGTTTAGTGACTGGTGCGCTGACCGCCTTTTACATGTTCCGTTTCTTCTTCCTGATCTTTCACGGCGAAGCTCGCTCTGAACTCCACGATGTTCATGAAGACCCTTGGATGACCTGGCCTATCATGATCCTGACAATACCGACTGTTTTTGCCGGTGTTTTGGAGCATTTCTTTATTGCCAATGTTGTGCCGCCTTATATTCAGGAGGCTGGTCACCTGGCCCATCCTGGCTGGTTGCCGTGGGTTGCTACCTTGGCAGCAGTTCTCGGTATTGGCGGGGCCTGGATCTTCTACGGCAAGGGCCAAACCGAGAGTGCAGCACGTCTGAAAAATATCTTCGGGCCTGTTGTGTATACGCTTGTCTACAATAAGTTTTATATGGATGAAATATGGCTTTTCATCACCCATAAAATTATCTTTGACCGCATCGCTGCGCCGATCAAGTGGTTTGATCGTAAGGTTGTTGACGGTAGTATGGACCTCACGGGTTGGCTCTTGCAGGTTGGTGGTAAGGGAGTCCGGCTTGCCCAGAACGGGCAATTACAGTTTTATCTTGGTGCAACAGTTATTGGTTTTATTATGTTGTTGTTTTTGGGGTAAGGAGCTTAGTAGGGAGGTTCATCTCCTGCCGGAGCAGTGCAAAACTAAAAGCAATGAAATCAGTCTATATTGAATCATCAGTAATCAGTTATATGACTGCTCGGCCAAGCAGGGATGTAGTTACGTCCGCTCGGCAGGCCGTTACCATTGAATGGTGGGATACCTACAAGAATACGTTTGAAATTTTTGTATCTGAGTTGGTGATAAATGAAATAGGATCGGGTAACGCTGAAGCAGCTCAAAAACGGTTGCTTCTCGTAGAAAACATACCTATTCTTGAGACAACAAAAAATGCTACCAAGCTCGCAAAATTATTGATTGAAGAAAATGCTGTTCCTGAATCCTGCACAGAAGACGCCTTGCATATAAGCATAGCCGCTGTACAGAGAATGAACTTTCTTCTTACTTGGAATTTCAAACACATCAATAATGCAAATACAAGAGACAAGATATCGAAAGTGATTGAGCAAGCACGATTACAAAGCCCGATATTGTGTTCACCGGAGGAATTGATACATGAAAAATGACCCTATTGTAGAAGAGATTAGAAATATCAGAGCTGTCCACGCAGCTAAATACGGGAATGATATTGATCGAATTTTTGCGGCAATAAAAGAAGACGAAAAAAAACATATGAAGAAATTAGTGAACCGGGAAAGAAAAACTGTATTGCAAGAATAGTAACTTATATGAAATGGGCCAGCGTTATCAATAACCCGCTGCTGAAGGATTTGCCGTTTACAATTGAGCTGAACAAATGAAGAAAAATGAAAAGTTAAAATTATATTTAGATACTTCAATTCCAAGCGCATATTTTGACACCTCAAAACCCGATACGGCAGTTAATTACTCAAAAATGGTTTGAAAACAAAGCCTCTTTGTATGAATTGTACATTTCTGTTACAGTTATTGAAGAAGTCGCAGAACTAAAAAACACTATAAAAAGACAGGCAATAAAAGACTTGATCCTTGATTCAGACATGAAGGTTCTTGAGCTATCAGATGATCTCATACTTCTTGCAAATGAATATATGAACAGAGGAGCAATTCCAAAAAAGTGAACCTGAAGATGCCTATCATATTGCAACAGCCTCAATAAACAATATTGATGCCTTAGCATCTTGGAATTTCAAGCATATTGTCAGTGTAAATCCTATAAGAAAAATTCATGAAATCAATTCGAAATATAAATATCCGATAATTGAGATCGGTTCTTTGCAGTTATTCGGAGGTGCTGAATATGGCAACATATAAAAACAGTTATAGCAAACAGGAAGATTCTCTTTTATGGGAAATCCATGAAATACGGCATCGCCTCCACAAATCAAGAAAACAGAAGCCGTTGCAAGAAATCAACCGTGAAGCAATAGAAAAATTTCATGCTTGGAAAAAGGAAAGAAAAATAACGCATCATTGAAATTACAGACCTCACTAACAACCTATTATGCCCACGAAGGGAAACTCCCTGACAGCCGGGAAATGTGAGCAGGATGGCCTACAGAATTTATTTAGAATGTCGAAGACGTTGCCAGGGAAAAATACACTCTGACACAACGACAAAAATGGTAAAAGATTATTATACAGGAATAATTGAGGCATATTGAGCCATGTCCTTAAAAAAACATTTTCCGGTTCTTGTTGAACAGGATATAGACGGAGTCTTTATCGTCAGATGCCCCGTGTTCCAAGGTTGTCGCAGTTACGGAGAAACTATTGACGAAGCCCTGCATAATATTCAGGAGGTTATTGAACTCTGCCTGGAAGAACAGAATCTTGAAGAACCGGCTAATACTTTTATCGGCATCAGAGACATTGAACTGGCGGTCTAAAAATGTCTGTCCTGCCAAATTTTTATTCGTTTTCTGTAATCATATCTGACAAAAAAATGAATCACTACAGCATAAACCGCAACGGAGTACATATATGAACGGACCATTTCTGCTCACTATGATCTGGGTCGTCCCTTTTATTACCGCCTTGGCTTGCCTGCCGATCCGGACTGATGACCATCGGAGCATTAAATTTATCTCATTAACCGGCAACCTGATCAACTTATTGCTTGTCACTATCCTGACCTTTAAGTTTGTCGCTGTCTCTGCTGCCAATCCTGTTGCTGACAATGCATTATCCAGCCTCTTTCATTTTACCTATAAGGTAGATTGGCTGACGATGCTGAACATAGAGTACAATATCGGGGTGGATGCTATTTCCGTGCTGATGATGCTGCTTACAGCCATTGTCATTTTCTGCGGGATCTTGGCCAGCTGGAATGTCAATAAGCAAGCCAAGGAGTTTTTCGTTCTCCTTAATGTCTTGGTGGCTGGCGTTTATGGGGTCTTTGTCTCTATTGATCTCTTTACCTTTTTTCTCTTTTACGAGATTGCGGTTCTCCCCATGTACCTACTCATCGGTCTCTGGGGAACAGGCAGGAAAGAGTATGCATCCATGAAGCTCACCCTGATGCTGGTGGCTGGTTCTGCCTTTATTCTGGCAGGGATTCTGGCCCTTTATTTTGAGTCAGGCGCAAATAGCTTTGACCTGCAAGTACTGTCTCAGCATCAGTTCTCTGATTCCTTTCAGTTTTGGGTCTTCCCGATTATCTTTCTCGGCTTTGGGGTGCTGGGAGCTATCTTCCCGTTTCATACCTGGTCACCAGATGGTCATGCCTCAGCACCCACAGCGGTTTCCATGCTCCATGCCGGTGTTCTTATGAAACTGGGCGGGTACGGCTGCCTGCGGGTGGGGATGTACCTCTTGCCAGAGGGAAGCCAGATGTGGATGGACTTTTTCCTGATTCTGGTCACCGTTAACGTGCTCTACGGAGCCTTTGGTGCTATCCGTCAGACAGACCTGAAATACATTACAGCCTATTCCTCAGTCTCTCACTGTGGACTGGTCCTGTTCGGTTTCACGGCCATGACTTTTACCGGCATCAAAGGTGGCGTACTCCAGATGATCTCCCACGGCCTGATGACGGCCCTGTTCTTTTGTCTTATCGGGATGATTTACGGCAGAACCCATACCCGAACTGTCAGCGAAATGGGCGGTTTGATGAAAGTGATGCCCTTTCTCTCGGTAGCCTATATCATTGTCGGACTTGCCGGACTGGGCCTGCCAGGGCTTTCCGGTTTTGTGGCTGAAGCCAATGTCTTTGTGGGTTCCTTTAACAACCCAGCTACCTTGAACAGAATCTGTACTGTCCTGGCTGTGCTCTCCATTGTTGTCACAGCGGTCTATGTGTTACGGGCTGTCAACGGCTTGGTGAACGGGCCGATCAAAGAACAATTCACCTCTCTGACCGATGCCTCTCTGCTGGAAAAAATACCCGTCACCATCCTGCTCGTCTGTCTCTTTGGCATGGGTATCCTGCCAGGCTGGATTATTGAACTGGTTAATAACGCTGTTCATCCCATTTACAATAACCTGATGCGATAAAAAAACTCCGATGACACTCCTGCTGCCTGATATTCTTCTTGTCGTACTTGCGGCCCTGGTAATGGGCTATGACCTGTACAAGGGAAAAGACGACCTCGTCTCCACCGTACCCTTTCATCTTTCCTGGGTTGGCTTATGTGGTATTTTTGTGCTGTTATTTTGTCTACCTCATGATCAAACCGTTCTTTATCCAGGTGGTTACCTGGTCACCGGTACAGCACTCCTTTTTAAGCAGGTTTTTATCCTGTCCGCTCTCTTTGCGGTCTTACTTTCGCGTCCGTATTTTACACCCGGAGGCAATCAAAGAGGGGTCATGAAATACCAGAGCGAGTTTTTCTTTATTCTGCTGCTCTGCACCTTTGGTATGTTCACGGTGGTCTCTGCCACTGACCTGCTGACCCTGTTTATCGGAATGGAGCTGGCCACAATTCCGCTCTATATATTGAGTGGTTTTTATAAAAAAGACAAACTCTCTGTTGAGGCTTCCACCAAGTATATCATTATGGGATCAGCCTCAACCGGTCTGCTCCTCTTTGGCTACTCGTTCTTCTATGGTGCTGCTGGTTCCCTGACCTTTGAAGCTCTGGCCCAAGCCTGCACAGCGAATCCACAGGAACCATTGCTTCGCATTGGGATGCTCTTTACCTTGGCAGCCATTGGCTTTAAGCTCACCCTGTTTCCCTTTCATATGTGGGCACCAGATGTCTATGATGGTGCGCCCAGCCCGGTAACCGCCTTTATTTCGGTTTCCTCCAAGGCTGTGGCTATTGCCTTTCTCTTGATCCTGGTCTATGGCCCGCTGGCTGCTATGCATAGTTATTTACAGCCCATCCTGCTGATCTTGGCAGCAGCAACCATGACTGTAGGGAACCTTGGTGCCCTGAAACAAACCCGTCTGCGCCGGTTCATGGCCTATTCTTCCATTGCCCAGGCTGGTTACATCATCATGGCCTTGCTCGGAAATGCTGGCTCGGCCCGCTCCTCAATTATCTTTTACCTGTTTGTCTATGCAGCAGGAAACTACGCAGTCTTCTTTATCATGTCCATTATTGGACGGAATGGCAAAGAGAATCGGAGTGGCTTACAAGGCTTAGGCAAGAGCAACCCAGGCTTGGCAGCTATTCTGATGCTCAGTGCCTTTTCGCTGGCAGGGATTCCGCCGCTGGCTGGTTTTATGGGAAAATTCTTCCTCTTTGCCTCAGCAGCGCAAAAGGGATACTATTTCATGGTGGTTTTTGCGGCCCTGAACTCAACCATCTCCTTATACTATTATCTCCTGCTGGTGAAAGAGGCCTATATTGTTGAGCCTGCTGGTGAACCTGCTCCCGTTATTATGGACGGATTCCAGAAAACCAGTATTTTTATTCTAACAGCAATTATGCTGATAGCCGGGATCTTGCCTTCCTTGAGTAATGGAGTGCTTACTGTGGCAGGCTAAACAACGCAGTAAGCACGAAATTGTAGGGCAAGACCTGTGTGTCTGCCCGTTGCCAGAGCTGAGGATGTTCAAGGGCGAACACATAGGTTCGCCCCTACGGCATCTAAAAAATCAAAAAGCTGTCAGACAGAAGTAGTATGTCTGGTAGCTTTTTGTGTTTTTAGCACAGGGTGGTCCGCTTAAGTGCAACGAAAGCGGACGGTACTTTACTCAGATTGTTTGATTTCGTGTTACTCTATCAAGACCAACCTTATAAGCAACAGTGAAACACAACGTCATGCTAACATCTTATTCAAAAAACAAGCAATCCTCTTGATAAAGACGACCGATCAAATCCAGCCCCTCGTTCCCAAACTGCTCCTGAATCTCTGTCAGGGTAGTTTCCCCATTCACTGCATCCAGTAGAGGCTTTGCAGTAACGGCAACCGGTATTGACCAATTATAACGAGTCACCAAATATCCAAAAGATTCCTCTCGGATTCTGAAACGGGCAACGGGTTTCCAGCTCGGATCTAAATGCACGTTCTTTGGCTCTGCCTCGCAAAGAGGTTCTGTCATCAAAGGATCTTTTTTTCTCCCCTGTTCTAAAGCAACAGAGCGGTCTCCTCCCCGGCAACGAAACAGCTCAACGCATTCCAGGCAGGCCGGGGCGATCTGCTGGCGGTATTGTTGCGCCTGTTCTGACTGCCAGATCTCTGTTATGTGTTGCTCAAAGATATTGCCGAACACGGTGCTGGTCAGGTTATCTGGTCGAACAAGCCCTTGTGGTGAAATCGCACAATGCTCAATCCCAGCATTGGAACCTTCTGTGGAATTGGGAACAAAACATTTGGGGACACAATTGCCGATTCGACAGGAAACTCCCTGTTTGTGCAGGTCTTCAATCAGCAAAACTGCCTGCTTGAACTGTTCCTTTGTCGGCTGAAGGGGATTGTCATTGCCCAGGAAACGATTAAACACTGCGTATTCCGCACCGAGTTCCTGGGAAAGATGGATAATATCTTCCACCTGTTCACAGCTGTCTTTGCTCAGGATGGTATTGGTGAAGATCTCTATTCCGGCGTCTGCGGCCCGACGGATATTTGCGCAGGTTTCTCCAAAGGCGTTGTCATCATTGACAAGGGTGTTATGAACCGCCGGACTGCTGCTGTGGAGACTAACGAGCATACCCAGACAGTTTTCCTGGTCTTGATACAGGTTGATGATCGTTGCAGGATCGGGCCAACGTCCGTTGGTGAACAGGACATGGGCAATGCCCAGGGAATCAACATGTTCTACAATCCGGGTAAATTCTGGATGGAGAGTGGGTTCTCCGCCGGTCAGGCGGATGAGTTCGGCATATTTGTCAGGATGATCCGGCGGGGCAATGCGATCAAACAGCTCCTGCCAGCGGGTCAGGGTCTGTTGTCGTCGGGATCCCCAGACATTAGCGCAACCGGTGCAGGAGTTATTGCAGGCATAGGTGAGTTCGACAGCATAGGACAGGGGGGCAGAAGGGAAGAGCATGGATCAGTTGCTGCCCAGCGCATACAATCCCTTTTTTTTCTTCTGCTCCTTGAGTGCAGGCTGTTCTGTTTTGTGCAGAACAACACGGACAGGGCAGGAAGCAGTCTGGTCCGAACCATAATAGCTTTGCAGGTAGCTTTCAGTCTTTGTTTTTTTCATACTGACTTCTTCTCCGGCACAATCAGTGACTGCCCAAGGCAAAAATGTTTTTTCGTTCCTGTCCAGAGACAGTTTTCTGAGCAGCCATGCTATAACCACCATGATTGTCGGTCAATGATACTTTTATGCGGGGCTGCTGTTTTTCCGACAAGGTGTAATAGGACAGGGAAAACTGCTGCGATACTGTTTTATTATTTTTCATACTTTCCGGTTCAGCTTATCATAGCGATATACTGCATTACTCTTTTTTTCCATTGTTCTGTTCTTTTTTCTGCCACTTTTGAGAATAATAAATCTTTATCAGTTCTTCCGCATGCTCAGGACAGAGGTATCTCATAGCTGCCTCAAGGGAAACGGACTGAAGAAGCTCTTCTACAGTAAGACCTTTCATGCGCTCTTCCAAGGTCAGTGTGTCAAGATGCTCCAAAGTAACTTCACGCAAATAATCTTGTACAGTATACGGCATTTGTATTCCCTCCAAGCGGTAATGGGTATATAAGGTGGAGATAACACTGCTCAACCCTTCTGTCCGCCATTCATAATCGGCGGCACCGTGCGCGACACGTTCCGGTATCCCGCTGAACAGCTCCCATACAGCGTTTTGTTTTGCCTGCGCCACCCGACCCGTGACAATCAGGCGGACCGAACGGCTTCACCATAGAAAATCATACACGCCAGCAGTACGGGCCATAGTATTGCTGATATTTTCTGAGTTTCAATAGCTGACCCAGATGAATCACTAAAATGCTTAAACGTCATATAATCATGTCTTCATTGTGTTGCTCTAAAAGCGAATTGAGCAGCCCGTTGGAATAAAACCGTTTGTTTGCCAACAGCATTTCAAAAAGCGGTTTGAGAGCAGGGATAAGTTTTTTATTCCGGGCAACGGATAATATTCCCAGTGTACCGATACAGTTGATGCCGAAATTCTCAGCAATTTTACGTGCCTTTCTGTCATCAATCAGCAGGAAATCCGCATCTGATTCTTTGTAGAGAAGCACACATTCCGATTCTCCGTAATCCATCAGAGGAGTCAGGGTGTTGAGTCCTTTGATCGCTTTGGTTTTCGGAAAAAATGATAGATTCTCGTATAGTAATCGGTTGTTTTGTCAAGAGTGATCTCCTGCCAGACTGCATTCGGAATAGAGATGTCATCAAACAGCGCGTTGAGTATTTCCAACTGATCAATGACGGCCAGTGAAAATATTGCACCGGAATCCGCAATAACAAGCCCGTTTTTCTCACTTGAGTTTCGCGATGTCATCCATAACCTCGGCAGCTGTCAGATTGCATATCGGGATCTCCTTTTCTGACAGGGCAGTCTCAAACTGCAACCGGGAAAGTCCGGCGATCTGCGCAGCTTTCCCGACAGTCAGTTTCTGTGCTTTATATAGCTGAACAGCCAGAGTAAGACGAATGCGCTGCCGCAGTTCGTTTTCCGTCTCATTCAGGGCAAGGAGGATGTCGGCGGGAAAATCTACAGATATTGATTGGGTTTTCATTCTAATTATTCACCTCCAAGCCGGTTCGATATTCAGGGACAGTTTTTCCCGTTCAACATGGTACGGAGAACCTGAGAACAGGTCGATTACGGTTATGCCGAATAGGCGGTGCCATGGGGTTATGGGCATATCTTGTTTTCATAGAGATCCGCAACAGGAAAGCAGAGATCGTAATCATTCCACTCTAAATCGCCGTCAGCAAGCTCAAACTTCCTGAATTCTTCCAAAGAGATATATTTTCGAATCAAAGGATTGAGAGAATTGATCAAGAACGGTTCGAAATCTACGAGTTGCACAGTTCCGTCGTTAAACGAAAGCCTGAGCTTATGGTCGCTGACATGCTCTGCCTTTTCTATCCGTATAACCTGATCTTTACCTATCATTTTACTTTCCTTTCTACTTTTTCGCATTCAACTGGTTTATGCAAAACAAAATAATCAATCCATTTTTGGACAATTTCACCTGAATAGACCTGAGCGAATTTTTTGAAGTCTTTGAGTACCGCCGAAGGTAGAGGCTTTCGGCCTTTGACGGATTTTATGGTGATTTCAGTCACGATGCCGTCTTCAATGATGAATTCAGCCTTTGATTCATGACCTTGAAACTTCCCGTGAACATGAACCGGTTCGTGTTCATTGGTGTAGAACAGAATTATTATTCCGAGGTATTCGTAAATTTTTGGCATAACAGCTTATCCGTTGCAACCGCTAAATTTTACTAATAACTCATATCGGCTCAACCAGCCGTGAAAACCATAAGTTTCAAAAGATTCTTACGTAATGTTATTAGTCGAACTTACAGGTTACTGTACTAGCCTTTTGGTTCCGGGCATCTTGGTCACCTCTGTGTTTCTCATGAACGTCGCTGGCTTTCCTAAGCAATACGGCTATTTTTTTTGTTCTTCTTTCAGCAGTTTCTGCAAAATATTACGCTTTTTTTCTTCCGATTCATCCAGAAAAAAATATTTCAGGGCTTCTTCCAGGGAAACTCCATGAAAACGATCTTTTACAGGAATCCCCTTGAGACGTTCCTTCAGTGCAATTCCTTTCAGACGCTCCTCCGGGGTCAGAGTGTCAAGGTTATCCAAGGTAACTTCACGCAAATAATCTTTTACAGTATACGGCATTTGTATTCCCTCCAAGCGGTAATGGGTATATAAGGTGGAGATAACACTGCTCAACCCTTCTGTCCGCCATTCATAATCGGCGGCACCGTGCGCAACACGTTCCGGTATCCCGCTGAACAGTTCCCAAACAGCGTTTTGTTTTGTTTGTGCCACCCGGCCCGTGACAATCAGGCGGACAGAACGACTTCCCCATATAAAATCATACACTCCTGGGGCATGTTCATGCAACTGGACTTTCCGGGCCAGTTTTTCCGGGTGTCTTGCTGCCACGGCGTACAATCTGAAGTCTTTGGATGGCAGCAGATTATCCATTGACGGACTTGCCTGTTTGCGATAATTGACATAATGTCCCAGCAGCTCGTCGCAGGCCCATGGTGTGAAGGGTTCCTGATGGGACTTGAAGCTCAGGATGTTATGCGGCCCCAGGTTGTCCAGTCCGTCGGGCAGGTCAGCGGGCGGTTCGCCTTGCTCCTGCTCAATGATTACCACATCCACGAACTGCTGTTTCAGGGACAGGTCTTTTTCCAGTTCAACGCGGTAGGGAGAACCTGTGAACAGGTCGATTACGGTGATGCCGAATAGGCGGTGCCATGGGGTCATTGGGTGGCTGCTCTTGCCTTAGTGCTCTTCATATTGCAAAACCAAGCTCCTCATTCTGATGAGTTGCAGTATACTTTCAAGTTCTTCCGTCCTCTTTCGCAGATGCTCTCCGTCCTGCCAGATATGACGTAAAATCTCATGAAGAATATCCAGCGATGAGCTATCCGCAATCAACTCTATTCGGCGTCGGAGAACACGCAGACCTGCTTCAAAACTCAGATTGTTAAAGCCTGCTTTATAATCACAGGCTTCAACATAGCAACGGAACATGGGTAACAGCTCTTCACGGCGAATCGGAACCTTTCGGGGAACAAAACTGTAGTTTTCCGAATCCGATTCATCAGCCTGCTCTTCCATCTGAAAACACCTACTAAAAAGCACATCACCTTGTGTAATCCGAAATCGGGCCGCCACCCAAGGGTGTTTATATCCTTTATTTTTTATTCTTTCTTCAAGATCCTGTTCATATTTCTCAACTTCTTTCTGAGAAGTATGATCATCATAATCTCCTGAGAAATAAAACGCACTCAGATAACTTTGAACCGCATCATCATGTCTAAAATGATTTTCACTGGCTTTACATGCCGCAATGGATTTCCTGAGATATCCAAAGGCCCCCAAACCACCCTGACCATTCTCCCAGAAATGACCATTCATCATCTGAAATTCACCCAGCTGAAAATATGCTTCAGCCAATTGCTGATGATAGAACCGAATGCGGTCTTGCAAGAAATCCTTCTGCTCCGTTTCCTTCGTAAAATCCAACTGTCCTCTAAAATAATCCTCCAGAGTTTGTTCAAGCTTCTCTTCACCTTGTTTGAGCAGGCTGAATGCCTTTTCCCGATCCCCCGGAAACTGTCTATCAAACCTCTTACGTGTAAAGGGTAATTCATCCCGTAAATAAATTTCCAGTAAGGATCCGTAACCGCCTTGGCGAAAATAGAATTCACCCTTGACAATATCCGTAAACCCCTTCAACCCCTGCTTCAAAACAGAATCTTTTATTCTGGTCTTTGCCTCTATGTCCTTCCCCTCAATGGCGTCTCGGGCACGTCCATAACAGAGCCGGGTATAATGAACATCTCCCAACAGGCGATAGAATCGACTCTGGCGAATCAGGCGGCAGGCAACTTTCTCCTGATATACCTCACTGCCCGTCAAGTTAGCCTGAAGCCGATATCCGTCAATCAGGCATTTGTTCAGCAAAACCGCATGGCGATAATCACCGTTTTCTTGAGCTTGTTGAATATCCTGTTTCAGGCGTTCTATCGTCCCCCGGCTGCCCTCTTCAGTTGTCTGCAACAGAACGATATAGCTAAAAACACTTTCAAAATCAGAAAGATCACCTTGCCAGTTTTCAGGATTTTTTTTCAGCCAGGCAAGAATCTGTTCCGCAATCATCCGCTGCTTTTTGACAGCAATTCAGAGCCTAAACTTTTTTCAATATGAGAATAGCGCAATGAGAAATTTTGGGCGCAACTATCCCGCCTC
>JAABTP010000083.1 GCA_011389815.1 Desulfobulbaceae bacterium | reverse complement strand
GAAAGTAAGCATCTTAACAGAACCATACTCTGTCATGCATCCGATAATTGATCATACCTCACTTTTAATCGCACCCCTTCCATCGTGTCCAGACATTGCCGAGCCATGCGGTCGCCCGGCGTCGGTCCTGCGGGCGGATAAAGGCGGCCAGCTCTGCCTTTTTGCACAGTGCGCGAAGATCATGACGCTGGTCGAACTCCGGATCTTCACGCACGATGAACGACCTGAGCAGGCACTCCACTGACACCCCGGCGAAATAGATGGCTGCGGAGTACCGCCCGATACGATGGAGGCGGCGTGCTGTCTCTATTCGGGAGGCGGATGCTTCCATATAATCCGTGTGGTTGAGTTTCAACGTTTATCTCCTTCTCCCAAAAGATTATACCGCATGAAGGTGGAGATCGGTCATCACCTTTCGCACGGCGTTGCGCAGGTCATAACACTGTGTAGGTTGCGGGCGAACGGAGCGAATCCCGACATGTCCGACTTGCTTCATGATTGTCGGGGTTCGTGCCTTTCACCCCAACCTACCGGGCTGAATTCACCTTTAACCCGCTTCTTGCCGTACTCGGCGGCGTGGTCATCGCCTCCATTGCCTCATTTCTGGGGATCGGCGGCGGATTTCTCTATGTTCCTTTCCTGACCAGCATCATCGGCCTGCCCATGTACATTGTTGCGGGTACCTCGGCTCTGGCCGTGCTGCTGAGTATGGTGAGCAGTATTTTTTCCTTTGTGGTTGTCGGCGGGACCTATATCAGCTGGGAGCTGGTGGGCATCGAAATGGCCGGGGTTGCCGTAGGTGCCTTCATCGGCCCGAAAACGCAGAAATATATTCCTGAAAAATGGCTGAAATGGCTCTTTATCGTGCTGGCCGTGTATGTAGGACTTCGGTATTTCAGCAAGGGCTTCTTCGGTCAGAGTTGGTTGCCGCCGTTTTAGTGCCTTGCACCCGTATCTTCCTCCACAATAGCCCTGTGCTGTATTGCGGGGCAGACCCGATTATCGTAATTTTGAACTGGAAGACAACACCGGTGCTGATTACGATCCCATTTCTTTGGCTTTGGCTGGTGTACGCCTGAAATTCTAAGTCAGGAACGGATTATCTGTTTGTTCTGAGGGACGCTCTTTATGAGTGTCCCTTTTTTCGTTTATCTGGCATGGCAGACATTCCTGGCCTGCGTCAGGCAGGTGTGTGTCACCCCGACCAGGGGGGAAGCCAAGCAAGGGAAACGATAACAGTACATCTAGTCGCGCGAGAGAGGTGCGTATCGTTACACTCTGGTTAAACCTACCATTGAACTCTAGTGCAACGTCTCGTCCTACTCTAGTACAACGTCCCGTCGTACTAGAGTCTAACGCACTATTACACTCTGGTTAAATCTGCCGTTGTACTCTCGTTGAACTTGTAGTTGCACAGGAGTACAAGCACTGAAAACACACCAGCAAGCCATCTTTTTGCATTATCCTGAGAATATGCGTAATATTTTTCTTGACAAGTGCATAATACCGTCATAGGTTGACCTGATAAACGGTAATTTACTGATTCTATCCCTTCTTTATCACAGGAGAATAATCATGTCTACTGTTCTATGGCGTCCGGTACTCAACGCACTCACCAAACTCATTTCCTACCGCATCCAGATCGTACCCCGCAACATCGTGGGTTACGACGAAATGGCTGCTGATATCTTTGCCACCAACCCCAATTACAACAATGATCTGGTGCGTTCGCTTGCGCCGATCATTATGGAGTGGATTCAGAACCAACTGATTAACGGTTACCAGGTCACCCTGCCGGATGCCTTTATCTTCCGCGTCTCGGCCAAGGGGCGGCTGGACAGCCCGGACGCTCCCCTGCCGGACAACGAGGATATGCTCCAGGCGAGCATCAGCGGCACCCGTGATTTTCTCCGTAGACTGCGCGCAGAAGCCCGGATGGAACGCCTGCCCATGAACGAGAAACTCCCGCATATCAATGCAGTCGAAGATACCAAGCTCAAGCTGGCCAACGTGCTCAACCCGGCTGGTCTCCTGCACCTGACCGGCAGCAATCTCGACTTTGACGAGGAAGACCCGGATTGCAGTTGTGTGATCCGGGGCACGGAAAGCGGCGAGACACAGCAGAGCACCTTTGGCATTATCTCCAACTCCGAGATCCTGTTGGCACCGGACATTCCGGCCCAGAGCAACCCGTGGAACAACGAGTACACCATCAGCGTGACCACCCAATACACAGAACACGGCACTCCGCTGGGGGTTCCCGGCCTGGGCCACCCGAACCCGCCTGATACCGGCATCCTGACCGATAACGCGGCTACACCTTATGCCGTGGTCACCGGCGGTTTGGTCACAGCGGACGAACGCCTGCGCATCCAGGTGATTCAGGATCTGGTCGAAGAACGGCTGCTCTTCTCGCTCATCAATATGAAGAAGCAAGGAGAGAGCGGCACGGAGATCCCGGTAACCGGGAACGGAGCATATACCCTGCCGGGCTTTACCGGCTCGGCTGTAACTTCGCTGAATATCAGCGTGAATGATTACGCCGCCCTCTGGGAGATGATCCGCAATGACTATACCGGCACGCTGGTGGATCTTCTGGATGTGGCGGTGTAGGAACCATTTGAGTAGAGGAGGAGGTAACGTAACAGCGGGATTGAATCTCTTTGGACGGTTATAGGAATCGTCCATTGTGTACGCCTGTTTAATAGCAGGCGAATATCGACCTCCGCATATAGGTGGTCAAAAAAACATAAGGAGAAGCACATGACGACATTAAGTGAAGGACGGTATAGGTTTCAGAACATTAAGAACGGAAGCCTATATCTGGGCGTTCAGGATAACATGAGGTTCGACAATGACGGCAGCTTGGCACTCGAGCAATATGACAATATTTCTGGGAGTGGTATTCTGCTTTCGAGCCAAGTTTGGTATCTCATTCAATACCAATCCAAAGGAACATACATAATGATTAACCAGCGGACAGGATATCTCGCTTGCATCAGAGGGCGCAGTAAAGACAACGGTGCCACAGCGATCCAATACTACACCCAGCTCGTCGAATCCAATGGCAGCTTTCAACTCTGGACGTTCCAAGATTACAATGGAAACATTCTTATCCGTAATGTAAACTCTCAGAAGTACATCGGGCCAAATAGTCGGAATGCGTCGAATAACAACTACATCATTCAATGGTCTGACCAAACCAGTGAAGACGACTACCAAGTGTGGAGTCCGAAGCCAGTCACGCTATGATGGCAAGAACGTGAAATTGGCTTGATCGGGTGCGTGCGCAGCGCGTGCCCCGGTTTCTTTTTGCCCCCATTTCATCGGGGCAATGGAAGTAGGGACACGGCATGCCGTGTCCCTACTTCATATCAGGTCTTGACAGAAAAGAGAGGGACGGGTAGAATTTCGGCATCTTTTCAGATGCTCTTAACCGAGCTTAATAGGGAACCCGGTGTGAATCCGGGACGGGCCCGCCGCTGTAACCGGGGACAAGGATTGCATGAAGCCACTGCATATGGCGGGAAGGCGCAGTCACGAGGATGATCCGGGAGTCAGAAGACCTGTCTGAAAAAGAAGAGCCTGCCACATCGGAGGTACGTGTGCGTTCAGGTAAACTGCCTTTATGACTTTATCGTAGCATTGGAAGTTTTGTTGCGGCGAGCAAAGTACATGTAATGGGCAGTGGAAGAGAGTATATTCGTGGACAAAAAGGGCATCCCCGAATCTGTTAACCAGGTTCGGGGATTTTTTTGCCTGCATCTCCGAGCCGTTACTCTGTAAGGAGAATGTGCTATGACTGCAAGTGAACAGGCGTATTGTAAAATAACCCTTTTTCTGTTGAGAGATTGGGATTCCTTTCAGATCGTTATGCGGGGTTGTCTACGATCTGTGGAGAAGCAGAAACAAAAAGCTTTTCAGGCTGTCCCCCAACGGCCAGCAAGGGAGTAGGGGACTCTGTTCTTTCCGGGACCGGGAAGCTGTATCCCGGCCCCAAAGGGGTTGAAAAATCAAGACAGTGCTTGTTGGATTCTCTCCATTGCTGTGATAACGTTTTCACGGGAGTTAAAGGCGGAAAGGCGAATGTACCCCTGACCACATTTACCAAAGCCTTGGCCTGGTGTACAGACCACGCCAGCCTTGTTCAGCAGCATATCAAAGAAGTCCATGGAATCGCGATCACCCCGGATCCAGACATAGGGTGAGTTAGCTGCTCCGGCATAATCAAAACCCAGCTCACCGATGGCTTTGGCGATCAGGTCTGCGTTCTCAAGATACGAATTTACGAGTGTGTTGATCTGGGCCTGACCTGCCTCAGAATATACAGCCTCAGCTGCCCGCTGAACCGGGTAGGAAACCCCGTTGAATTTGGTGCAATGACGGCGGTTCCAGAGGGTGTGAACTGCTTGTTTATTGCCTGTGCTATCAAAGGCCATGCATTCTTTCGGAACAACGGTATAGGCGCAACGGGTTCCGGTAAAACCTGCGTTCTTGGAAAAGGAACGGAATTCAATTGCTACCTCTTTGGCTCCTTCAATCTCAAAGATGGAGCGGGGCAGGGATGCATCCCGGATAAAGGCCTCATAAGCAGCGTCAAAGAGAATCAGGGCCTTGTTCTCCTTGGCATAATCAACCCATTGTTTCAGCTCTTCCCTGGTTGCAGTGGAACCGGTGGGGTTATTGGGAAAGCAGAGGTAGATCAGGTCAACCGGCTCTGAAGGCAGGTCTGGTACGTAGTTATTTTCCTTGGTTGAGTCCAGGTAGACTATGCCCTGATAGCGGCCATCACTGTAAGTACCGGTTCGGCCAGCCATAACATTGGTGTCCAGGTAGACCGGGTAAACAGGATCAGGGAGTGCTATCTTGGCATCGATGCTGAAGAGTTCCTGAATATTACCAGTGTCACATTTTGCGCCATCAGAGACAAAAATTTCATCCGGGCTGATGTCTGCACCTCTGGCCTGAAAATCGTTTTTGGCAATAGCCTCGCGCAGGAAGGCATAGCCCTGTTCCGGGCCGTACCCGCGAAAACTACTGTCTTCTGCCATTTCATCAACAGCGCTGTGAAAGGCCTCAATACAAGCCATTGGGAGTCCGTGGGTGACATCTCCGATTCCTAAGCGGATGATATCCTTGTCCGGGTTGGCTTCCTGAAAGGCATTTACTCGTTTTGCAATATCAGAAAAAAGGTAAGATGCCTGGAGCTTAAGATAATGTTCATTGATTTTCAGCATATTGTTCGCCTTCTTTATATGAAAGTTGTCCCATACCAGAGAAATGGAATGGGATTTGTTTAGAATTATTGTGAAATACAGAGCCATATTTTGACAAAAGCTTATCAGCGATAGTACTTGATATCAATAAAAAGTCAAGACGTCAGAGAGGCAATAGAGGACGGTTGAGTACTTGCTTACTGGTTGTTCATCAATAAGTAATGCTGGATTTTCTTGTTAATTATTTATGAATGAAGGATAGTTATCTTTATATGAAAGTGCGATGAGGTTCCTTTGATCCTCCTGAGTGATTTTCATTTTTTGTTGTTCCATCCCAAGGGGGGAGATGGGAGAAGTTTCCGAGAGAAAATTCTTGAAAAAATTAAGTAAAGCGGAGTTCGGTATGATGGAGAAACGATCCTGTGATTTTATCATTTTTGGCATTATGGGGGATTTGGCCCAGCGTAAGCTTTTGCCTTCACTCTATCAGCTGGAGAAATCTGGTATGCTGAATTACGATACCAGGATTATTGGAGTGGCTCGCCACGATCTTACGCAGGAAGCCTTTCAGGCTGAGATGCAAAAGAAGCTGGAAAGTTTTGTTGATGAGCCTCTTGACCGCGAGGCTGAGGAGCAGCTTTTAGCCCGGATGCATTATGTGCTGATTAACCTTGATCGTCCTGAGCAGTACCAACGCCTCTGTCAGTTGATGAACCAACAATGCCGGGTGATGGTGAATTACTTCTCTGTCGCTCCTTCGCTCTTTGGAGATATTTGTAATGGCTTGGCCCAGGCTGGCTTGATTACTCCAGAGACCAGGGTTGTGCTGGAAAAACCCATTGGCCGTAATCTCCTCACCTCTTGCCAGATCAACGATTTGGTCTCTAAATTTTTTCATGAAAACCAGATTTATAGGATTGATCATTACTTGGGTAAAGAAACAGTGATGAATCTGCTGGCCTTACGCTTTGCCAATTCTATTTTTACAACCAATTGGGATCATAACACCATTGATCATGTCCAGATCACGGTAGCAGAACAGGTGGGGATTGAAGGGCGTTGGGGCTATTTTGATAAATCCGGCCAATTGCGAGATATGGTCCAGAATCATCTGATGCAGATTTTGACTCTGGTTGCTATGGATCCACCAGTGAATCTCCATGATGACAGCCTGCGTAATGAAAAATTAAAGGTGCTCAAGGCGTTGCGGCCTATTACAACGAAAAACATTGAGCGCAAGGTGGTGCGAGGCCAGTACGGTCCTGGCTTTATTCGAGGAAAACCTGTTCCCGGTTATCTGGAAGAGGCAGGGGACAATCCCACATCTAATACTGAGACCTTTGTTGCCATCCGGGTGGATATTGATAATTGGCGTTGGGCCGGAGTCCCTTTTTATTTGCGTACGGGTAAGGCGATGGCCACCAAGCGCTCAGAAGTTGTGATCAATTATAAGCAACTGCCTCATAATATTTTTACGGATTCATACCGTTCCTTACCTGCCAATAAATTGGTAATTCGGCTTCAGCCCGACGAAGGAGTAGAGATTGAGATGTTGAATAAGGTGCCAGGTATTGGCGATGGGATTCATCTTCAACGTACCATGCTGGATCTGAGTTTTTCCGAGGCGTTTAAAGAGGAACGTGTTGCCGGAGCCTATGAGCGCTTAATTCTGGAGGTCATGCAGGGGAGTCAGGCCTTGTTTATTCACCGGGATGAGGTGGAACGATCCTGGGCCTGGATTGATTCTATTCAGGAGGCCTGGGAAAAGTCCAGTGAATTACCTAAGCAATATCCGGCTGGAACCTGGGGGCCAGTGGCCTCGGTGGCTTTGTTGGCACGGGATGGACGGGAGTGGGAGGAGTGAATTAAGAAGTAAACAAAAAAAAACGGCACCTCAACCCAGTGGTTGAGGTGCCGTTAGCACGCTTTAACGAAACTGTATAATCAGTTCATTACCTTTGAACAACACCAGGAACGCGGATGTCCTCAATGAGGTTCTGGATGTGTTCTGGTGGTTCCGGAGTAATACGGGATACCAAGTAGGCAACAGCAAAGTTAACTAAAGCGCCTATAGTACCAAAGGCTTCAGGGGCAATGCCAAGGAACCAGTTTTCAGGAGTATTGGCTGCCATTGCAGTGTCAGCCACAAAGAACCAACCTTTAAACCAGAAGATGTAAACCAAGGTGATTCCTAAACCTGCCAGCATACCACAAACTGCACCGATGTTGTTGACTCGCTTGATAAAAATACCCATCATCAGGGCAGGGAAGATGGAAGATGCTGCCAGACCAAAGGCCAGCGCAACAACCTGAGCTGCAAAACCCGGAGGATGGAGGCCAAAATAACCTGCTACAAGAATAGCACCAGCCATAGCTATACGACCAGCCAGTAGCTCGGCTTTATCACTCATGTCCTTCATGACAATGCCCTTGAGCAGGTCATGAGAAATGGATGAAGATATAGCCAGCAAAAGACCAGCAGCTGTGGACAGAGCAGCTGCAATACCACCAGCTGCAACAAGGGCGATAACCCAGTTAGGCAGGTTAGCAATTTCAGGGTTAGCAAGTACCATGATATCGCGATCAACCTTGACCATTTCGTTCTCTGCCTCTTTATACTTGGGACCAACATACTGGATTCGTCCGTCGCCGTTCTTATCTTCAAATTTTAGCAGACCGGTTTTTTCCCAGTTTTTGAACCATTGGGGACGTTCTTCGTATTTGAGCCATTCATTGCTCTGGCTAGCCTGGGCTGTGGAAGGACGAATGGTCTCCATCAGGTTCAGTCGCGCCATTGCTCCAACCGCCGGAGCTGTGGTGTAAAGAATAGCGATAAAAATTAAAGACCAACCTACTGAAGAACGGGCATCCTTTACCTTAGGAACGGTGAAGAAGCGAGTAATAACATGGGGAAGGCCAGCAGTACCGATCATCAGTGACATGGTGTACATAAAAATGTTCAGCGTTGAACCGTTCTGGGTCGTGTATTCGTTAAACCCGAGATCCACCAAGGTTTGATTCAGTTTATCAAGGAGAAAACCGGAACCGTCAGCCATCTCACCACCAAGTCCCAGCTGGGGCAGGGGATTACCCGTCAGCTGAAGGGAGATAAAAACCGCAGGTACGGTGTAGGCAAAAATCAGAACACAGTACTGAGCGATCTGGGTATAGGTCACACCTTTCATGCCACCGAGAACAGCATAAATGAAAACGATAATCATACCAACGGCGAGCCCGATTTCGTATTGCAGCTCAAGAAAACGGGAAAAAGCAACACCGATGCCTTTCATCTGGCCGATAACATAGGTCAGGGAGGCAACAATGAGGCAGATAACCGCAACAACCCGTGCTGTATTGGAGTAATAACGATCACCAATAAATTCTGGAACAGTAAATTTCCCATATTTTCGCAGATACGGGGCCAAGAGCATGGCGAGCAGGCAGTAACCGCCCGTCCAACCCATGAGGAAGACAGAGGCATCATAGCCTTTAAAGGCTATGAGTCCGGCCATTGAAATAAAAGAGGCCGCAGACATCCAGTCAGCGCCTGTGGCCATACCATTGAGTACCGGGTGTACACCTTTGCCAGCAACATAAAATTCACCGGTTGTACCGGCCCGCGACTTAATAGCAATAAAGATATACAGGGCAAAAGTGGCACCCACCACCAAATAGGTCATTAATTGTAAACTCATTCTTTTTCTCCTTAATCTTCCTGAACGCCGAATTTACGATCCAGCTGATTCATTCGCCAGGCATAAAAAAAGACGAGTATGACAAAGCTGTAGATAGACCCTTGTTGGGCAAACCAGAAACCGAGCGGATAGCCACCCAAGATATGAATGTTATTCAATGCCGGGGCAAGAAGTATTCCGCAACCGTACGACACGATAAACCAGACAACAAGACATCCGATAACTAATCGGATGTTCGCTTTCCAGTATTCTTGCGAATCACTGCTCATATAACCTCCTTGTGTTAAATGTTGAACAGACAACACACTTGCCTGCTTCTAGGGATCCACTCCCTTTTAAAAAAGTACAAAACTATAAACATATCCTTCCCTATTGGGAACGGATACAGAATAGACTCTTAGGAATTACCCGGGTATTTTCATAGAATATTTCGAGGGTACTCCTTGACACCTTGTGTTGAACAAACAACATGGAACAAGGTAATGCCTTTTTTCGCCTGCTGTGATTGTTTCAAGAATGTATGCCATTCCTGTAAAAAAATACATCTGTACGACGTTACAATAAAGAACACAGTGTGGGAGTGTCTTTCATAAGGAATATTCATATAGTTAGCTTGGAAAATTTTATTTTTCCCAGCAACTCTTTACAATAACGTCGCTTCTCAAAAAGTTTGAGTAACCACTTTTATACTTTTCTCTGACAATGCTGTCAAGATAGAAGAATAAAAAGAGAGCATATCAGCTACGAATTCTTCCTGCTCGGTACAAATCTTTCAGGGAGTTAATACCGCCATCTTTAAATTTTTTAAGAAGGTATAAAAAAAGATACGCTGTCTGTAAAGCGTCCTCCAAGGCGTCATGGGATTTAAAGACAGGAAGGCCAAATTCCTTGGTGAGGTCATCAAGCGTATAGGAGGTGGCATGGTCATGGTGCCCGTAATGATCTTTTTTCCCATTATCCTTATACCTTCGTGCAAGTCGCATGGTATCAATGCCGGGATTAGACAAGGTTCCGCCCAAAAACCGACGGGATGTTCTATTGAGAAAATGCATATCCAGGCCAACGAAATGGCCGACAATGAGACCATTATCGCAGAATTCGATAAATTCGGGCAGGATATCCACAGCCCGGTTTGCTTTTTTTAATTCCTCTGGTGTAATACGGTGAATAAGCGTTGCATCGTTGGGATTGATATTTGCTGGCTGGATATAGCGATGAAAGGTCTGGTTCAAGTCGATTTGCAAGTTGACGATACGAACAGCACCAATAGAGATGATTTCATCTTTGCGTTTATTTAAGCCAGTTAATTCGGTATCGCAAACAACAAAGGTGTATTCGTTCAGGGGGGCTCCCTGATTAAAATCAGCAAATTGCTCTTTGTTTTTGAGCAGAACAGGATGGGGAGGATCCAGGGAAAGCATCCTCCTCAGGGAGTCAAGAAAGGAATGCATTGCTTTAAGGGGTCGGGAACATGGTTTTCAAGACGCTGTGAAGCCGGTCAATAACCTCAAAGGCATCGCGGAGCATCCGTTTTTCCAGCTCAGAAAGTTCGTCCGGTGCTATATGGTTATCTGGCTGTTTATCAGCTTCTATTTGATTGAGCTGATGAATGATACGAAGCTGCATCTGCATTTCATAGGCATCCACAGCCGTTGCCCAAAGGGTTTCATCAAGAATACCCTCCTTGGCAAGAACGTGCAGGCGGGCCAAGGTGTTCGTTTCTCTTATATTGTGACGAAGAGCAAGTATGCGGGCAAAATTGACAAAAGGGGTTATGCCCTGATGCTTAATATCCAATTTATTTTTATGCTCGCCGTTTTTTTCAACAATGAAATTCTTGAAAAAAGAAAGCGGAGTTCTGCCTGACAGACATTGACCAGCAAGGTGGAGCAGGTACAGTTCCTGTCGCTCTGTCAGTTCGTTCAGGTGCTGACGGAGCTTATCTGCAAGGACTGCTTTGCCGAATCCGGCCCGAAAATCAAAGAAAATCGTCGCATGCAGGAGTTCCTGGGGATCAGGAGCCCCCACCCAATCCTCAAAATAGCCCTTCCAGACCGACAAGGGCTGGCACCATTTCGGGTTCACCGCCATGATTTCACCAGGGCAGAGCGGGTAGCCACATTCCACCAAATGGTCGATAGCCTTGCGGGCAAAAGCAGCAAAATATTCCTGAGCTTCTTTGCCTTGCTGTTCGTTTTTGGGGTCAGCATAAAGAATGGCATTATCCTGATCTGTCTTAAAGGTCTGCTCGCGTCGGCCTTCCGAACCCATCAGGAGCCAGCAATACGGAACCGGAGGTGGTCCCATTTCTTCTTCAAGCAGGGTGAGAAGGCGCTCAAGGATGTGATCATTCAGAACCGAGATCATGCGGGAGATATTGCCTGGCTTGGCCCCTTCTTTGATCAGATTTCGAATCATTGCCGGGATTTTTTTCGAGAGTGGATACAGCCCAATAATGCTTTGCTGTTTGCCGATCTCCTTAAACAGGGAATACGGGGAAATGCCTTGAATGAGTATAATATCATGAGAGGTGATAATGCCGATGATTTTTCCTCGCCGTTCAACAGCAAGATGATGAATAGAAGAGGACATCATCTTGAGCAGGGCATCAAAACAGGTAGACTGGGAAAGCACCGTGGCAACAGGAGAGGACATGATATTCCTGACCGGTTCATTATAATCACGTCCAGTGGCAAGAACCTTGCGAGTCAGATCTCTGTCTGTGATAATGCCGATGATTTCTTCAGGAAGTCCTGGCTGGTGGATAAGCAGGGAACCTACCAGAAATGAAGACATTTTTTCTGCTGCCTGCTGGATGGAGCTATCAGCCGGGATTGTGTGGAGCGTTTTTTTGACGATATCGCCCACCTCCATGGAAAAGAGGTGGAGGTTTTCATCACCCCGGCGGGTCATCTTGTGATGACGGAGTTCTGCATAGGCGGTGCCAACAAATTTTTCTGAAAAGCTTTTCAGGTAATATTGGGAGAAACCTGGTTGGGTGTTGATCAGGTCAAGGAAGACCGCTTTGGGCAAAAGAAAGCAAAAGGTATCTTCAACGGTTTCCACCTCAAGGCTGGCCTTGGTTCCCCGGATAATGCCCAGAGCACCAATATAATCGCCTTCTCCCCGATAATCCTTCAGAGTGACCTCACCCTCATCATCAACGATAAAGGATTTGACCCCGCCTTGCTGAATAAATAAAAGATGGGAGATTTCAGTTTCTCCGGCGTGGAATAACCGGGTTCCTTTGGGAAAGAAATCAACTTTTACATGGCGAGCCATACCATGAAGGGTTTCATGGTCAAGCTCTTTAAAGGGCATGATGTTGGCGAAAAATTCAACCACAACTTCCGGGGCTAAGGCGTGTACATCTGCTGCCATGGTTTTATCTGTTTGGTATATAGGTTATAGGTATGAAAAAATCGTGTCTCAGGGCCTTGGGTTGTTCGTTTTTCTTGCCTGCGCCAAAGTAATCGCTCGGGGGATGCGGATTGTTTGGATTGTCAGGCATCTCTTGTTTCCTTCGGTTGAACTTTACCCTTAAAGCAGTCTGCAAGGGCACTGAATGTCACGGGCTACCTGGGCTTCGTACGCAGTGGGTGGTTCTTTGTATCCAGGGAGAGGAAAAACCTATGGTCGGGTATGGTTGAACCTATCCCTTGGTATGGTTCAGGGTATCAGCGGATAGGTAAAACCTATTGCCAGGTATGCTTCGACCTATACCTTGGTATGATTTAGGGTATCCCTGGGTATGCTTCACCCATACCTTGGGTATGCTTCAAGGTATCAGCGGATAGGTAAAACCTATTGCCGGGTATGTAACTTTCACTCTTTTGTTGGCTACCCTCTGTCGTCACCTTGCCAATACAGGATTCTCCCTCGCCAATAATCTGGATGGCGTCGTAGATGCATCACGGCAATGACGAGGATGAGTCTGTCTCTGGTCCGATAGATCACACCGTATGGAAAGCGGTGAACGAAGTATCGTCTGATACTGCGATTTTCGTCTATTAAAGGCCAGGTACTGGGCGATTCCCGTATTGTCTCAATGGCTTGATCAACCTCAATGAGGAATTCTGTACCGAGGTTGTTTGCCCGTTTTTCGTACCATGCACGGGAATGTTCCAACTCAGCATACACATCGGGATGTACGTCAACGCTGTACATTAGCGTTTCGGTAGAGTCGATCCCTGACTTCTTCCCACGGGATGCACTTAACGACACCGGAATCAATTTCGCGGAGTCGGTGGTCTATTTCGAGCTGCCAGGCGCGCTCAATCTCTCTATCTGCCGGGGCATCAAGACTGGCGATCAGTGCCTCTGCAATGCGTGCCCGTTCAGTCTCGGTTTGCTTGAGCGCAGTGCTCAATATCTTATCTGCATCGGTTGTAATCATTGATCAAATCCCCCATCAAGCTGATTCCTGTATTCCGCAAGTTCATGTAATTTAATCCGAAGACTCGCCTTTTTTTCCTTTCTTCCGCTGCCCACCTTTTTTACCCCCCTTTGCCTTACCGCCTTTTTTCGGCCCCTGCCGACTGACAGGTGTTGCTGCCCGCCATTGCTCTTCGGTCATGAGCAGCTCGCCTTCCTCGCGCGAGACCCCCAGCACAGTCCCTTGCAGGGCAAAGATACGAACCACCCTGTAAACAGTCCCCTCATACTTGAGCAGGCGACCAACACGGGGCATTTCCCGCTTAATGTTTCTGTAATTATCATACTCATAGGTCAGGCAGCAGAGCAGACGATTACAGACACCGGAAATCTTGGCTGGATTCAGGGGGAGATCCTGCGTCTTTGCCATTTTAATGGAAACTGAGTCGAATTTGCGCAAGAAGGAAGTGCAGCAGAGTTCTCGTCCGCAGGCTCCGATCCCGCCTGTCATTTTGGTTTCGTGTCGAACACCGATTTGACGCATTTCAACCCTGGTGCGAAATTCCTGGACCAGGTCTTTGACCAGCTCTCGAAAATCTACCCGGTTTTCTGCGGTAAAATAAAAAATTATTTTGGAACCGTTAAAAAAGCGTTCTGCACGGACCAGATGCATGGAGAGTGAATGTTTTTTTATACATTCCCGGCAAAAAGCAGTAGCTCGTTTTTCTAAGGTTGGCAGGTACTCGTATTTTTTCTTTTCCTCGGTATTTGCACGGCGAAGGATGGTATAGGAACAACCTCGCTTGACATCTGGTTCTGTAGGGCCTGATGTTCTGTTGATCACTGTTACCGGCTCAGGGCAATGTTCTGCCTCTATCATGACAATATCACCTCTCACCAGGTTGGGTTCAGTACTTCGAGCCGTGTACTCTTGGCCTTGCTCACGAAAGCGAATACGGTAATATCTTGTTTCTTCAGGATGGCCGGGACCTGTCTTTTGGCGAAAAAGTGGATCAACAGCTTGTGATTCTTTTGTTTCAGTCATATATGATGCACCGGTGGTGTCCCGGCAGACTTGTTGAGAATAAGGAGAGCAATGGCGGGCGACGAGAAGGCTCCTTCCCTGTGCAGCGTGTTTAAGCAAAGAGTTCCAGCAGAAGCACCTCGCACACCAAGGCCCGGTTACAGTTTCTCGCCAGTTGACGACGAGCAAGGTCAATAGCCTCAACCATAGCAGAAAGACGTTGTAAATTCCAGCCTTCTCTTTTCTCTGAAATGTTCCCGGAGAAAGACGGTTTTTCTTTACAGAGCAAAGAAATCATATCTTCTTTAAAAGAGAGAGCAAGAAGATCAAGGATTTGATGTAATCCCTCTTTGAGTTCTGCAAGGCGAGCGGCAAGATACAGAGCCTCCTCAAAGGCTTCAGCTTGGCTTGCATACTCTGCTATCAAGGCTTGGGTGCATTTGTTATGAAAATGGAGCACCTCGTCATTATATACGGTTCCTGCCTGACCCGGACATCCGCCGGTCAATTTGGCCATGGCTTCAACTTCATCTGCGCTGAACTCTGGATGGTTCCCCTGAATGATTGGAATTGCTTGTTCTGGAGGCAGAGGCTGAAAGGGAATAACCTGGCATCTGGAGACAATGGTGTCCAGAAGGGGCTCAGAATCTGTGGCTACCAGGAGCAGAAGGTTATTGGGAGGTGGTTCTTCCAGAATTTTGAGAAGACTGTTTCCGGCTTCCCGGCCCATAGTTTGCGCATCTTTAACGAGAATAATCCGCATATCTGCTTCAAAAGGAGGAAAAGAGAGACCTTTTTTCAGTTCACGGATTTGCTGGATTTTAATTCCAGCTCCTTCAGGTTGGATGGTCAGAAAATCAGGGTGATTTCCTGAAGCGAATTTAATGCAAGCGCTGCAATAACCGCAGGGAGAACCAGTTGCTGTTGTCTGGCAAAAAAGGCTGGCAGCTAAGGCGTGGGCTGTTGTGCTTTTGCCCACCCCTTCAGGGCCGACCAGGAGATAACCATGTGCCAGTCGATTGCTGTTAAGGGCGCGGGTGAGCAGCTTAATTGCTTTTGTTTGACCGATGATTGCTGAAAAAGGCATGGAACGCTTATTTTTCTCTCGTTCTTCGAGTCAGGACAACAAGAACTGAACGTCAGCGTAGAGCTTGTTCTTATTGTGTTTACCAGGTGTAACTATGCCGAAGTATTTTTTTGGGGCTGCAATTGGTTTGCATACTGTACCTTACCCGAAATAATAATGTTATATTTTTTCTCTGTTAAGCGTTGTTTCTCAGTATGGTTAATGTCTACGACAACATAGGCCGCCGTACCTCGGTCGGTTACAGCGCAAATGATCTTTGATGAGTTGGATGGGGTTGGCGTAACCACAGAAAGTTATGTTTAAAAAAATATTCACGAATTTCCTTGCGGCACAGGGAAATTTCTACATCCACCTCAAACCAAAACTGATAGTTATTATATTTTTATTGACTTATCAGGAAGTATGTTGGTAGTGTTTGCCGATATCGCCTGACAATGTCTCCTCAACTGAAGAAGAATACAACCTCTTATTCTCCAATGACAGCTCGAAACGTGCCCCACCTGTTATACGTCTTGAAAATAGCAACAGTTACCTGGCTATTGCTTTTCACTCTCCCTTCTGCTGTTTTCTCGAAGACTGTTTATTATGATTACACCACCTTTGGATACCTTGAGCAGGCTCAGGAATCGACAGGGAATGTTTTTGATTACACGTATGATCTCAGGCGCTTGCTTGGTCTGACGCAGGCGTTCTCTGTTTGGTTAACAGGGTTTTTTTCGAAGGGATTTTCAGGCATCATTGATCGTCAAAGAGGAATGAGATGACTATTCAAAAATATGTGTTGATATTTTTTTCTGCTTTCATACTGTGTACTTTTGGAATGTTTGTTTCGGCTCGATCGGCAACTATACATGGTACTGTTACGGATAGTAACGGGCCGGTTGCGAATATAACTGTAGGTATGAAGAAATGCTCCTCCAGCTATTTGGGAGTCGGATGTAGTCTGGCATCTGCTTCAACGGTAACAGCAGTTGATGGAACGTACATGTTCTCTGACCTCGCTCTTGGTGAATATCGTATTGCTGCACCGGCTAACTGGGAGGACACACCTTATGAATACCAGAGAAAAGAGATACAGGTAACTGAAGAAGAGCAAAGTATTCAAGTTGATTTTGAACTGGAACAGGCCTCAACAATCAACGGAATCATCCGTAATGGAGATGGTGGAACATTAACAGCTGAGGAGCTGGACAAGGTTTACCTTGCTGTTTATCAAAGTCAAGAGGAAGCATGTGATTGTATCTTTAGTAATTATATTTGTGCCATCTCTACTCCTTTTTATCCTGTCATCACTATTTCTGCGGACGGTAGTTATTCTATATCTGGTCTCTCTCCAGGGTCTTATTTTGTCGCAGCAAGAGGGGCTGTTGCAACAAACTATATCCCTGAATGGAGTGGAGGGATAACCAGTGTCAGTCAATGTGATATTGTAGAATCTGTAGATATTTCATCTTCAGGTTCTCAGGTTAACGACATTGATTTTCAGTTGGATTCCGGTGCTACCGTCCAGGGAACGGTTTATTATAGCTCAGATATATCTGTTGATGAACTGAGAGTTGGTTTAATCATCAATAAACCAGATACCAATCAAGATCCCTGTGATTTTACAAGCTCTATGTTCACTGCTGATGTGAGGGAGGACGGTACCTATACTGTTGCGGGGTTGCCACCGGGAGAGTATAGCTTGTTTGCTTCAAGTATAATGAGTTCTTCCGATGTGAATAATGAATGGCTTACCGGAATAAATACAGACAGTAGCCCGGACTGCCTGTTGGTAGAAAGATTAATAGTAACCTCTGACGAGCCTAAGCAGTTGTTCGACCAACGGAATTTTCAGCTCGGTACAGGAGGAAATATCAGCGGCACTGTTTTTCAAGCAGATGGTCAAAGACCGGTTGACGATATCTACTATGTCCGTTTTCAGCAGAGCTGTGTTGTTGCGGGAGATGAACCAGAAGTCACAGTGGTTTCGGGGCAATATACTTCGCCAGTCCTGCCTGCGGGCGACTATTTCTTGGCTTTACTCAATCACAGTAGTGAACTTGTCGGCTGGAGAACCGCATCTGGTATTCTTTCACCTGATTGCACGGATGCGGATTCTGTTCAAGTGGATGAGGATCACACAACTTCAGGGATAAATTTCTTTCTCAATAAGACGTCTATTCTGCCGCCTATTGATCTGACCCCTGTTTACTACATGCTTCTGCACCGTCAGCCTCTCTGATATTATTAAGAGCTAAAAAAAAGGTTGAGTAGATCTGTGCTTGAGTGTAATGAGAACGGGTACACCTAAATCCCGGCGCAGTTCCCTTTGTCGCCTTTCAGATTGAAAATCCGGATATGCTGCCGACAGTGAGCGAGCGGCTGCGGATTACCGAGACCCGGGGAAGCGATTCTTCGGTTACAGAATATTTCAACGATAAGTCCACCGGGGCCTGGACCCTGAGCGAGGCCGACGGCGAGCGGATAAGCGAACGTTCTGAGCAGGTTGTTGGCGATACAATCGTCCGTCGTGAGATCGTGAAAAACAGTTCCGGTCAGATATCCTCGGTGATTGAGCGAACCTACAAAGAATTCCCTTGGGGCGAGGAACTGCTTAATCAGGCCGACGACCCGGACGGTGACAATCTGGTCACAAGCTTCACCTATTACGAAGACAGCAATGATTCGGGCAGTTATTCCAAACTGCAATCCGTGGAAAACCCGGACG
>JAABTP010000082.1 GCA_011389815.1 Desulfobulbaceae bacterium | reverse complement strand
TCAACTCTTTTCTATATTTTACACGATCATCATGGATTTATTGAATAAAAAATGGGAATTCCTATCCTTTGAACATAAAAAAAAAGGGCAGACACTCCGGTCTGCCCTCACATCACAATCCCCTCTTCACAGGGTAGGTGTAAATTGATCTCAAGTTTTCAATCCGCTCATTGTGTACGCACCTTCAGTTTCCTGTTTACTTTTTAATTCAAAATGGTTATAAAAGAATATCAACAATTTCATGATTCGAGTTTCCGTGTCTTTCTATTTGCTCTCCCTTGAGAGGGATCAAAGTCGCACAAAAAACTTCAAAACCAACAAGGACAATATGTATGAAAAAGAAGCTCGTTAAAAAGAAAGCAGTAAAGATGGGAATCCAAACCCGCAAGAGGAAAAAAACAGACCTGATTCACGCTATTCAGCTGAATGAAGGAAACTCTCCATGCTTTCGGACTGGCATAGATTCATGCAATCAGACTGATTGCTGTTGGAGAAATGACTGTTTGCCAGCAACAAACAATTAAGCACAGCATTATTGCAAAGAGGAGGTGACAAAGAAGCTTTTTTTCTCTGATAACCCTGCGTCCCTCCTTTTACTGATCATCTGACTAATATTTCTTGATAAAATTACTTCCATCCCCCGGTTTTACCTCTTGCTCCTCTGGTGGGGTGGGCCTTGTCACTTCCGGCCATATCCCAGGTTGTGGTTCTGGACCTTCCAAAGCCGCAGGCGGAGGATTGGAGTCATTGATTACCGATTCCCTGCGGATTTCCTGTCCCTTAACCTCATAGCAAAATTCAATGGGTATTCCATTGGGATCAAAGGAATAGACCGAATGGATAAAGTCATGATCAATCATGTCTGAACAGGCAAAACCAGCAGCCTCTAATCTATCTCTCAGTGCCCAGACTTCTTCCTTGGACTCCATCCCAAAGGCAATATGGTCAAAAACAAACGGACCTGAACGCGGCTGTCCGTGTAGTTTTCGTTGCGCAGGCGCAGCACCGTCCCACTCAAAAAAAGCTAAACAATCCTGTCCATCAATTTCAAAAAAATACTGGCGAAAATCACCTTCGCCAAAACCGTAAATCAACCGTAGCCCGATAAGATCCCGCCAAAAACGGATGGTTTTCTCCATATCAGCCGTCACCATGGCCAGATGATTAATCCCTCTGAATTTCATTTCACCCCTTTCGTCAAATTTCTCCAACCGACCTTTTCTGAATACGGCTGAGCCTGTGCCGTAGATTGTGTTTAAAGCAAAGAACATAGCACACCCCAGAAAGGGGTGCAAGATGGAAGAAGAATGCTTAATGCGGAACAGGAGGGAGTTATCTATCTATCAGAAAGTAACAAGAGGAATACAACGAGGAAATTCGATTTTAAAAGGCAAGAGGCAAGAGGCCAACCAATGGAAATGATCATCATATATTGATCAGGCAAAACAAAGACCACAATCAGGACAGGTGGCTTCGGTGGTAGAAAAACTATAGCCGCAGGCCGGGCAGTTTGCCTGCTCCGCAGTCGTATCAATAACAGCCCCGGCAATGGACAGGTCGTGATCTTCAAGGCCTGTAGAGCGGACATGGTCCTGCTCCAGAATCGCCATGACCTCCTGAAGATCTTCCCGCCTGATCTGGACCACTAAATTTGTCGCGCAACTTCCCTGGCCACAATTACTGTCCTCACTCACAGCCAACGACGGAATACCTTCCCGTTTGAGCATGAACTGAAAATCCTTCATCTGGACAAGAGGTCCTCTTCTGATGCTCACCAATTCATCATCCGGGCTGATCACCATATTGCTGGCACCCTGTTTTCGTTGCTGCTGGCCCTGTAAGAGTTCTTTGCCACTGAGCAGAGAAACCTGGCAGGCAGCGCAGGTAGTTATATCTGCTCGATATTCATCCATACAGGTTGGACAATATTGCAGATCTGCTTCAATTTCTCGTTTCATATTGTGATCGTTATCCCTTATCAGCTATAATATACTCTGCAAGAGCAGATGGCTGCTCTTGCATCAACTCATGAGTCACAATTTGCTCACGGCCCTGTTGCTCGTTCTCCAAGGCTGCAGTACTCCCACCAAGCCAAGCAAACATAACTAAAAAACTGACACCAAGTACGTACACAGCCAGCATCAGATAACCAGGATCTATAGCTGATTGTACTTCATTACTGTTCTGTTTTTCTTTCATCATCATTATATTCTCCTTTCATTACAAACTCACTATCTCTTCTTCACTTTCCATTATGCTCCAAGACCATGACGGAGTCCCTGACCAATAATGACTTACCACAGACCAATAATGACAAACTATGACTAAAATTTTTGTACCAAAGAGTATGTTATTAATAATAATACCCATTCAACAAAGAGCTATATTCTATCCGCCACAACAACATAACGCTGACTGGCATCAACACTCAGAGCCTGAAAAGGGTAGCAGGTAACCAGCAGCAAATGCGAGGTCTCCTGATGAACAAGATGTAACTCTGAGGCCTGACGTATTGCCATTGCACCCACTCGGTAACGCCACTGTTGGCCCTGCCTGTCCTCCAGCATAAAAATATCTCCCTGTTGTACCTTACGAAGAAAACGAAAATGGGTATCCCGATGGGCAGCCAGTACACAAGTTCCAGCCTGTCCTGGTTTACTCCCTGTTGCCAACATACCCGGCCCAAAGGCAAGGGCCTGCCCGGATTGACCTGCAAGGACAATGAGATTCTGGTCATATTTTTCCACTGACAACCGTGCCACCGGCCAGGTATCAGCCCAAGGCCAAGGCTTAACCGGCTCTCCCCGGCTCAGACTTTGCTCCCAGGCCCGTTGCAAAAGCAGCTGGGCAACAAAGGCCTTGCCGTGTATCCAAAGCCCATTGCCCAGGCAGAGTAGTCCAACAATAAGGGGAAAGAGGATAATCTTCCATGACCATTGTATTTTCATGATCCCCTCCGTTGCATCCAAAGCAGCAGTGCAGATAATGACAGCAAAATGACACCAACAAGCACGAGCAAAGATGCCGGGGTTGCAGTCGCAGCACCACCTGCAAAGACCTTATCATGTATCCAACCCGCTGGCAGGTTTGTTTGTACCTTCTGCTGAGCTAAAGAGGTGTTTTCAGAATCTTGACGCGATATCTTTTCTTCCACAGCCACCAGACTGGTATAACGGCTGACAAGATGATTGACTAAAGCCAACTCTGTAACACCCTGCTCTACCTGCTGGGGATCAGCACCAGAGGCGAGACTATCCATCAGGATCTTAATCTTCTTTCGGGCCCAAAGCACAGCAATTCCTGGTCGATCTGTAAATGTGGCAGTATCCACGGCTGTCTGCCAAAACGTTCCATCAGCCTGCTGACCAGATAAAAACAGCTTTTCTGGATTCCCCTGCCCCTTCATTATCACTGTCAGCGGTTCCCCCTGATAAAGGTCCGGTATAGGGGCAGGAAGAACCTCAAATCCAGAAGCTCCGGTCAACCTCAGATTAATAAGAGCAGGTTGTTCAAGCTGAGCAAATAAGGTGCTCATTTTTTCCCGTACCTCTTCCAATTTGCCGATAAAGGTGTAATTGCCCCTGCCCAGGGTTGCAGCCCTGGTCATGAAATAGCTGTTCGGAGCTGAACCAATGCCAATGGTAAAGAGTCTGGAATCGCCCAGTTTCCTCTTAATGAGTGTAAACAATGCCTGTTCATTACTGACCGATCCATCGGTTAAAAAAACAACCTGACGGATTCGCTCATGCCGCTGCTTTCCATCCAAGGCTAATTCCAGGGCCTTGCTGATCTCTGTGCCACCACTGGCTTCCAGGTGGTCAATAAATTTCACAGCCTGCTCTACGTTTCCCTGGGTGCCAGACTTACTTTGGCGGAATAATGCTGTTGCATTGCTGTTAAACGCAATCAGATTGAATCGATCCTGGGGACGCATCCGTTCCACGGCCATGAGCAGGGCCTTTTTAGCCTGCCTTATGGACTCTCCGCCCATTGAACCAGAGGTATCAAGGATAAAAACAATCTCACGCGCTAAGGGATCCTGCTTTTGCTGCTCTGGTGGCATAACCATGAGCAGAAGAGCGTGTTCATCGCCTTGCTGTTCACTGAACAGGGCAACAGTGGGAACCTGGCTTTTTTTCGGCTCCCATTCCAGCACAAAATCACGATCTGCCTTCACCTCACCAGTAAAACGAATATCCAGACTGTTATCCTTATTTTTTTGTTGGGAAATACCATGATAGAGACTGTCGATTCGGGAAAGTTCCATACCAGCTGCAAGGTTCACATGAAGGGTAACCGGATTAACCTGTTCATCACCCGGCCCCACAACAGAGAGAGCTTCTAGTGCAGGTGGCCCAGGTGAATATCGAGGCCCAACAACCAGAGGAAAACGTAGTGAATATACCCTGTCCTGCCGCTGTACCACCTGCTGGTATTCAATCTGAATGATAACCGTTTCTCCAGGACCAATATTGGCAACCGCAGTAGTGAAAATATTAGGCCGTGACTGCGAGAGTAATGATGCCTTCTTGCCTTCCTTCTTTGCAGCTTCATAGGTTTGCCGTGCTCTCTCCTTTTTCTGAATTTTTCCGATGATAACACGATCATTAATCCGCATTTCCAAATGATCCACAGCACTCTCGTCAGGAAGGGGAAATACATACAGAGCCTCAACCCATTGCTCAGAATCATTGGTAAAATGCTGTTTAACTGTGGCTCGGGCAACGATGCCGCTGACCTGAATATCCACATCCATAGACAGCATGGGAGCAGGCCGGTATTTCCCTGGCTCTGCTCCTGGGAGGAGAAGTTCACCCTGCTGAACCTGATCAGGGGTTACACTCCTTTCTTCCTGTTGAACAGTACCAGCAGCATTGGTATTTCCAAGCCAACCAAAGATAAGAAGTATGGCTACCCCAAGGATATAAAACGTTAACATCAAATAACCCGGGTCCATGAAAAAATTCTGTACAGCTTTTTTTGTCTTTGCTGCTGTCATGGGTACATCCTCCTTGTTGATTAAAAATGGTCTTATCAATTACTGACATTACTTACTGTCCCTACTATGAAGTATGATCATGACCTTCTTTCAAGGGGATGATGACGTGTGTTGCAAAAAAAATGACTCTTTATGACGGATTTATGAGGACAATGTTTGCCACAGTGTCTGTGGGCACTACACCCAGGTGGTCTGGAAGAACACAAGAGAAGTCGGTTGCGGCATGGCGTTCTGTAGCGATAAATCGCAACTCTGGGTGTGCCAATATCACCCACGGGGCAACATGATGGGAGAAAAGCCCTATTAAGACGATTTTCAGACAAGATCAGGAATCTCTTTACAGAGCCAATGATTTTTTTTATGATATGCACATTTGATTCCCATAACAGCTTGTTTTGTTATTTACGCTGAATGGGAATCAACTGTGCAAATATGCTCTCAAATAAATCTACCACCGAAAACAGGCTTCGGATATTACCATGACCTACCGAATCGCCCTTGTTGAAGATGATTCCAGACTCCAGGCCAATTACGCCCAGGCTCTCCAGCGTGAGGGCTATGGGGTAAGTACCTACAGCAGCAAGCCCGAAGCCATGTCTGCCTTTGCCCGCTCTCTGCCTGACCTTGCTATCTTAGATGTCATGCTGGGAGAAGACATGGCTGGTGGCTTTGATCTTTGTCAACACCTCCGCTCACTTTCTCCTGTTATCCCCATAATTTTTTTGACCGCACGCAATTCCGACCTGGATCGGGTCTCTGGTCTGCGCCTGGGCGCCTGGGATTATCTGACCAAGGACACAACAACCCTGGATTTTCTGCCAGCCCGGATAGCAGCCATGTTTCGTACAGTGGAAGCTCTGCGTAGCAATACAACGGAAAACAAAATTATCCAGCACAAGGATCTGCAAATTGACGAAGATCGGAAAGAAGTGTTTTGGAAAAGGCATCCTATCAGCTTGACACTTACGGAATTCTGGATACTTACCTGTCTCGCCAGACGACCTGGCCATGTGAAAAATCACGAGCAACTCATGGAAGCAGCAAGTGTTATTGTGACCAATAATGCCATTGCAGCCCACATCAGAAGAATCCGGGATAAATTTCATGATGTGGATCCGCATTTCAAAGCAATTCGTTCAGAATATGGGATGGGATACCGCTGGCAACCATGATGTCCTCCAACAAAGCATCAGCTCTTAAACCTTAATCTGTAGTGCGTTTTTCTCTCCGACTCAAGCTCGCTCTTCTCTCACTGCTGCTGCTCCTGTTCCCCTTACTGGGAATGCGCCTGAATAATACTCTAAAAAACAGCCTGATCACGAGCCAACAGGAGACACTCACTCTGACAGCCCAGGCGGTTTCTGCTGCCTTAACTGATCGAAATGATCTTTTTGACCGGGAACAATTTCATGGCTTGAACCAGGATCGGGATCTGTATCTTTTCCAACTCAGCAACACCATACAACTGGACGGCAAGCTTGATGATTGGCGCCCGGAACTTGCTGAAGCAGAAGAATTCGCTGGTGATCATCTTATCAGTTCTGAAGGAAATTATGTTCTTAAGTCTCTTAATTTTCGTCACCTTGCAGGCAAGCAGGATAAATATTTATACGCTATTTTCGACGTTCAGGATGACCATGTCATTTATCGGAGCAAAAAGTCACTGCGCCTAGATCGATCTGATCATTTACAGATAGTCATAGAAGATAATGAAGGCCAGCAGACATACCTGATAACTGCCCATGAAGAAGGCTGGGTCAATGGATTTCTCATGCCTGATGTCCCTATCAAATTCCCTGTCAGCGAACAACGAATCCAAGGGGTCTGGAGACAAAAAAAGAACGGCTATATCCTGGAAATACGCATCCCACTTGAATTACTTGGTAATAAACTTGCTTTTACCATAGCAGATGTTGATGACAGCACTTCACGCAATATAAAAGCACTTATTGGCACTTCGAATCTTAAGAAAGACAAGGCTCCGGGGCTTCTCCTGTCCACTTCAACCCCTATTGAAGAAATATTAAAATCACTTGATCGTCCCTATGCCCGTATTCGCATTGTGGATCGCAATCAGAGGATCAGAGCCCAGGTCGGTAGTTTACGCACGACAGAGATCCCCAGAGATCAAAAGGACACAATATCACATCGCATAAACCAGCTGATGCGCCCTCTTTATCGCTTTTTCATTAATCCTTTTTTAACGGAATTTCAGGATCAGGCGTCTCAGCCCACTGAGCTTGACCTTCAGGGTATTCAAGAAGGGCTTGCCGGCAGACATTCCGTGACCAGCTACCTTATGGAAGAGGGCCAGGTGGAAGTCATGGCAGCAATAACACCTTTATACGAACAGGAACTGGTGATTGGAGCGGTGGTTGTGGAACAGACCACCAACTCTATCCTCTCCCTCAGTAATCGCCTTATAGAAGAAACTATTTCTCTCTCTGTGGTGGCCTTTCTTTTTGGCGGCTGTATTCTACTCTTTTTCGCTTTTCGTATTTCTGCACGCATTCGCCGCTTACGTAATCAGGCAGCCTCAGCAATCACCTCAGACGGACGCATCCTTAATACCATTCACAAAGATTTATCCAGTGATGAGATTGCGGATTTAGGCCGAACCTTAGATTCCATGCTCAGCCAGCTTCAGCAACAGATCGAGCATCGTGAGCAAATGGCAGATAATCTTGAACATGAAATGCGAACGCCGTTGGCAGGTATTGCGGCCTCAATTACAAATCTTCGCCAGGAACAACGTGAGGCAAAGCCATCAGATCGTATTATGGAATATATTCAATGGGTCGAGCGCGATGTCCAACGAATGGAAGAGATGCTCACCTCAATTCGGGAAGCAACAACCTTGAAAAATGCTCTGCTCCTGGACGGTATGGAGCTTTTCGATCTTGGCAGGGCCGTCTCAGTATGGCTTGAACACGGTTGGCAACCTGCCTTTAACGAGGTCGAGATACGTTACCAGCAGCCTGCACACGAAGTCCTGGTCAATGGCGACCCGGTACGGTTACGTCAGGCTCTTGATAAGCTTGTTGAAAATGCAGTTTCTTTTCATACTCCGGAAACGCCCATAGAATTGATACTGAAAAACGACGAGGACAATATTTCCCTGCTTGTTATCAATCAAGGACCAAGCATTGATCCGGATAAGCAGCAACAAATCTTTCACTCAATGATTTCTAATCGAGCTGTTAAGGATACATCGCCTCATCTGGGCCTAGGTTTATATATTGTCCGGACAGTGCTGGATCATCATGACGGCCAAGTAAGTGTACAAAACCTGGATGACGGAAGAACAGGAGTGATTTTTACGATTACCCTTCCTTGTCCCCAAGGATGAGATCATGATTTTCATGACGCTTTGAGAGGCTGAATGGTAGAGCAGTCTTCCCTGCATAAAAAAAAGCCAAGGACAAATTGCCCTTGGCTTTTCAGACTTCGCAGGATTTGATACAGAATTAAACTACTCCATTCTAGTAAATCCCTAAGGCTTCAACAGTCTCTTCTGTCAATCCACCACCCTGAGCAAGGCCATTTTCAACCTGAAAAGCTCTGATAGCGTCCTTAGTTGCTAGATTCAGCTGTCCATCAATCAGGCCAGTGTAAAAACCGAGCTGGCTTAAAGCGGACTGTACCTGACGGATAGTGGAGTCAACCAATTCATCCTTACACAGTGCAGGCTTCCAAACAACCTTAGAGTCGCTGACTTTAACTTGCTTAACAATGGTCTTGTACTCAGCAGGAACAGTAACAGTACGTTCTTCAGCTGGTTTTACGAGCTTCTTAACCTTAACAGTCTTGTACTCAGGAGGTACAGGGATGGAACGCGTTTGGGAAGGAGCAACCATAACTTTCTTCCTGACTTTCCGGGTTACAGGTGGGATCTGCACGACCTCAGTTCTTGCCGGAGCAACCATAACCTGCTTACGTACTGTTTTGTATTCTGCCGGTACGCTTACTCGCTCGGTTCGTGCAGGTGCAACAACAACCTTTTTGCGTACTGTCTTGTATTCGGCCGGAATCACAACTTCCTGACGACATCCGCCCATCTGACCATAACAATCTTTGGGTACTTTTTTAACAACGGTTTTATACATAGCCGGAACAGCTACGTAGCACAGAGTATCACAATCTGTCAGGCCCATTTTAATATCTTCTGGAGTACAATGGGTGGCTTTTTTGATCCATTTTTCAGAGGGAGCCTTGACCAGTACCTGCTCTTTTACTTCTTCATAACCAGGATCAGTAATGGTGATGTTGACAACTTCAGGAGAAACCATCACCTGCTCATCAACCCATTCATACTGAGCTGGGATAGATTCCAACTTTTCTGTGGCCTCTTTGACCACAACCTGTTCATCAACCCACTCGTACTGAGCTGGAATAACCTTAATTTCTTCGGAACCGTCTTTAACAACAACGTCTTCTTCCCGCCATTCAAACTGAGCCGGAATGGTCTCTATTTCTTCAGAGGCTTCCTGGGTAACAACCTGCTCGTCAACCCATTCGTACTCAGCCGGAATGATCTCTGTCCGCTCCATAGCAGGAGCTATCTGTATCTGTTCCTCTACATCTTCATAGACAGCTGGAGCAAGACAGCGGGAATAACACTCACCAGGCTGTACATTGGTCGGAAAGCCTTCATTAATATATTGGGAAGGATCGACCTGACCATACTGGGCAATTGCCGGTGTAGATGCAGTAAACAGGAAGGCCGCAGCCATTACAAAGTTTTTCTTCATTTTTCTTTTTCCCTTGTTAGATATGTATTCTTGGGGAGTAAGTAATAACGCCCATCCCTTATCCAGAGAGGCAACCACTATATATAAAAAAAACCGTATTGTTCTATGAAGATAAAGAGACACTTACTCTAGCGTGCCTCTTTATTTTCTTCACTGCCTTACGGATTGGGCCAAACGTTAGTAAATCCCCAAAGACTCAAGAGTTTCCAGAGTCATCCCACCACCCTGCGGCAGGCCACTTTCTACCTGATAGGCCCTGATGGCTTCATTGGTTTCTTGAGTCAGTACGCCGTTGATTGGCCCAGTGTAAAAACCATTCTGGCTCAAAGCACTTTGCAAGGCCCTGATTTTTGAGTCAACAGCTTCGTCTTCGCAAAGAGCTGGTCGCCATACAACCTTACTATCGCTGACTTTAACTTGCTTGACAATAGTCTTGTACTCAGCAGGAACCTGAACAACTTTTTCCTCAGCCTCTTTGACAAGCTTTTTCACCCTGACAGTTTTGTACTCAGCAGGAATCTGAACAACCTCTGTCCGAGCAGGCTCAACCATAACCTTTTTGCGTACTGTTCTGTATTCAGCCGGGATCGTAATTGTTTCTGTCCGTGCAGGCTCAACCAAAACCTGTTTTCGGACAGTGCGGTATTCCGCAGGTACAGTAATAGTTTCGGTTCGGGCAGGCTCAACAACAACCTTTGTTCTCACAGGCTTGTACTCTGCCGGAATGACAACTTCCTCACGACACTCTGGACCACCGCCCGCACAATCACCTGGAACTTTTTTGACAACAGTTTTATACATAGCCGGAACCGATACATAACACAAAGTATCACAATCAGTCAGTCCCTGCTTAATATCTTCTGGAGTACAATGAGTGGCCTTTTTGATCCACTTGGCAGAAGGAGCTTTCACCAGAACCTGTTCTTTTACTTCATCATAACCAGGATCAGTAATGGTCACAGTAGTAATCTCAGGAGACACCATAACCTGGCCTTCACGCCACGCATAAACAGCCGGAATAGCCTTCAGCTCTTCAGTCTCTTCTTTTACTACTTCTTCGACTTCCTGCCACTCATAGCGTGCAGGAATAACCTTGACCTCTTCAGACGCTTCCTTAACAACAACCTGCTCGTCAACCCACTCATACTTGGCAGGAATAACCTTGATTTCTTCGCTAGCCTCTTTAGCAACAACCTGCTCTTCTACCCATTCATACTCAGCAGGAATAATCTCAGTCCGCTCCATGGCCGGAGCGATTTCAATCTCCTCCTCTACATCCTCATAAACAGCAGGAGCAAGACAACGTGAGTAACATTCGCCAGGCTGGACATTTGCAGGCAGGCCATCATTAGGATATTGACCAGGATTTTGATCGAAATACTGATCAGGGGCTTTCTGATTAATCGTCGGGCCAGGTGATGTCGGTACTCCTACCGACCCCATACCCTTTGGGGCAACCTGCGATTTGGGTGAGACTTTTCCTGCCCCATCGTCACAAGGCTCATTAACACAGGGTTGCTCCCCTGTGTTTTGCGGTACATACGCAAGATCCGTTACACAACCTGTTAAGGCAAAAAGAGCGACAGCCCCGATGGCCACGCCATTCTTCATCTGTTTCATCGCACGTCTCCTCTACCCCTCTGCGTATCCACTGTCATACAAATACACAAAAAAAGTAATCAAGATAAAAAAAATTATTCTTTAACCAACACGATAAACCTCAGTAACATCTAAACAGAAGCGCGGCCTCTTCTGGTGCCGACTGTATACAGCTACTGAAACTTTCCTATGACTGAGAATTACCATTCACACAAAAAAAAAGCAATACAAAAAACTGTACAAGGGTAAAAAACAGTCCTGCTGTTCAGTTTTCTATATTCTCCTATTACAGGATAAAAATCTTCTTATCAGTATAATGCCATATTTTTTCCTGTTGTCCAGCAAAAAATATCATCACGGAGTCCAATAGCATTAGCCCTATATCTTAATAAAAATAATTCTTGCTATTTAACAGTATGAGTAAAAATACAAAATATTGAATTGTTAAATTTTTTAAACTACCTTCTCAGCAATATAACATGCACATCATAGTTATTTCAAGACTTGATCCCGACCACAGGCCCGGAGGAATGCTTTCAGACCACTCGTTCGTTCCCCCCATCAACAGGCAATTGAGCCGCAGTTGTACAGGAAAACAAAGGGCCACACATTGCCGATGCCAACTCAGCCACATGATGACTCAGCACCTCAACACGCAAGAGATTATTATTTTTGTAGGACTGTACCGACATTCCATAATGCTCTGCTCTGGCCTTCAGCACCTCATCGGTCCAAATTCCTGTATCAAAAACCGCATTAGGATGTAATGTATTAATCCGAATACCATCCCCTCCCCATTCTAAAGCAGCAACACGCATCAACTGGGTCAAAGCTGCTTTGGAAGCAGAATAGGCTCCTGCTCCCGGTCCAGGGGCTGGAACATTTTTTGAACCAATAATCACAACCCGTCCTTTTTCTGGAGCATGCTTCAGCAAGGGATAGCACTCCCGAAGCATAACAAGGTTAGCATCAAGATTCACAGCCATTACCTGCTGCCATGTTTCCAGGGACAACGCAGCAACTGTTGCACTGGCAGGAAACATACCTGCATTAAGCACCAACATATCCAGTCCCCCAAAACGGGAAACAGCTTGGTCCAAAGCCTGTTGCACCTGCCCCTCATCGGTCAGGTCGCATTGAATACCAAGAAATCCAGATTCTGAAGAAACCGTGCATACCTGTTCATCAATATCCAAACCAACAACTGCGGCCCCTCTTTGTAAAAAAGAGTCAACACAGGCCTTCCCGATTCCTGAAGCTGCTCCGGTTATCAAGACCACTTCGCCGGTAAAGAGTGGAGGATTGTTTCCCTTGGCTAATTTGGCCTGTTCCAGGTCCCAGTACTCCATAGCAAAAAGATCTGCTTGGGGCAGGGCCTGCCAGCCACCCAGTTTTTCTGCCCGGAGAATGCACTCCATTGTATGCTCGTAGATATCATGGACAATAGCAGCGTCCTTTGCTGATTTACCGATACAACAAAGCCCAAGTTCCTGATCCAGGATAACTCTGGGTGCGGGGTCCAGCATAATCTTGCGTTCTTTGGCAGCAGGCTCATGAGTACGAAAATATTGACCATACTGCCGAGCATATTCTTCTACATCCCGACCAAGCATGGGAATTGCTTTGGTGCGGATTACATGATCCGGGGTCACCGGTCCCTGCTGGGAGATATCCCCCACATCTTCACGCCGGGCAAAACTCCAGCCCCGTGTACTGTTGGTTACATGGAGAATCATCGGCCTACCCGCCTTTCCAGAAATCACTTGGCGTAATTCAGCAATCTCAACACGGTTGACCTGCATATCATCCTTTCCTGCTACAGTGCCCGGCTCCCAGGCATTATGGGCCTTCAGATACTGCTCAGCCATATCAACCAGTTGAATCATCCGTTCATAAGATTCCTGGGCCGAATCAGCAAAAGAAAAAACCCCATGGTTCATTAAAATCATACCAATGGTCTGGGGTCCAGCCTGCTCAGCAAAGAGACGTGCAACATCACGGGCCAAATCAAAGCCCGGCATCACATAGGGAATCACCACAACCTGATCACCATATATCTCTGCAATACGCTCAGGACCATCAGCCGTATTAGTAATGGTTACAACTGCATCAGCATGGGTATGATCAACATAACGAAAGGGCAAAGCAGCATGAAGGATCGTTTCCACAGAAGGACCTGGAGCATCAGCACGAGTCAGCTGGGTCTTGAGTTCATTCACCATCTGCGGATCTGTCAGGCTATCTAAGGCTGCCAACTGAATCATAGGGTGCAAACGCACCGGAGCAAACCCCTCGGCTTCAATAGTTTCCAGATCCCAACCACTGCCTTTTATATAAAGGATTTCTTCCTCTTCTCTGACAACATTTTTCTCTGTTATTTTTACAGAGGTATTGCCGCCACCATGCAGGACCAGTGAAGGATCACGCCCTAATAAACGGGACGAGTATACCCGTAGGGCAAGCTCATTCTCACAGGCTTCAGCCTCTTGTTCTTTCCATAAACTCTGCATAGTACGACAATTCCTGCTTTCTTCATCTCTATCTGCTCAAGGCCCGCAACAGAGCAGCAAGGGCCAAGCTTCTCGCCACCATCATAAACCCCACTATAATATCGTATCTTTCTCCAAAAATACAGCATATTCTGCATATATTGACTATTCTTTCTGAATATCATATTATAGTGCCCTTAACAAGATACTCCTTTTTCTTTGCTCACAGAAAAAAAGGGGTCTGAAAATGATCATCGGGAAGAGCAATAAAATCTATGTACAAACAATTTGCAGGATGACTGTGAAGCCAACTGAAGGTCCATTGACCAGCCGCTTAGCAGAACAATTACAGGAATTATCTCAACAGGGTGTACAACGGCAGCTCCTGACATTCTTCCCTCAGGGTTCGGCCTGCCTCCAACATCAAAACAGTACCTATCTGAACCTGGCTGGTAATGACTATCTCGGCCTGGCAAGTAATCTTTCTTTGCTGCAAAGATTTTATGCGCATCTTGAGCAAGAAGATCTCAGCAACAACCTTAGCCTGTACGGGCTGGGCAGTGGCGCTTCTCGACTTATGACCGGGAATCACGATCAATACGCCCGGCTCGAAGAGAGACTGACCCGGTACTACCACAAGGACAAGGCCTTAATTTTCAATTCAGGCTACCATATTAACATAGGTCTCCTGCCCGCCCTTGCCCGCAAAGGCGATCTAATCCTTGCAGATAAGCTCTGTCATGCCAGCCTCATTGATGGAATGCGCCTTTCTGAGGCCAGAATGATCCGCTTTCCCCATCTTGATTATGATCGCCTGGAGCAGCTCCTAAAAAAACACAACTCCACCGCAAAACCTTGTAAACAACAGGCCGTATTCATCGTCACAGAATCTATTTTTTCGATGGATGGTGATTGCGCCGACCTCTCCACTCTGGTTCGCCTGAAAGAACAATACGGTGCAACCCTCTACGTGGATGAAGCCCACGCTGTCGGGGTTCGTGGCCGGTGTGGATCAGGCTTAGCAGAAGAGCAACAGGTTATTGACCAGATTGATCTTTTGGTCGGAACCTTTGGCAAGGCATGGGGAGGCCAAGGGGCCTTTGTGGTCTGCGGGGAAACCATATATAAATACCTGGTCACCACTGCCCGCTCGCTCATCTTCACCACTGCCCTGCCCCCGGTAAATATCCACTGGCTCAACTTCATCCTCCCCCAGATCCAAACAATGAGCAAGGAACGGAAAAAACTGGGCCAGCTGGGCCAACAGCTGCGACATGGGTTCCAGGCAAATGGCCTGCAAACCGGTGGAGAAAGCAATATCATTCCGGTGATAATTGGTGACGAAAAACAAACTCTTGTCCTTGCCGAACAACTGCGCCAGCAAGGAGTCTGGATACAGGCTGTACGCACCCCAACCGTTCCCCGTGGTACAGCACGCCTTCGCCTCTCCTTGACCGCAAACATGAACACCGATCAGCTGGCAGCTTTGCCCCAACAAATCGCAAAAGAACTTGCCCGTCTAAAACTCGCCCCCTCCCCTGCCCCATGAAATATTGCTGGCTCCAACAACAGGGGAACCCAGACTGTCTTCTCTTTTTCGCAGGCTGGGGCATGTGCCCGGAACCTTTTTATGCCCTTGCTGCCGGGCCAGTTGATGTTCTGATGGTTTATGATTATCGCAAGATGGAACCCGGCAAAATTGCCAGTCTGCTTACACGCCTTCAGGAGCACAACCCACCATACCAAAAATTTTATCTCCTGGCCTGGTCAATGGGAGTTTGGGCAGCAGCCTCCCTGCTGGGCAGAAAAAAAATTCCTTCGCTCCACCTTGCTTCAGCCATTGCGCTTGGCGGAACCTGCCAGCCTATCCATGACAAACTGGGCCTTCCTGAACAACATTTTACTGACATGGCAGAACAACTTTCTCCAGCCCACATAGCAGCATTTCAGCACTCTATGTTTTCTGACAAAGAAGAAGCCAAACGTTTTTTAACTGCTTTTCAAAAAGGAAAGCGTTCAGTTGCAGAACTTCAACAAGAACTCCTTGCTCTTGCCACGGCTTCTGCAATACAACCTGGACCGCCTGACATCTACACCAGCAAGATCATCACTGGTCGGGATCGAATTTTTCCGGCCCGCAATCAGATTCGGGCCTGGGGGCGCAAACAATGCCGCACCCTCTCTTTGCCTCATTTTCCTTTTTATCATTGGTCCAACTGGGCAGCAATGGTTGAAGCCTTAACCTAAGCTGGTATCAGGCGCACCTTTTATTATGCAAAAAATCAATAAGCAGCGTGTCTGCCAACAATTTCGGCGAGCCGCAGCCAGTTATGACCGCCAGGCCACTATTCAGCATCGGGTGGCTGACCGACTCCTGACCCTGACAACCAAACATACCCCACAACACCCCTTGAGGGTCCTGGAAATCGGCTGCTGTACCGGCCTGCTGACAAACCGGTTGCTCAACAAGAGCAGAATCAAAGTCCAAAGCCTGGTTCTTAATGATCTGATGCCGGATTTTGCCCAACGCCTTCCACAGAGCCTTACCACCTCCTGTGACGAGATCCACTTCCTGCCAGGGGATATAGAAAAACTTCCTTTGCCAGGGACTTTTGATCTGATCATTTCGTCTTCCACCTTTCACTGGCTTAATGATTTAGAACAGACTCTGACCAGGCTTCTTGCCGCCCTTGCCCCGGAAGGTATCCTGGCCTTTTCCCTCTATGGCCCCGGAAATTTACCGGAAATCAGAGAACTTACAGGAGTAGGACTTGATTATTTTTCCCTGCCTGAAATAGCATCTCTTCTGGAGCAACAGAGCATTCTCAAAGAAAGCCACCAGGAAAAAGAGGTTTTTCTTTTCCCCAAGCCCCGTGATATCCTCAATCATCTCCGCCAGACAGGAGTCAATTCCATCAAGAGTACTCCCTGGACCCGCAAAGAACTCCACAGTTTTTGCCAGGAATACAGCAAACGATTTCAAATTGATCAGGCTGTACGCCTCACCTATCATCCACTGTATCTGGTTGCCTGTCATCCTCAAATCGCCTATACCGATACATCACAATAAGGGGAATCAGTCCATTAGCCAACATCAGAAGGTTCCCCCTTGAAGCAGCAAAAAAAATCAACCTATCTGAAGAAAAACAGCTTGCATAATACCTCTCAAAATGATAAAGAGTGTATGCAATTGCGCCTGTAGCTCATCTGGATAGAGTATCGGACTACGAATCCGAGGGTAGCAGGTTCGAATCCTGCCAGGCGCACCAAGGAACTTCAAGGGGTTAGCTCATTATTGAGTTAACCCCTTTTTTCTTGCCTTGCGCTCCAGCCCCCACACTGCTAATCCCCGGCACAATCCCGGAAACCTCTTTCAAATATGGGGCTACAGCTTGCGGATTATTGCAACTGGGCGATTTTCAGAAAATGGGAATCAGGGGACAGTGTTTTTTATGATGCGTTGCGGGACGGGATAAAGAGCGAACTGGAGATATAAAAACGGGCAGCCTCCTGGAAAGCTGCCCGATCTGACCCCCCCGACTATCCTTGCAGAAGAAACCCTTGGTTTCTTATCATCAGGAAGGAACCTTTCTCTATGCATATGTTAAGCTGTTCATGCAGGGATGTAAAGAGTTATTCGCCCCATTTAAGCCCTGACAACAGGCAGCTCTTTCCATTCCGTTGTATATGCCGGTGATTTCATCAACCGTTTGGAACGCCATTCCCTGCGCAGACCTGTACACCCATAGCACAGAGTATCCCGGCCCCATTTATCATTGATCCGGTCAACCGCTTCCATCATGTCATGATGCTGCCCCCCCCCTTTAGGGGCCAAGTAATTACCCATGCTCCGTCCCCCTCTTACAGTGTGAATAATTCGCTCTGCCTTGTTCAGGGTTACTGTACTCCAGTGGTGCGGCTCATGCACCCGGCGAACCAGGCCCCGCGCTGCCAGCCGGTTGAAGGATTTACAGATACCCACCCGCGCCGCCCTGATCTTTCTGCGGACATGATCATGATTCGTGAAAGCGGACTGGTTCGCTCTGATCGTCATTCGATTCGGAATAAAGCCGTACCAGCTTTGCAGCACGTCTGTATAGTGGAACATACTCTTTCTGTTCAGCGAGCGTTAAAATATGCTTCTGGAGCTTTGAGAGGGGCTGATTTGTCATGGTGTTGACCTGCTTTCATAGTTTTCATTTATCAGGTGGTATCTTAGCAGGATTTTGAGGGGATGTGTAGTGGATTAGTGAGGATGAAAACTGTTGCGGTGCTGTTTGGGGTGGGGATATAGTCTGTTGAGTGAGAGGAAGTTTACGAAAAGGTATGCAGGGTGTGCATCTTAAACACTTTCGGGTGGTTATCCTGCATTTAGGTCTGCATGGGGTTCTGCTTTTTGGTAGGGGGAATAAAGGGGGGCGGCTTCTATACCCCTAACCCAAGTTCGTGACATAAAAAGTCAAAGTTATGCAAAAACAACAAGTTGCTTATTTTTTGACTATTCCT
>JAABTP010000081.1 GCA_011389815.1 Desulfobulbaceae bacterium | reverse complement strand
GAGGCGGGATAGTTGCGCCCAAAATTTCTCATTGCGCTATTCTCATATTGAAAAAAGTTTAGGCTCTGAATTGCTGCCCTTTATCAAGGTGGTATTTCTACGGAGTCTGAATGGGATAAGAATGGTAGAAAGCTGAAGATGCTCCAGCAATATTGGTTTAATCGTTCTCTAGTTGAATATGCTGCATTAAAACTTGACGATACACCCTTTGGCACTCCTGAGAATGATGCAGGTAATCGCGAGGCATATATAAAAGCGAATCAGGTATATTTAAAACTATATGAAATATATGGTTTTAGTGATGATATTGAAGTAAATAAAGGGACACGAGTTGACCTTTTTAAAGTTCTTCATTCGCTTGCGCTGATGACTGCTTTTTTTAAAACCTGTTATATTGACCAATTTATAGATTATTACCATCAAACGACCGGTAATTGGCTCAACGCGCTCGGACAGCTCTTGATTGCTGGCATTGCAGAAGGTGAGAATCGTTTTCCACTGACTTGGGCAGAACCTGCTGAAAAAGCAGAACGTATTAAATCATGGACGGTTTCTGATACTCATCCTAAAGGCGATATTAAAGCAGCAGAAGCTATTCTGTCATTCTGGACTAATGACCTTTATTCGGTTGCAGTTCGTTTGAAAAAGCATCCGAGTATGCCTGTACCTGAATTTCATGAACGTCCGATTTTACAACTGGGCAGTTACGGATTCCAGCTTCCATGGTTAATGGCCCTCCAGAATAATGCAACAGCGGCTGTAAATAATTTACGTCGGATTGGCTGTCGCCGTATTGACCGCAATGATGAAACCCACCGCATTGAGCATCGATTAGGGGAGTTATTTAAGAGTAAAAGTTTCAACGTTGTTATAGGGTATAACCCGCCAAAATTACTTGACGCGGACCCAGGAGAGATGGATCTGATTTGTCATTTAGAACGACATATATTCCTTATAGAAGTTAAATCGACCTATATCAGGAAAACATTACAAGACGCCTGGATTTACTACACTACGACATTACGTAAAGCCGCCCGGCAACTCAGAAGGAAGCGTAAAGCACTCTTGTCGGCAATAGAAGAAGACGGAGAACTTCGTGCCAATCTTTGTATTTCAGGACAGGCGAAAGATATCGTACTCCATTCTTGGATTGTTGATACTTCGATTGAGTATGATCAAACTCTTATTGATGGATTTCTCAAAGTTTCTCTGGAAGGGTTAACGGTGATTTTACGAAATGAACGATATTTATTAAGAAATCTTCTACATGAAAATGACAATCATTCCAGAGATGATTTGTTCGAACATGGCTTTTCAGCAAAACATTTTGCTGAAATTGTAGAGGAGGGAAGCCTGTGGTTCGGTTTGGAGAGATAACCTCACCGACCAAATCGCCCAGCTCCTGAACGTGGAATTCCCGCCGCCTCTTGATCCCTCTACCATAAAATCCCTGCCCGGCTATGAGGCCGTTGCCGATTGAGGATGCGCTTTGCAGAATTTTGCCAGCCCTGCTAAACTTAAATAAGATTTGAGCAGATCAAGATGAAAAAGTCTGTCTATTTGGATACCACTATCCCCAGCTATTTATTCGATGATCGGGAACGCATCAGAATGTATATTGATGTAACCGGAAAATGGTGGAATGAAGAACGAAGCAACTTTGACCTGTGGATTTCAGAAGAAACCTTCAACGAGCTGTCTGAAGGCGATTATCCAAGAAAAAAGGAAATCCTGAGATGCGCAGTAGAGAACGCCCTTCTTCCTCCAAACAATGAAATCGAACAGATAGCGCAGGTCTATTAAGACAACTATCTGATGCCGCAGGTATTAAAAGGAGACGCGCTCCATCTGGCCTATGCTTCATATTACAAGATTGACTTCCTGCTGACGTGGAACTGCAAGCTTGTTGAATCATTACCGCAGGCGGATAAATTCCAGCTCATGCAGTCGTTGCTCACTTAGCTTGCTTGGGAGCAGGGGCTTTTTTTGCAAAATCAGAGCAAAGCAAAAAGCAGTCAGGGGAAGCGCATGGCGGCTGTTCTTCAACGGATGGCAGACAGACGAGCTTTGTCGCATATTGATGATCCGGCAGCTTGGCAGCGGGAAATTCGAAAAGACCGGCCATTGCCGGGCAGGGAGTAAGTTATGCTCCTGGACAGTACGATCATTTATTCCATCAAACCTGAATCTGATGCATTGCGTCAACTGATAGCGGAACATAATCCTTCGGTATCATGTTGATAAAACAAAAATCGCCTTTGAGCTAATCAACAACGGCAAATATTATTTTCTCTCCAGGCCACGCCGTTTCGGTAAGAGCCTTTTTCTCTCCACTTTACAGGCTATGTTCGAGGGACAGAAGGAACTGTTCCACGGCCTGTCCATCCATGATACCTGGGATTGGGGCACAGAGTTGTACGACAAGCTGATCCTGGATAATCTATAGGGCAGGGCGCAGTGTACTTGGTTGGTATTTTTTTTAGCAGTGCAAAGAAAAATATTGAGAGCGTTCCCCCCGGCCTGCGACCTAGACCAAATCTAAAAATAACAAGGAGATATAAATTTTTTACTTAGAAGGGTTTTCCTGGGAAAGGGGATGATTTGCGCTAAAAGCGGCGTGTGGGATTTTTGAAAACAGGATTTCTGAACAATTATTCGGTTAATGAAAGCCGAATGATGCAGCGCACTTTTTTTTCTAAAACCATTAGAGCCATCAGAAAGAAGAACAGCAAGAATAAACGAAAACGAACGATGTATACAGAAAGGGCAGAGGCAAATCAGCGTTAAAGTAAAAATTCCCTAATTTTAAAATGATACATATAATGTCGCATAATATATATTATGTTAAATTATTCTGTAAGAGCTTAAAATAGCATAATTTTCAGTTCTAGATATTTTTTACCTGGCAACACCTTCCCATTTTCCATTAATAAGCAGTTCATGCGGTTTAAAAGCTGTTTTGTACTGCATCCCCTGAACCTTATCAATCCAGTAACCAAGATACAGGTGGTTGATTTTGTGACGTTGGCAAAATTCTATAAGATAGAGAATATTCAGCGTTCCTGGACTGCGATCGCCTTGATCAGGATCAAAATAAAAATACACCGCATTGAGCCAGTTATCAGAACAGTCAACAATGGCCACTCCAAGCAATTGATCCGCAACCCGATAACGAATTTCAAAACACTTGGTCATTGAGGTAATAAAAAAACCACTGTAATAGCTTTCTGCATTGGCGCGCCCATCTGGAAAACGTTTTTTAAGAAACCGATCCAACAAGGCAAGATTTTCACCAGACATGGTCAACGGTGCCAAACCAACACTGATATCCTTATTTTTTGCCCATACCCGCTTTTGGTTACGATTTCTTGAAAAACGATATGGATGTAACCGGATAGGAATACATTTTTGGCAGCCTGCACAGCGCATGGAATACATACAATTTCCATTCCTTCGGTACCCGTTTCGAAAGAAAAACTCCATAGTTGTATCCGGTAAAGACCCAAAAAAGGCCTGATGATACACAGCGTGTTGAGGCATCCCATAAGGACACTCTGATGTTATATCAACAAAATATTGTTCGAGCGAATTGCGAAGGCTATCTTCATTTTGTTGGGTAAAATCGTCTACTGTCATTACTTCTGCAGCCACATTACCTAGTTATGAAAAAAAATCAGACCAGTCCCTGGTCAAGCATGGCATTCACTACCTTCACAAAACCGGCAATGTTAGCCCCTGCTAAATAGTTATTCGAGAGCCCATACTCTTCAGCAGCATCAATACAGGTTGTATGGATAGACTTCATGATTCTACGAAGATGGTTATCTACCTCTTGTTCCGACCAGGCAAGCCGCATAGAGTTTTGCGACATCTCCAATCCAGACACTGCAACTCCGCCAGCATTTGCTGCTTTTCCAGGACCATAAAGAATGTTGTTGTGAAGAAACATATCAATGGCATCAGGAGTACAAGGCATATTAGCCCCTTCACAGACAAGACCAACCCCATTATTCAGGAGATGCTGGGCATCGTGCTTGTTAATTTCATTTTGGGTTGCACAGGGCATGGCGCAGTCAGCCTGATGGTTCCAAAGCGGATTATAATCAAGCTCAGGGTTAACTTCGGTGTATGTGGCATTTGGGTATTTTTCACAATATTCATGAATCCGGACCCGTCGGATATTTTTCAGCTGCATAACATGCTGAAGTTTCTCTTCATCAATGCCCTCTTCATCATAAATATAACCAGATGAATCAGATAAGGTCAGCACCTGACCACCCAGTTGGAGGACCTTTTCTGCGGTGTATTGGGCCACATTTCCAGAGCCAGAAACCAGGCATTTTTTTCCTTCCAGAGACTCGTTATTCTTTGCCAGCATTTCTGCGGTAAAATAGACCATACCATAGCCAGTGGCCTGTGGTCGGATAAGGCTTCCCCCCCAATCTAATCCTTTTCCTGTAATAACTCCTGTAAATTCATTACGTATTTTTTTATACATCCCAAAAAGATATCCTATCTCCCTGGCTCCCACTCCAATATCTCCGGCAGGAACATCAGTATCTGGGCCGATATGACGGGATAATTCCGTCATAAAAGCTTGGCAAAAACGCATAACCTCTGCATCTGAGCGTCCCTTGGGATCAAAATCTGCTCCGCCCTTCCCTCCTCCCATTTGTAAGGTGGTCAGGCTGTTTTTAAATACCTGTTCAAAGGCAAGAAACTTGATAATGGACAGGGTAACTGAGGGGTGAAAACGCAGACCGCCTTTATAGGGCCCAATGGCCGAATTCATCTCAACCCGGAATCCCCGGTTCACCTGCACCCTGCCCTGGTCATCCATCCAGGGAACCCGAAAAATAATGGCTCGTTCCGGTTCAGTGATACGTTCAATAATTGCCTGGCTACGGTACTCTGGATTGCGATCTAACACCGGCTGGACTGTTTCAAGCAGCTCAGAAACAGCCTGGAGAAATTCTTTTTGGTCAGGGTCACGCTGAATAATATGCGCAGGGATATTTTTCATGAATCAAATTGTTTCGTGTGGTTATATACAAAGGCACGGCCTGACTCTCTGGAGTCAGGCCGTATTTTCATACCTTGTGTTGCAAGCATCATAGGGCGAACACAGAGGTTCGCCCCTACGACAATGAATTCCTTATCACTCTGTTGTTGCCATGTTTACCTGGAATTCAATACCGCGTTCTGTTACATCCATGTTCATCTGCATCTGCATATTCACGTCTTTCATTGCCTCAAAAACAGCCTGGGTTTCCGGCTTTTGGGCATCAGGAATATCCAGGCTGGTTAAACTATCTCCAATTAGACTGTAATACTTGCCATAATCAACATTTGTTGCAAGCAGGCCCTTGGAAGCCTCTAAAGACTCTGAACCCAAGGCCTGAGATAAGGCCTGAGATTGTTCACCAACATATACAGTCAGGTGAGAGCCGTTTATTGCCGCCATCACTGGAAACGGAAGCGGCACAGGTAAGGGCAGCTGAACCGGGGTGCCATCAGCAGGGATTTGTAACTCGGCAAGTGGTGGGAAAAAAGTACCAATCATCTGCACAAAGTTTGTTGGATTTTTCACTGCCAGACTGATCAAGGCATCAACGGTCTTTGGCATAGGAGGAGCATCAGCTTGTTCTGCGTTTTCTAGCTCCAGAGACATCAGCGAAAGGGCAAGTCCTTGTACACCAGGAGCCATCCCTGTCATCATGGCAAGGGCAGCTGGCTGCTGAGATTTTACATCTTCTTGCATTTCTTTGAGAAAAGAACAGCTATACTGCTTCTGGGTAATGGCTGTCCACCGCTCAGTAAGGAAAGGAGCGATTTTTTCTATATTCAGACCAAGGCCAAAAGCAGCAATCGGTGCTTGAGCAGGATTTTTTACATATTGAGGAACAAAGCCACGAAGAGATTGCAGGCCATCCAAGAGTGCTTTGTCTTTATTTTCAACAACAATAAGCGAATTAATCCGGGATGGGGGTGCGGCCAGTTCTAATGCTGTGTATCCGAAAACCGTTTGCGGCCAGTTCTTGCCCATAGCCACTACATCATTACGACAACCCTCGGTTTGTAATTCATCCAGCAAGGGTGTGGTTCCCTGTATTTGCGGTGTAAGGCTCTGCATCATCTTTGCAACACTGTTGCCTTCTTTGGTGATCAGACCGGTAATGAGTTGCTGATGGTCAAGATAACCAACCCAGGCAGGGTGCAGTTTGTACTGCTTTATTAAGGCCTCAACCCGCCCTGTTTCAGCAAGTGCTTTTTCAGGCTTTTGTTGGCCCAGGGCAATGGCCAGAGTCTGTTCGCTATCAACGCCAATATCCAACATAAATACAGCATGCTTACGCTCATTATCCACACCAATGATAAGATCCACTGATGGATGCTTTTCATTTTTTTCAGTTAATGCATAACGGCGGTAGCTGGCCTTGCCCAGGGTTTCATGTGTGCTGGTAACTTCGGCTTTTGCCTCCAGTGCATCAACTTTTTTCTGAAAAGCCTGAACATCCTTTAAACTGATACGCAGTAAAACTGGAGCCAGTCCAACAGTATAGGTGGCGAGCAAGGGTTTTTCCTGGATGCCCCATTTTTCCATTTCTGTCTCTGGAGAGACCATCATTGCATAATAATCAAGCCAAAGCTGGACAGCCATACGTTGCCCAGGAATTTTTACATCCTGCTGAAGAGGATAAAGAGTGTCCGGGTCAAGTTCTTTGATAAAAGCAAAATTATCAGCACTCCATTGAAGTGTTTCAGTGAGTGGAAAGGGTTGCAAGCCACCAGAGAAAAAAATGGTATCTGCTGGCACCACATCAAGCATGGTTACGGGTTTTGGGGCCTCCTGTTTTAGCGGCGGCACCTCTTCCTTCTCTTTCTTATCACAGGCAAAGAGGAAGAAGGATGCCAGAAGACAAAACAAGGCTTTTTTCTTTGTCGATTTCATTGTGCTCCTTTCGGTTATGGGCGACAGGTAATATATGATTACCGTAGCCGCTCCGTTGGCAGAACAGGCATTAAAACTTCATCCCATCTGGCTATCAGCTTAGGCGGGACAGCCTGCAAAATGAGTAAATGAGTGCCTTACTAAGGCGAGTCAGATATGTCGAGGGTTGCTCCGCTCACCCGCAACAAACTACGGGCTTTTTATTTTCGTGAATAAGAATACCCATATTTTGTATGTCAAAATACCTGTATTTTGAAAGGCAAAACCTATGCTGTTTTTCAGACGGTCAAGGCAGGGGCTGCCGGATACCGCCGGGGCACCCCTATATGTTGTCACTCCCTGTCTGGCGGATACAAGAGTCCGCCCTTTGTATCCTGAAAGTTATTCGCTACTTTCATTCTGCTTGAGGAACGGCTCAACTCATATTTTATCGGGTTGCGGGCGATCAGCCCGCGTTAGCGGATATTTTTTTATAATTTGAACCAAGACCTCTTTCTGGCAATTTTACTACACCCAACCATACTAAGTATGGTTCGTAATTTCCATTTGGATTGCTTATCCAAAGAGAAGCAAAAATTAATGAAAATATCAAACAGCTGATTTCTAGTATTAAAATCGCAATATTTAGCATTGCTTAAAGTTTAAGCACCCCTTTTTTTTCAGAGCACCTGGCAGCTCTGGGGAAGAAACCCCAAAGTTCCGTTTGAGCTGTCCATTACAGCCTCCATGCCAATGGGCAAGGCTACATTACCCTGTTGATGACCAATAGGCAACCCGCCCCAGATGGGATACTCAGTTCCCTGAGTGAGTTCCAGAACACGTTTCCAGGCCTGTTCATTCAAACGGAGAATTTCCAAACGATCATAATGACCAGGGTCAAAAACACCAAGGAGAAGCCCGGCAAGCTTATCCAATACCCCGCAACAGGCAAGATGCGTCAACATACGATCCAGTTTATAGAGTGGTTCGCCTGTATCTTCAAGAAAAAGGATTTTACCGGTTAAATCAGGCTGCCAGGGCGTACCCATCATATGGGTAAGGGTGGTCAGGTTGCCACCAGCAAGCCTCCCCTGCCCTCTTTCTCCTGGAACTGAACGGAGAATTTCCAGATCCCTGGTCGGTGCCAGCGGCTGAAATCTATTACTCAGAGCCTCTTTAAAACGTTGGAGAGAGATTGCGTCAGCATTTGCCAGGGTAGTCACCATAGGCCCATGCAGGGTGACCAAGCCGGTTGCAGCAGAAATGCCATTGAGCACCACTGTCAGGTCACTGAAACCAATCAGCCATTTAGGTTTAGAGCGAAGAAGATCAGGCTCCAGCATTCTGATAATGCGCAGGCAGCCATATCCTCCCCTGGCTGCTATCAGGGCCTTGACTGTCTCGTCGTTCCAGAGATGATGAAAATTTCGGACACGTTGTTCATCATTTGCAGCAAGATAGTCAGGGCCACTGTTGTCAGGATGATAATGGCGGACACGGAGATTCAGCCCCCGCAGTATTTGCAGGCCGCTTTCCAGACGTGCCTGGTCGCGCACCGGACCAGCAGGATAGATAACACCGATACTGTCTCCTGGATAAAGCCGAGGAGGAAGGAGAGGAAGAGGCATAACGTTACGACTTTTTAGGTTCGGACAGGCTCAGTGGTGCTTTTTTCTCTCTGTCCTTCGTTTTGCGAGAAACGCTTGAGTAAGAGCTGGATAAGATAAAAACCAAATTCAGGATTTTGATAATACAGCTGTTTGATTTGGGTGTCCGTCATAGAGAGCAATTCAACCTCACTGCCGCACCGTAAGGTGGCCAGACGAAATTGCTCACTGGCAAAAACCCCCATTTCTCCAAAGAGTTCTCCAGGCTGAATAATAATATCAAGTTCATCCACTGTCAGAATGCCTGATTTGAGGAGATATATTTTTTCCGCTTTATCGCCGCGCCGAAAAACAATATCGTTTTTTTCGAATGTTTCTTTATGCATGTGAGGAATCATAAACTCAAAGGACATATCATCTTCAGATGCTGAACGGACTTGTTTGACCAGCTTGAGCATTTGAATCAACCGAAAAAAATTCATCGGCAGCAGGACGGTATGAAGAACAACCAAGGGCATGACTTTAGGCTCTGAATTGACTGCAAAGAGAATAAAAGCCACATTACTTGCCATGCCAATGATTCGCAACGGGATCATGTTCTTCATGTAAAAAGTTGAGAACATTAAAAATGCTGCGAGAAATCCTAAGAGTTGGAGGCAATCCAGTTGGATAAAATCCATAATGACAAGTAAGTCAGAATTGAAGCAGGCAATAAAAAATATAAAGCATTGCTGCAATGAGGTAGTATCAGAAAGCTCTCAGGAGATTACCTCACGAGATTATAACTCCTGATCCCACCACGGTATCCTCTTGATACATGACTGCAAATTGGCCTGGCGTCACAGCCCGTTGCGGCTCTTGAAAACAAACCTGCCAGGTTCCGTTTTTCCCAGGATGTACCTCTGCAACCGCGGCCTGGTGTCGGGAACGAAGCTGCACCTTGCCATGCCAAGGTACTGGTACATCCAGCTGCCATTGCATATCAGAAAGGCTGAGTTCTGTTTGAAACAGCGCGTCATTTTTTCCAATAATAACTTGGTTCTTTTGTGCATCCAGCCCAACCACATACCAAGGCGTTGCATCAGGTATTCCCAGACCTCTGCGCTGGCCTACTGTATATTTCCAAATCCCCTCATGCGTTCCCAGGATTTTACCGTCTGTTGTCACAATATCTCCTTGTACTTCCTGGAGTCCTTGCTCATTAAGAAAGGATGCCAGATCCTGTTGGGCAAGGAAGCAGACATCCTGGCTCTCATCGCCATTAAATTGGCTAAAACCCAAGGACCTTGCCTGGAGATAAATATCTTGTTTCCGGCGATCAGCCAGAGGAAAAAGGCTGTGCCGGAGCTGCTCAGGAGTAAGACGGCAAAGAAAATATGATTGATCTTTTTTGGGATCCTTACCACGTCGGAGAAGAACAGTGTTTTTTCGCTGCTCTCGCCCTACATAATGACCGCTTGCTGTTTTTTCCATGCCTTGGGCATGCATAGCCTGGGTCAGCAGGCCAAATTTAATGATCCGGTTACAGATCACACAGGGATTAGGAGTCCGGCCTTGGCGATATGCAGCACAAAAATAAGCAATAACCTTTTGGATAAAGTCCTTCTCCATTGCCACCAAATGGAACGGAATCCCAAGCTGATCAGTAACCGCCTGAACCTTATCAATCTGCTCATCAATGCCAGGCAGGGGCAATTTCATAAAAAAACCATGAACAGCAAACCCCTGTTCCAGCAAGGTTGCAGCAGCAACCGTGGAGTCAACACCGCCACTCATGGCAACACCAACAGAAATGGGAGTGTTCTTTTCAGTTTTTCCAGATTGTTCAGGCATAGTTATATTCACTGCCTTGAGTTAAGTATCCCCTTGGGTTAAGCATTCCGTCCGTATTCATCGTCAAAGCGGACAATATCGTCTTCCCCAAGATAGCTTCCGATCTGGATTTCAATAAGCTCCAAAGGGATCACACCAGGGTTTTCCAGACGATGGGTGGTTCCCAAAGGGATATAGGTTGACTCGTCTTCCCGCAGCAGGATCTCCTGTTCACCGTTTTCTACACGGGCAGTTCCCCGGACAACAACCCAATGCTCGTGGCGATGATGATGCATCTGCGAGGAAAGCCGGGCACCTGGGCTTACAGTGATCCGTTTTATTTGAAAACGATCATGGATCTCCAGGGTGGTGTAACTGCCCCAGGGCCGATACACTGTTCGATGGCTATGAAACTCGGTCCGTTTTTGTTTTTTGATTTTATTGACTATCTTCTTTACATCCTGAGACCGATCCATAGGAGCGACCAAGACCGCATCAGAGGTTTCCACCACAAGGGTGTCTCGTAAACCGATTGCAGCCACCAAGGTATCTTCAGAGCGGATAAGGCAATTTTTAACATCTTCAAGGAGCACATCACCACTGACCACATTACCGCCCTGGTCTTTTTCAGTGACTTCCCAAAGGGCCCGCCAGGAACCAATATCATTCCAGCCAAAATCAGCCTCAACCACCACTGCTTTGTCTGTTTTTTCCATCAGAGCATAATCCACTGAATCAGCCGGGCTTTGCTGCATAGAATCAGGATCAAAGCGGAAAAAGACTCCATCAGGAGTCCCTTTTTTCACAGCTTCTTGCATACAGGAGACAATATCAGGGGTGTATGTCTGTAGTTCAGCAAGGAGCAGCTCTGTTGGAAAGGCAAACATGCCACTGTTCCAGAAATAATTCTTGTCTGCAAGATACTGCTCTGCTGTTGGCAAGTCAGGTTTTTCCACAAAGGATTGAACAGCATGCTCTGCACCTCTGCGGATATAGCCGTATCCGGTTTCCGGGCGATCCGGCACAATACCAAAGGTGGCAAGTCTGCCTTGTTTGGCAAGTTCTTTTGCCTGCTGTACAGTCTTGATAAAATCATCTGGCCGGGCAATAAGATGATCTGCCGGCAAAACCAGTAACAGGATATCATCCCCTCCCTGTTGGTTCTGTTGTTGGGCAAACAGGGCTGCACCACAGACTGCCGGGGCAGTGTCTTTGCCAAGGGGCTCAAGAAGGAGCTGGTAGTTCTGAAAAAGGTTCAGTTCTTCAACCTGGGAACGGGTTAGAAAACGGTGCTCTTCGCCCACAACAATAAGCGGCGGCAAGGCATCCGGGATAAGGCTGACCCGAATCAGGGTTGTTTGCAAAAGAGAATGTTCGCCAATCAGACTGAGGAGTTGTTTAGGGTACAGCTCCCGGGAAAAAGGCCAGAGACGGGTACCAGTGCCACCAGCAAGGATAACAGGTTGAATGCGCATATTTTTTGATATGTATTTTTTAAGAATTACCCCAGGATCAGGGCGAGCAGCTCCTCAGTTTTTTCCTGTAAGAGTTTTGTATCAGCACGGGTCTCTACATTGAGACGAAGGACTGGCTCGGTATTGGATTTCCGGAGGTTAAAACGAAAGTCCGGGTAAGCAACAGAAAGGCCATCAGTATAATCTTTTTCACCGTCACTGTACAGTTTTTCTACGCGCTTAATCGTCGCATCAGGATCAGCAACTGTGGAGTTTATCTCCCCGCTCACCGGATAGGCTTGCATCTGTTCATCAATCAGCGCAGAAAGAGAAGTGCCCTGCTCGCAGATCAGTTGGACAACCAGCAGCCAAGGAAGCATACCTGAATCACAATAACCAAAGTCCTGAAAATAATGATGGGCCGACATTTCCCCACCGTAGATTGCCTGCTCTTTGCGCATTGCCTCTTTAATAAAGGCATGTCCGGTCTTGGTCATAACTGCCTTGCCACCTGCGGCCTGAACAATCTCCTGGGTATTCCATATCAACCTGGGGTCGTGGAGGATGGTTGCCCCAGGATGACGTTTCAGTATTGCAGCAGCTAACAGGCCAACAATATAATACCCTTCAATAAACCGACCGGTTTCATCAAAAAGGAAGCAACGATCAGCATCTCCGTCCCAGGCAATCCCCAGGTCTGCCCCATGTTCTTGCACAGCCTGGGCCGTTTCTTCCCGATTTTCCTGCAAGAGAGGATTAGGCACCCCTTGGGGAAAACTGCCGTCTGGTTCATGGTTAAGCTGAATAAAAGTAAAGGGAAGGTGCTGTTCTAAAAGATTAATCACAGGTCCTGCACAGCCGTTGCCTGCGTTACTAACAATGGTAAGCGGCTGTAAGGTTTCCTTCTTGAGTGAGGAAAGGAGGTGCGAAATATAGAGGTGTTTATTAGGCATTTTACTATGCTTGCCAATATGATCTGGCTGTTGCGGCAGGGCACTCTGATACCATTCATCAGAACCAGCTTTTTCAGCCACCTCCAGCAGGCCGGAGTCCGCAGATATGGGGCGGGCACCTTTACCAATAAATTTCATACCATTATAATCAGCAGGGTTATGACTGGCTGTTATCATTATCCCGCCATCAACCCCATTACCCTCTCCCTCAAAGACAGCAAAATAGATTTCTTCAGTGCAGCACAGCCCTATATCAATAACATCAATTCCAGCCCTCGTCAGTATCTGACAGAGGTATTCGCTGATTTCCGGGCTGGATAGCCGAATATCATGCCCTATAACGACCTTGCCAGCATCAATTTGTCGGCAAAAGGCCAGTCCGATACGGGCGGCAATATCATTATTCAGCTCATCCGGCACACGTCCCCGGACATCATAGGCTGTAAAACATTTGAGTGATTCCGACATAACTGACCTCTAAAAAATGAAAAAATTTTAACAAACAAATTTTGATCAACAACAATAAATACGTTATACTCAAGCGTTACATTTGAGCAATAAGGAAAATAATAAGTAGGTAATTCATATCATACAATTAGCCCCTGATGCAAGGAACAAGTGCTTTTCAGGTGGATTTGAAGATAATTTGGAGAAAAAATGAAAGGTATTATTCTTGCAGGTGGTTCTGGAACCCGGCTTTATCCGTTAACCAAAGTGATGAGTAAGCAGCTGATCCCTGTCTATGATAAACCGATGATCTATTATCCGCTTTCTGTGCTTATGCTGGCAGGAATCCGCGATATTTTGATTATTTCCACGCCAAGCGATTTGCCAAGATTTATTGAGTTGTTTGGAGCTGGAGAGCAGCTTGGATTGAATATTTCCTATGCTGAACAGCCCCGTCCGGAAGGACTGGCACAAGCCTTTCTCATTGGCAAAGACTTTATTGCCAATGACCCGGTTGCCCTTGTGTTAGGCGATAATATCTTTTTTGGCCAAGGTTTTGCCGGGATTGTACAGCGATGCAGCAAATTGACAGATGGCGGCACTATTTTTGGCTATTTAGTCAAAGACCCAGAGCGCTATGGCGTTGTTGAATTTGATAAAGACAGAAAGGTGAGAGGCATTGAGGAAAAACCAGAAAAACCCAAATCCCGTTACGCAGTGCCTGGTTTATATTTTTATGATAACTCAGTGGTTAATATTGCCGCCTCCATCAAACCTTCGCCACGGGGAGAACTGGAGATTACAGATGTTAACTCCTGCTATCTTGAACAGGAAAAATTGACTGTGGAACTGCTGGGCCGCGGTTTTTGCTGGCTGGATACCGGAACCCATGAATCCTTGCAGCAGGCATCCAGTTATGTCCAGGCTGTGCAGGATCGTCAGGGACTGAAGATTGCCTGTATTGAAGAAATTGCCTATCGCCAGGGCTATATTACTGCTGAACAGGTTACAGAACTTGCAGACTCTATGTTGAAAAATCAATATGGTCAATATTTGATATCAATCCTGGAAGAGAGAAAAATTCCAGGGGCAAAAAATGGGCTGGTTATATAAATAAAATATAGTATACCCAGGGTGTTACCCTGGGCTATTATATATTGCCCTTTCAGGGCATTGATTCCTGGTGGTGAGCATCCGGGAACCTGAGCAAGTGACATAAAAAAAAGCCCCAACGGGGCTATATCTGACCAGCTCAGGGTAACACCCTGAGTGTTTTTAACGAAAAATCATGAATATCTTAATAGCAGGTGCAGGCGGTCAGCTGGGACAGGATTGTCTCAAGATTATAGGTGAAAAAAATACTGTCCACGGCCGAACCTCGGGACAGCTTGATATTACCGACCAAGCACAGGTTGAGCGTGAAATACAAACCTTGCAACCAGATGTGCTGGTCAATTGTGCTGCCTATACAGCGGTAGATGCCTGTGAAGATGACCAGGAAGCCTGCTGGGCTGTTAATGCTCAAGGGCCGGGCTATTTGGCTGAGGTCTGTGCTGCAAAAGGTGTGCGACTTATCCATATCTCAACAGATTATGTTTTTGCAGGAGACAAACCGATTCCCCAAGCCTATACAGAGCTGGATTCAGTTGCCCCATTATCTGCCTATGGAAAAAGCAAGTTAGCTGGAGAACAAGCAATCCGGGACAAGATGGATAATTTTTTTATCCTGCGCACTTCCTGGCTTTATGGGATAGGCGGTAATAATTTTCTCAAGACAATGTTGCGGTTGGCAATGGCTGATTCAGAACGAACCATCCGGGTGGTGAATGACCAATACGGTTCTTTAACCTGGACCATGACTTTGGCCCGTCAGATTGATCTGCTCCTCGCTTCAGATCTCACTGGTATTGCTCATGCTACTGCTGAGGGTTCCAGTACCTGGTATGAAGGGGCTAAATATTTTTTGCAATCTCTGGGAATCCCATTTTCTCTTGAACCTTGCACTACAAAAGAATACCCTACCCCGGCCCACCGGCCAGCAAATTCCATCCTGGAAAACAGCGTCCTCAAAACGCAAGACCTGAATCTCATGCAGACATGGCAACAGGATATTGATGCCTTTATTGAGCAGTATCGGGATACCTTGCTTGCACCGTACTGAAGGAAAAAATCCCACCTCATCTGAGATGGGATAAACAATGCGACAACAGTACTCCCTTTATTTTTTTGGGAGAGAAGCACCTTCTTTTGGCCCATAGGCCGCACTTAATGCCTGCAATCCTCCTTTGAGGATGTAGACATTATCAAAGCCAATATGACGCAGGGCTGTTCCGGCAACCGTGGCGCGAGCACCGGACTTACAGATCATCACCACCATCTTATCAGTGGGAAGACGTTTCAGGTTTTCCTCTGTAAAAAGCTCGTTAATTGGAATAGCCATGCTGCCCGGCATGGTCATACCTATCATTGCAGCTTCTCCAGAGGTCCGTACATCAACAGCTACGTATTCTTTTCCTGCCTGAAGATTTTTGATAAATCCACTGGGCTTGATAAAATGGAGTTCTTTTCCTACCGTCTTACCCTCTGCCGGGGCAAACAGCTTGGCATAGCTTTCAGCCATTTTTGCATCATATGACCATGCAGCAGAAGCAACACTCAGACATACTCCGATGGCGGCAGCCATTATCCCTATCTTCTTCATTGGGTTATCCCTCCAATTGCTCCGATATAAAAAAACCGAAAAACTGCGGAGCCTGCTGTTTCCCGGAAAATAGATTTGACATTTCATTACATGAATAAACGAAATTGACAAGTTTTTTTTGCAGTTCCTGGATTCAGATTTACCATCTGTCACTTTCGTCATAGGTATCACGTTAAAATCGTTATACGTATAACGGCAAGTTCATTATTAGTATAACGACAGATTCGTTATACGTATCATGGCAAGTTCGTTATACCTATAACGACCAAATCGTATCAGGTATCACGGCAGAAATACCTGAGTCTGCTAAGGCCAACTCGCCTGCAACGCCCGTTGCACAGCCTGAAGGTCTTTCCAGGTGGCCTGTTTCATTTCTGGATGCTGCAAGAGTAACCGGGGATGGTACGTAGGCATAATTTTGCCTATTGCGCCAGTCGAATACTTATAGGTATGAAAACGGCCCCGGAGACGCGCCAAGGGAGCCTTGGTCTTGAGTACAGATCGACACGCAGCATCGCCCATGGCGCAGATCAATTTTGGACGAATAATCTGGAGTTCTCGTTCCAGATGGGAAAAGCATGCCTGTTCCTGTGCAGAACCGGACTGAACAGGAGCAGTTTGAGGACATTTTATTGCATTGGTGACATAGACCGATTTTTGCCCAAGGCCAATGGCCTGCATCATCCTCCAGAGCATGGCATCTTCCTCTTTACCCCAGAGCAGGCCCTGTTCCCAGGAGTTTCCGATAAAATAATCTCCCACCACCATTAAACGAGGCGTTGGACTCCCCTGCCCTGGAATAATTCTGGGTTCAGCATCTGAAGTACAGCAACGGCACTGAACAAGTTCCTGGTTCAACATCTGAAGCTGCTGTTGAACAGATGTCGTTTCGGGCTTTGCCGGGCTTTGCTTATACTTCTGGTCAGAATAGGGACGAGCAACCTGGGGCTTGTTTTTGGGAAAAGAGTTGGAGTGCCCTGCCCTGCCCTGTTGACTGGATGAAGAGACTGGCTGCTGTTTCCGCACCCTTTTCTGTACTTGAGTGAGAAATTGCCGGAGTTCCGGGAGAGCCGGGTACGCAACAAGGCCCATTTCCTGGTGAAAAGCAAGGAAATGGCGCACCTGCCTGGTCAGCAATGCTAATGATCCCGGATCAACCTGTTCTTTTTTTTTCTGGGCTGACAAAACATACTCCAGTGCTTATATCTTTTTTGTACATAATTGATCCCACCCCTCGAGCCTGGGTGGGACAATACATCATGAAAGTTGATTGGGCGACTCCAAAGAACCACCCTAGCCTTTGGATAGTAACGTCTCTTTCATCACGTTCCTGGAACAACGTGTTACGAATAATAATTTTGGAGCAATATTATGCCTATCTATGAGTATGTATGCAAAAAATGCACAAAGCAGTTTGAGGTACTCAAAACCTCATCCAATGACAATGAACCCGTGCAATGTCCGGACTGCGAAAGCTCAGATGAAGTACACAAGACAATCTCTTCAGGGATATTTCGGATGAGTTCCGCCAGTGCTTCGATTCCTTGCGGCCCTGCTGGCGGTTGTCCGTCCAACTCGGGCTTCTCCTGAGCATAGAATAACGAGAGCCCGTGCGGCTTTCTGTACCTTTAACTCTGGGCGGACACAACGATCCGCCCCTACGAGCTTTTTTGCTCAAGATACGCACGCAAAAGCTTTTCTTCCTGTTCAAGGAGGTTGAAAAATGATTGAACCAAATGAATATTCTCCTCCTTGGCAGCAGTCTCCAGACGGTAGGCCGCCTCCCGAAGCCGCTCCGCAGAGGCATTGGCACACATGCCTTTAATCTTATGGGCACTCTGCAAAATTTCCTGTACATCATCGCTGTCTATGGCAGCCTGTAATTCCGTAAAATCATCAGAAAGATACTCAGGAAAGGCGTCTATAAATTCGTCAATGCCTTCTTCACCGCCCATACGCTCCACAAGATCAACCCGGTTGAAAATAGGCAGATGGTCCAGGGAAAGATCCGGTGAATGTTCCTGTTCCGCTTGCCCGTCTTCCTCTTGCCGAATTTTTCCTTGTGATTCCTGCTCTGCTCCCTGCTGTTCCTCTGCCTGACATTTCTGTGTTTTTTTCATTCGTTCCTGACAGAGTTGCTGTTGCAGCACAGTGAAAAGATGCTCCCGATTGACCGGTTTGGGGATATAATCGTTCATGCCAGCGGCAAAACATTTCTCCCGGTCTTCTTTAGTGGCATCGGCGGTCATGGCGATAATCGGTACATCTGAGCGCAGCACATCGGAGTCAGGATTGCGGATATGTCGTGTTGCTTCATAGCCGTCCATCTCCGGCATCTGAATATCCATAAGCACCAGATCATACTCTTTTGTCTGGAGCATCTCAAGGGCCTGGACTCCATTCTCTGCCACATCCGCCTCCAGATCAATTTTTTTGAGAATGGACAGAGCCACGTATTGATTCACTTTATTGTCTTCCACCAAGAGCAGGTTTGGTGTCTCAGTTGAAAATTTATGAAAACCTGTTTGTTCTTTTCGAGTGATAAAGGAATCTTTGGATGCTTTCTCCATCAAGACCGTACACCAAAAAATACTCCCCTTCCCTTCTTGACTCGTAACCCCGACGGAGCCTCCCATAACTTCGCTTAATCTTTTGCAGATAGCAAGTCCCAGCCCTGTGCCACCGTATTTTCGCGATGTCGAGGTGTCTGCCTGGGAAAAGGACTGAAAAAGTCGATCCATTCTTTCTTCAGGAATGCCAATACCGGTATCCTGCACAGATATTCTGAGTTCAAGGTTCTTGTCCTCTTGCTCGGCAGTGCTAACATGCACAGTAATGCCGCCGCGCTCTGTAAACTTTATGGCATTGTTAAGAAAATTCAATAAAATTTGCTGAACCCGAACCGGGTCACCCAGAAGGTAAGGATGAATATCCGTATTGATTTCCAGGTTAAGATACAACCCCTTGTCCTGAGTTCTGATACGCATGGGTCTGATAACTGCTTCCAGCAACTCCTCAAGATGAAAAACTATCTGCTCCAGTTCGAGCTTGCCTGCCTCAATTTTTGAGAAATCAACAGCAATTCAGAGCCTAAACTTTTTTCAATATGAGAATAGCGCAATGAGAAATTTTGGGCGCAACTATCCCGCCTC
>JAABTP010000080.1 GCA_011389815.1 Desulfobulbaceae bacterium | reverse complement strand
AAACGAAAAAAAATGCTTATTGGGCATCTCGGACAACTGAAATTGCTCTATGCTGGGGTACTTTTCAACACCCTTATTATGCACCGCATAGCTGAAATGGAAATTCATAACTATCGTTCATGCAAGGCAACACAAGTTAAGTTAGAAGCTTTCACTCCTTTAGTTGGCTATAACAACGCAGGGAAATCTAACATCTTGAAGTGTCTGGATGCTTTGGTTCGTGGAAAAGGGCAAGCAATTTCAAACTTCTTTGATCCTGAAAAACCAATAGAAATAATTGCTCATTTAGTTGGATTGGATGACGAAGCTCTTAATCATCTTTCTGCCAATCAAAAATCAAGCCTTGAACCTTATATTGAGAATGGCACTCTAAATATTCGTTTCTATCAAGAAAAACCCGGTACAGCTAAAAATGCAGTGACGCTTGGAATAAGAGCCCCAAGTAAACCTCAAGATGAGTGGGGTAACCCAAACGGTTTGCCTCAGGCTATTACAGCATTGTTTCCTGAGCCTACATTTATAAACTCAATGGAAGATTCTGCTGAAGATGTTTCTAAATTTAAAGCAGGAAATACGATAGGCAAATTGATTTCAAATTTACAAAAAGAAATTATCAAATCTAAAGGCGATGAAATTAATACTGCTCTATCTGCAATAGGTAAAAAACTCAACCTTGGCGGAGAAGAAAGGCTAAAAGAGTTCTCAGACTTTGATGATTCAATCAATGGTAAGATTGGAGATTTTTTCCCGGGGTTAACTCTTAATTTAGATATTCCGACCCCTGACATTGGTGACTTATTTAAGCAAGGTAACATCAAAGTAAAGGAAACTGGAAATCAACAAATAACTGACTTCTCTAATATGGGGCATGGTGCTCAACGAGCTATTCAAATGACGCTGATTAGACACCTTGCTGAGATAACTAAGGACGCAACGAAAAAAGGTAAAACTAATCTATTGCTAATTGATGAACCTGAACTATTTCTTCATCCTCAAGCCATAGAGCAAATACGTGGCTCTTTAAAGGTTTTAGCGGATAAAGGATATCAGGTAGTTTTCTCGACTCATTCACCATTTATGATTGATCAGATTGATATTCCAATTACTAATATTGTTCGTAAAAATGATGAAGGAACTGTTGTTGAAAGTAGATTAAAAGAGGCAATTGAAAAAGTATTAGATGATAACGAATCTCAAGCTAGGCTACTTTTCGATACATATAATTTAGGGCAAATTCTATTTTCTGATATGGTATTGATCGCCGAGGGTGATACAGAGAAACATGTATTGCCTACATTATTTCAGTCTGTTACAGGAAAAACTTTAGGCGAGGCAAAGTTGGCACTCGTAATTGCGACAGGTTCACCAAATATACCCGGTATGCTCTCAATCCTAAACGAGATGAATATACCAGCAAAAGCTTTAGCAGATTTAGACTTTGCTTTCACTGTAGCAAAATCAAAAAACTTAATAGATAAGCAACATCCAGATCTTGAAGCATGTTTAGATATAATTCAAGAAATACAACCTACGCATGGTTTTTTGCTAAATGGTAGGAACCCAACAAAGGGAAATAACTATAAAGCTTCAGATATATTTGAACTGCTAGCAAAAGAAGAAAAAGCTAAAGAGTATATTGAAAACATTCGCCAATATTTCAAAGGTAGTTGTTCTATTTGGATGTGGTCACTTGGAGCAATTGAGCCACACCTTTGCCTTGAAGCCAAAGAAACTGGTGAGTGGTATAAGTTCAAACAAAAGCTATTAGATAAACCTCTTAACGAAGTGGTTGAAGACAATAGTCATATCAATGAGTTTGTCGAATGGTGCGTAAGGTAACAAGTCAATTCAAAGGACAAAATTCTATCCTTTGGATCAACAATGGCTTGTGACCAAACATCCATTTGCAGCCAAGCTTACCCCTGAAGCTCGGTAGGTTGGGGTGAGGCACGAACCCCTGGCGCACCGGAAACGTTGGGGTTCGCTTCGCTCACCCGCAACCTACCTGCTTTTCACCTGATGTTGATGGCGTTTTGCCCGCCGCTCGGCATGTGGTGGGCAATGTGTCCCCCTTTTAATACCATACCGGTTGACATGGTCATGTTTGCGACCTACTATAAAGTCATAAACTTATTTTCTCAGGAGGTGCAACGATGCCGCAGCTCAATATCAGCCAAGTAAAAAGTCACTTTTCTGCCACGATTGCACGGGTTACTGCCGGTGAAACCGTGATTATCTGCAACCGCAATAAACCGGTCGCAGAGATCAGACCTATTCAACAACAGAAGAAGTTGAAAAAACGTCCCATCGGTCTTGCCGGAAAAGAATACCCTGAATGGGATATCGGGAAAGATTTCTTTGATCCGTTACCGGATGATATACTTTCCTTTTTTGCAGGTGTAGAGGAATGAGGATACTGCTTGACACCTGCACCTTTCTCTGGATCGTCCGGTCGGACCCTCAACTCTCTGACAGGGCAACAGAGGTTTTCGAAGATCCAGACAATACCGTCTTTTTCAGTTCAGTTTCGGCATGGGAGATTTCCGTTAAATGGAGTATTGGTAAGCTTATGCTCCCGTATCCGCCGGAACAGTTTGTTCCGAGGGAACGGAAAAGACATTTTATTGAAGAACTGCATTTATCCGAAAAGGATACGTTTCCACTTTCCAAGCTCCCGGATATCCATAAAGACCCGTTTGATCGTATGCTCATCTGTCAGGCAATTGAAAACGGCCTGACCATTCTTACCCCGGATCAGCATATTCAGCGTTATCCGTTGAAAACGTTATGGTAAAAGCCGGGTAGCCGTCCTCTGTCTCCTTTTATGTTGCTCTTGTTGAGAATGATTCCTGTATATTGAAATTATGATGAAGATTTATCCGGATAACTGCTGCATTCAAAGACCGCTTGATGATTGAGGTGACAGACAATGGAAATGAACCTGATATCAGATACAAATATTTTTTTGGCTGTCGCTCTGAATGAACCACCTGAAAGTTAAACTCGTGGAGTTGAAAAAATGAAGGTTTTCACTTTAGTTGAAGCACGTAATGACTTTTTGAAATTATTCAAGATCGCCCAAAGGGAAGAAGTTGAAATCCACCGAAAAGACGGTGTCATTTTTTCTCTTGTATCTAAAAGAAAAAAAGCGAAATCTCCTTTTGATATACCAGGAATAAAGACAAAAGCCTCGACAAAAGACATCCTCCAGGCGATTCGGGAATCAAGAGCTGAACAGTAGTAGTAGGTTGGGGTGAGGCACGAACCCCAACAAAACATGGCGCAGCTGTGGCGCACAAGGTGACAGATTTATTTCAAATCTTGCCCGTCATGCCGGAAATTGCATGGGCGAAGCACGGGGGCCTGCCCCTGCAAGATGCACGTTCGGATCGGGAAAAACCGGGGCCGTTGTCCTTTTGGATAAAAGAGCCACAGCCTGACCAGTCTCTTAAAAATACGCATCGAACACAGTCTGTTAGTGTTGACTTTTTATCCCTGCCATGTTCAAACTTGTGTGAACAATTCTTTCACTCAACCCCAAATACCATGATATCCTTACTCGCAAAAATCTGTAAATTTTTTATTCTTTACCTTATTCAGGCAGCCTGTCTTTGGATCGGCCTGGAAGCATCCACTTATCTTCAGGGAGATGCACTTAAAATCGCTCTCCAGGATTATTGGCTCCCTTTTTATGCCCTGCCACTGTTGACAACAGGGCTTATTTTTAAAGAGGCTAAGGATGCGCCCTTGGCTGCCCTGATCGGCTGGACAGAGCGGCAATGTCTTGCAGCATATCTTGATGGGGAAAGAGCCTGGCAGTATAATCAATTCGCCTTTTTTTTCCGCAGGCAGTGGATGCTCTATCTCCTGATAGCCTCTGTGTTGGTCTTTCTCAGTCTGCATGCGGTCTTTTTTCCCGACCTGAGTTCTGCCCTGAAAAATGCCATTATTCTTGTGCTCGCCTTCCTGTTTTTCGGAGGCCATTTTGTTGCCCTGCGCAAGCGAACCCTTGGTTTCCTCACCCTTCAGAGACAACTGCATCAACTGGCCCATCAGCTGCGTAACGAGCATTCACAGCTTTTAAAAAAGTTTGCGAGTAAAGAAAAAGCCGTGCCAGAAGACGTACTTCGCTATCTTGCAGAAGTTCTGGAAAAGGCAAGAGGGTATCTTGAAGTGATAACAGGAGAAAAACATGATATGGCCCTTCGTATAGCGCTGCCTCATCAAGAGGAACAGGGGAATATTATCTATCAAACCTTGGCCTGTACTGCCGGGTTGGAAAAAAATCCATGGTTGGAGCAGGCAGTTCCGGCCAATGAAGGCATTCCCCGTTATTTAATTGAAGAGCGGGATACCTGCAATGTCCTGGTGTATCGGGATATTAAAAAGGCGATAAAGGAACAGGTCTTTTGCGAAGAAACAGAGCCTGCCTTTGCTGATACGATCAGGTCGTTGGCTGTTGCCCCGTTAAAAGCCTGGGACGGTAAAAAGAAAAGCATGGTTGGCATGCTCTATATCAGCTCGGGTCGTACAAAGAGTTTTCGCGAGGAACATATTGATAGCATCCGTTTTCTTGCTGATATCCTGAGCGATGCGCTGGCTTCTTCGCTTACTGTCAATCATATGCTGATTATGAAAGGAAATAAGAATGCACGACGAAGACAACTTCTTGAAAAATACTGAGTATTTTCGTGAAAAGATGGCAAAACGGGAAGAGTACATGGGGATGCATCTGCCGAGAATTTTTGCCAATAAGGCAGATGACCTCTTGGGCAATCTTTTATTTCCCTCCAGAGAGAAAGCAGATGAGGAGCATGAGGCATCAGAAGAACCAAGATGAGGGCGTTCCGTTATAATGAGCAGGACCAAGGAACTGCCTTCTTCCAATGTTGGCAAATACATACAGTTGGTTGGTCTGATCCTTGCCTGCGGTGCTTTGCCCTTTTCTTATATGAAAAAAGAGGGGTTATGGCTCTATGCAGATACGCAGCTCCCTGACACAGCACAGGATGATGGTGTAGGGAGACTCCATGCAGCGCCTGCAAATACAGCAGCAACCTCTTCGCAAAGACGGGAAGGCAAGGCAACCACAGGCTTTGCGGAACAGGTTCAGCAGGCAATTATCACGGTTACAACCCCTTGGGGCCAGGGAACAGGTTTTTTTCTTAAGGAAGATGTGTTGATCACAGGCCAGTACCTGGTTGAGCCGGATTTGAATAAAATGGCTGCCTTAGAGGATCGCGTCATTCGCAATAAGAAAATTCTGCAACGTGAACTGGCTCAGTTAGCAGATTATCACGCCCGCCTCAGTAAGATGCAAAGGAGGAAGGCGAAAAAAGCCCTGAGTCTCCTGATTACAGAACGTGAGGAATATCTTGCTCACTTTAGAGCGCAGCAGGAAAAAGATGAGCAGATCCTGACTCAGCAAAAACAAGCCTGGAAACAAGCTCAGAACCAACCCGGAATACGTGTTATCCTGGCAAACAGGGTTGAGCAGCAGGCAGCCTTATTGCAAAGTAATGCAGACTATGGTCTTGCCCTGCTCAGCCTGCCATCAGCTCAGAATAATTCGGTGCTTAAGCCTCCTCTGCCACGGAATGATTTGTTGCGGTTAGGTGCCCCTGTTATTCTTCCCAGGAGTGTTCCGGTTGATGGCAGGAACTGGACCTTTGGCACCTTTGCAGGCTACCGTCGTATTGGCCCGGATAACAGGATGTATCTGCAAATTGAGGCAAAGCTTTCTCAAAATAAAAGTGGAACCCCTGTGCTGGATAGTGCAGGTTTTGTGCGTGGGGTTGTGACTCAGGTGGGCCAGGGACCGATTTTTGCCGTACCTGTTGAAAAAGTACTTGATGCGTTTGCAGGATCTCTACCTTAATGAACGAGCAAGGCGGGCGTCTTTTTTTTATGGTCTCACTTGAGTGTGGAGAAAAAGGAGAAGAATACGTTTCAGCGAATAAACAACAAAAGATAACAACAACTATAGAGCAAAAAACAGATTATGAATAAAGGATATTTCGGCCAATGGGGCGGTGCATTTATCCCGGAAGTACTTCATCAAACCTTTGCAGATCTCGAAAAGGCCTATAAGGCTATACGGGAAGATCCCGCATTTTGGCAGGAATATGTCGATCTGATGGGCAATTATTCCTGTCGGCCTACGCCGCTGACCTTTGCTGAGAACCTTTCCAATCATTTGGGCGGAGCCCGCATCTATATCAAGCGTGAAGACCTGAACCATACCGGTGCCCATAAGGCCAACAATGTGATGGGACAGGGCCTGTTGGTCAGGCGCATGGGGAAGAAACGGGTCATTGCCGAGACCGGAGCAGGCCAGCACGGAGTGGCCACTGCAACCATGGCGGCCCGCTTTGGTTTTGACTGCACCATCTACATGGGCGAGGTGGATGTGGCCCGCCAGCGTCCCAATGTCTTCTGGATGGAAAAACTTGGTGCTACTGTGGTGCCGGTAAAAGACGGTTCGCGAACCCTGAAGGATGCCATTAACGAGGCCTTCCGCGATTGGGTTACCAATATGGACAATACTCATTATGTCTTTGGCACAGCCTGTGGACCAACCCCTTTCCCGGAAATGGTGTCCTGGTTTCAGTCCATTGTCGGCATTGAGGCCAATAAACAGATCCAGGAGCAGCACGGTAACGTACCAGACCGGGTCTATGCCTGCGTGGGTGGAGGTTCCAATGCCATGGGGATTTTTAAAGGCTTTCTGGAGTATGAAGCGGTTGAACTGGTCGGGGTGGAAGCGGGTGGCAAGGGCCTTGAAACAGGAGAACATGCAGCCAGAATGGTGGGTGACACGGCAAGCCCTGGGGTGGCGCAGGGGTATAAAACCATGTTTCTCCAGGATGATGACGGCCAGATGCTGGAGACCCATTCCATTGCTGCTGGTCTGGACTATGTGGGTGTTTCGCCGATTTTAGCTGATCTGGGTGACAAGGGCAGGGTTCGTTTTGAAGCAGCAACTGATGAGGAGGTGCTGGATGCCCTGACCCTGACCATGCGGACCGAGGGGATTATCCCGGCTCTGGAATCCTCCCATGCCTTTGTTCAGGCGATTAAAGAGGCTCCGAGCATGTCCCGGAACCAGGCGATTATCATTAATATGTCCGGACGTGGAGATAAAGATATCTTTACTATTGCCCATGCCTTTGATGATCCTTCCTGGAAGGAGTTTATTATAGAACGGGCTGAGGAGTACAAGCAGAAGTCTTTTCTCACGTAGACCTCGGGTAAATGCATTGCCGGAATGAGTTTTTTTTGCATTGTTCCGGTGATGTTTCTTCTTTACCGGTCGCCCTCCTCTTTTTGAAGAGCATGGTATTTTCCCCTGTGCTTCCTTCTGCCATGTCTTGCAGTCCATCTTTTTTGATGCGATTTATTTTCGATCCTCTCAAGATTTTGTGAGTTCTCCCTGTTCAGTTTTTTTTGCTTTTTATCGTGCTGACAAGCAGGATTTTTTCAGTAAATTTCGTTGCGACACAAGATTATTCATAAAAGAGAAAGACTCGTTAGGTATCTCTTATGTTTTTGAATTATGGTAAAAGTTTGACTTTTCAAATATTGAGTGTCATAATTTTATAATATAAAGAATGACGGTCATCAAAACCGTGAGTTACGCAACCGCTGACCGATATTTACTGATACTATTTTGCGACTGGAGAAACGAAATGAGCGATTACTCGTATACCCGTTACCTTGTGAACAGAAATAACCAAATAGAGTTTACTGATAAGGCATGGGAGGATTTTGCCGGACAAAACGGTGGAGAAAAATTAATGAACGAAATGGTTCTTTACCGCGATATTTCCAGTTTTATATCCTGTGCCAGGTGTCAGGAACTGTATGATATGTTAATTAATAGCGTCAGGGGGACCAGAAAAGCGATTGAGTTTCCATTTCGCTGTGACTCTCCTGACATGAGAAGATTTATGAAGATGGAAATGATTCCTCTGGATCAAGAAAAAATAGAATTTACAAGTTATACTGAGAAGGAAGAGGCAAGACCACCAATATATCTTCTTGATATATCAGTTCCACGTTCCGAAGAAATTATAACTATTTGCAGTTGGTGTAAACGTATTAAAACTGATAATGCTCATTGGCTTGATATGGAGGAGGCTGTAGAAAAAATGGAACTGTTTAACAGCAATTGTTTGCCAAAATTATCACACGGTATATGTTCTTCCTGCTTTGAGACCGTTATGAAAAAAATAGGTTAAAAAAATATCTTTTCAGGTTGATCAGGCCATATAAGGTGAGGGGAGGCTCCATGCCCCTTTCTTTTCAAAATCTTTCCGTACCAGCAGTGTAATTCCCGCCTTTATTTTTGCATCCCATTGATTTTGAAAAAATGTTATGCTATGAAGTTCCTGCGTGGCCCGAAAATGCAAAGAGAGATAATAATAAGTAACACAAGAGGATGAACAAAAAAACTCTATGAAGAAACCGGTTGTTATCTGCGGCATAGATACCGATGTGGGGAAAACTGTCGTTAGCGGATTGCTCGCTCGTCATCTCATGGATCAGGGCAAGGTGGTGATCACCCAAAAGCCGGTTCAGACCGGTTGTAAGGATCGCCCTGAAGATATCCTCGTACACCGGAAGTTCATGGGTACTGGCTGGCTTAGCCCGGATGAGCAGGGCCTGACCTGTCCCTATTGCTTTCCTCTGCCTGCATCACCTCATCTTGCAGCCGAGCATGCTGGTGTGGTAATTGATCCGGCCCGCTTGGGTATTGCCACAGATACCTTGGCTGAACAGGTTGATCTGCTGATTATTGAAGGGGCAGGAGGTTTGCTGGTTCCGTTGACCAGAGAACTCTTACTCCTGGATTATTTCCAGCAACGTAGTTTTCCTCTGGTCCTGGTCACCACCCCCCGCCTTGGCTCCATTAACCATACCCTGCTCTGCCTTGAGGCGATCAAGCAACGCAATATGAACCTGTTGGGTCTGGTCTATAATATTCATGGCAAGGGGTATACTCCTGAGATTGTTTCAGATTCACTGAAACTTTTTAAGGAGGCGTTAGGGCGCTATGGCTTCCCGGATAAGGTGCTGCTCTTGCCTGATATTAAGGAATCCCGGGCTGTCCATTGGGATATTCTGTTGGAATGCAAGGGGCATGAATGATGATATGCGGACATACAGAGCAGGGGAGGGAGAAGCGTGATATTTAATCATTGATCAAAGCTCTTGGTAAAAATGTTATAAACACATTAAAACTCCAGGTTCAGATTTGTCTATACTGTGTTGGAGCGACAAATTGAAAATTACAGATAACCGCTGATTTTATCGTGACCGCTATCAGCATGAGATTGATCTTCTCTACCCGTTCGGCTCATCCTTTCTTCCTGTTAAAATTCGTGTTATTTCTCCTGCCTCTTCACCTGCCTGAAAATAACATCCCGTAATTTTTCCTTATCAATGGGTTTGGAAAGATAGTCATCCATGCCGGCTGCAAGGCATTCGGCACGGTCTTGAGCAGTGGCATTGGCAGTCAAGGCAATAATGGGGATTGTCATCTCTTCGTTGCGAAGCAGTTTTGTTGCTTCCAGGCCGTCCATAACCGGCATCTGGAGATCCATAAGGATAAAGTCATATTCGTCTTTGCGGGCCGCCTCAACTGCCTCCTGTCCATTATTAGCCGTTGTAACTGATATTTCCATTTTTTCAAGAAGGATTTGTGCCAGTTTCTGATTTAATGGATAGTCTTCAGCAAGAATCCCCCGAAGACCGGCAACAGAGCCGCTTTTCTCCTGCTTTTTTGCTCCTTCCAGATCCTTTTGGTCGTTTGAAGTTGCCTTTTCAAAACAGAATGTACAGTGAAATGTTGATCCTTTTTCAGGAGTACTATCCACCTTGATCGTGCCACCCATCATCTGAATAATAGAGGATGAGATAACAAGACCAAGCCCTGTTCCTCCATATCTCCGGGTTGTGGAGGGGTCAATTTGCGAAAAGGGTTTAAAGAGCACCTGGAGCCGATCTTCAGGAATACCGATACCTGTATCTGTGACAGAAAAAGCAAGAATGATTTGCTGGTCTGTTTCCTTTTCAAGGGATGTCTTCACTGTTATTCCCCCCTTTTCAGTGAATTTAATGGCATTATTGACCAAATTCATGATGACCTGGCAGAGTCGGGTGGGGTCTCCTTTAACAACCTGCGGAATGTTGTCCGCAATTTCACAGAATAGGACAAGATCTTTGGTTTTTGCCTCAACCTGCAGCATTTTCGCTGTTCCGCTGATTAGTTCTCTGAGTTGAAAGGGAATGGTTTCCAGCTCTATCCTGCCAGCCTCTATTTTAGAAAAATCAAGGATATCCTTTATCAGAGCAAAAAGTATGTCAGAAGAACGACAAACGGTCTCAGCGTATTCCAGTTGTTCCGGAGTCAGTTCTGTTTCCCGGATCAGCTTATTCATGCCAATGATCACATTCATAGGTGTCCGGATTTCATGACTCATGTTGGCAAGAAAGGCACTCTTGGCCTGATTGGCCTTTTCAGCCCCTTCTTTTGCCTGGCGCAGAGCAGTGGCTGTTTTTTTCCGCTCTGTAATATCCTGGACAATACCCACTGAACGGATAATCCTGCCAGCTGTATCCCGTTGATGTTGGCATTTTTCATGGACAAAACGCACCTCCTTGTTATCCCAGCGGATGATGCGATGCTCAACCTCGTAATGATCTGCTCCTTGTTCAACCGATTCTGTGTAGGCCCGATGTACCTGGTTACGGTCTTCGGGATGTACCCGTGCGAGAAATTCTCCATAATTGGCAGCAAATTCCCCAGGCTCTAATCCGAAAATACGATAGGTCTCGTTTGACCATTCCAGAGAATTTTCAGCAACATTTAGAACCCAACTGCCCAGCTGGCCGATACGTTGCGACATGCTGAGTAATGCTGTCTTTTCATCAAGAGCTTTTTTGGCCTGCTGTAAATCAGTGACATCCACAAAATTGATAATGACCTTATCTGGTTGGTCGTTATCCCCTGGTACGGGAATGCCGTGCAAATAAATCCAGGTGATATCAGGGCGGTCAGGTCGTTGAATACCCAGCAGCTCATTGGAGACTTTTTCATGTCTTCCCAGAATGCGGGAAACCGGACAGGCATCTTCCGGCAGGATACCACCCTCAGTATCGGTGAAATTCCACTGTACTGCTCTGTTGTCTCTGTGCGACTCATCTTCAGGCATCCCTAAAATACGGCTGGCTTCCGGGTTGCTGAGCAGAATATTTGCATCGCGATCATAGACTACCACTCCGCTGAGGAGATTATCCAAGGTCATCTTATAATCAGCTGCATTATTTTTCACTGTCAGCTCTGCCAGTTTAATATCGGAAATATCAGTATAGGTTAGTATAACTCCTTTGATTTTTCGTTTTTTTCCGCGGAAAGGGACCATTCGCTGGAGAAGCCATGCTCCGTCCTGGCTTTGTACTTCCTGTTCAGCCATATGTCCTGTTTCCAGTACCTGACTAACATCATTGAGCATTTTATTTTGGTCTGTCAGCTGATAGGCGATATGGTCAATGGGACGGCCAATATCCTGGGGAAGCAGCTTAAAGGAGTAGGCACTTGCCGGGTTGAATTTACGGATAACCAGATGTTTGTCCAGAAAGATAACTCCTACTTCCAGGCTGTCCAAAAGGTTCTGGTGCTCCCGGTTTAATGCCTCAAGTTCATTGTTTTTACGTTCAAACTCTGCATTAACTGTGTAGAGTTCTTCATTGACTGAGTGCAGTTCCTCATTGGTGCTTTGCAGCTCTTCATTGGATGCCAGTAACTCCTCATTGGTGGCCTGCAGCTCTTCGTTGCTGGTTTGCAGTTCTTCCACCGTGGTTTGAAGATTCTCTTTGGTGAGCTGGAGTTCTCCATCCAGGTCAGTGATATACTTTTGCAGGGTACGAACACTCTGGTCATCCTGAAGAAAGGTCTTTGATTCAGAAGAGGTAACAGGTGAAGAGGAAGTGAGGTGTTGAGGCACCAGGGAAACATGGTAATGACTGGAATGCGTTTTTTCGTCTGGCAGGTGCTGGACAACCACATCCACGCGTCGGGTCTCTTCACCATAGGGTACGCTGACATTGGGCAAAGTGAAATCAGCATCACTGGCAACAGTTCGTTGTAAGGCAACGCTGACCGCCAGATGCAAATCTCCTTCCAGCATGGAAAGAAAATCATTTTCCACCCGGCCCTCAGGAGGTTTGATATATGCATTGATATCACCAAAGTAATGCAAAACCTGACGATGCTGATTCAGGAGTACTCCGGTGGGGACATAACGTTTGAGCAGCAGGTCATAATCATGGAGAATCTGGCGATCCAGCAGGGCAGAATTTTTTGTTGTGATTTTCCGGTCAGGGGAAATCAAGGGTGGCATGGCGTTGCCAAGTTCTTTGATTCCGAGTCCTCGTCGTGAGTCCCCGACTTTTTGGAATATATTATGGTTACTGTGGATGGGTGTAAAGTCATCGGTAAATTTTCCAGTCCCCTCACTCAATCCGAGCAGGAGAATACCTTCAGGGCGCAAGGCAAAATGAAGCAGATTGAGAGAGCTATCCTGACTTTCCGGGGAAAAATAAATCAACAGGTTGCGGCAGGAGACCAGGTTCATTTTAGTGAACGGTGGGTCATTGATCAGGTTGTGAGGAGCAAAAATCACGAGCTTGCGTAGTTCCGGGGAGACACTGTGGCTCCCGAATTTTTCCATTATGAAATAGCGATCCAGTCGTTGTTGAGACACATTTTTCAGGCGTTCAGGTTCATAAACTCCTTTAGAGGCTGTTTCCAGGGAATGGCGATGTACATCAGTGGCAAACACAGAGATTTTTTTCTGGTACCCCAGCCGTTCAGCAGCTTCATGGAGAAGGATAGCTATGGAATAGGCCTCTTCACCTGTAGCGCAGGCAGCAATCCATGCCCGCACACCATCAGGGCTGGCCTGTTCAAAAAGTGTTGGTATAATTTCTTGTTCCAGATAGGAGAATACCTGGGGATCCCGGAAAAATTCTGTGACACCAATAAGCAGGTCTTTGTACAATGCATCCAATTCCAGAGGATTATTGGCCAGAAAATCCACATAGTCACGTACCTGCTGGAGATGACAGAAATCCATCCGGCGCTGGATACGGCGACCCACCGTTGTGGGCTTGTATTTGGAAAAATCCAGGCTTCCGGCGTGATAACATAATTGCATATCCCGGTATTGACCGCTGCTCTTGGCATACCGTCGAACTGGGCCGACTCCACAGTTTGGGCCAGAACCAAGCCGCCTGCATCATGAATGGCCTGAATCCCTCTGGAACCGTCAGAACCTGTCCCGGAAAGAATAATGCCAACAGCTTGTTCTTCCGCAGCATTGGCCAGAGACTCAAAAAATATATCTACAGGTAGGGTCAGGTGCTGCGTTGTGCGTTCCTGAAGGTAGAGTCTTCCGTTATCCATGGTCATGACGCATCTGGGAGGGATAAGATAGATGGCATTTTTTTGTAACCCGATCCCGTTTTCTACCCGGTGGATAGGCATGGTTGTATGGCGGGCCAGCAGGTTATCCATCAGGCTCTTAAAGTCAGGGGAAAGGTGCTGAACAACGACAAAGGCCATGCCACTGTCCGGCGGCATGGCACTGAAAAAGGCTTCCAGGGCTGCTAACCCACCAGCCGAGGCACCAATACCGACTACGGGAAAGGTCAAAAGGGTCTTTTTTTGTTCCTGCATGGTGTTTAATTTTCTGTTATCAGATTATGAGATGCGTTCATTCAAATCGGGATTTGAGAGGTAAGAATCAATCGAATAGCTTTCAGGCTTTTGTTATCCCTCCCTCAAGGGAAGGGATGGGAGTTTATACGAACAAACCGGGTGACTCCTTGGAGTCACTCAATTACCTTTCATATTTTGTTGCCTCTCCCCAGGGTGGGGTGTGGAATGGGTATTATTGAAATCGCCTGATTCTATAGCTTCGACAAGTTTTTCAAAAAAAAAACATTCGTTCGGAAAGACACGCATGATTAGAGCATAACTTGGACAGTTAATCAATGCTTTCTCGTAAGTACTCAGCCAATGAAAACAGTACTTCCTGCTTGTATGTTGTATGCTGCGTTTTCGGGAGTTTTAAAGTTCATAGTGACAGCATAATTTTCACCTGTTGATTCTGTCAAGAGGATTAATGGCGGGCTGGTTCCGATCAGGGAAACCATGATATGATCGGCATCGGAAAAGCAGTGCGCCACAGATCAAAAAAATGGATCAGTCTTCTGGCGGCTTTCCGCCGTTTTTTAATAATTTTTGCAAGTGTATCACCAAATATTTTGATCTGCTTGTTCTTTGAACTCCTTCGGCAATATATTAAAGGTTGGGAAAAAGTCGTTCGTCTTCTTTTTGCGCATGCATAAGTATCATCCGCACAATACCTTTACTTGCTTCTATGATTGTTTCAACATCGCTTTTTAAGAGAGAGGAATTATATCGCAGTAATTTTTCTTTGAATGTATCAAGTTTACGTAATATTAGAGCATGTTCCTGCTGCAACTCCTGAACCATCATTTTTTCTTCCGGGCTGCCATGCTGAATAATCATAGGAAAGATTTTTTCCTCTTCGAATTTAAAATGCTTAACAATGTATTCATCAATAAAAAACTGAATTTTATCAATATAATTTTCGAGATCACCGGATTCTATTGCTTCGATAAGTTTTTCAAAAAAAGCCATTCGTTCGGAAAGATAGGTATGATCAAGGCATAGTTTGGTCAGTTTATCCATTTTTTCTCCTTATTTGCCGGGAGTTTTGATGTGCATTTGTGTACATCAAAGTGGTTGAAGAATTTAGTTCAATTAATGCTAAGTATAATTATTTGTACTGTCTTTGTTATGAAAAAGCAAATTTTCATAACAGAGAAAGAATCTGATCCTGGTAATCTCGGTAACGGTTCATTATTTGTGGTCTTTCCTTGAAGTTTATCCACTGCACAGGTACACTCCATTGAAAAGAAACTCACCTCTTCCTGTTCAGTTGGCCAGGGAGACCAAGCCCTCTGGGCGCTGATACCACAAATATACCGGAACCGTACACCCAAGGAGGCTGCACCCATGTCGGGAAACTCTGCAATGTTCAAATACGATGAATACGGCAACACCCGTGAAATATATGTTTATGCTAGTGGGCCCAGCCTGCATTCTGATCCTTTTGTTAACCGAGGCACGGCCTTTACTATTGACGAACGGCAGCGTCTCGGGTTGGTTGCCATGCTGCCTCCGGCAGTGCGTAGTCTGGAAGAACAGGTGGAAAATAGCCGAATCAAGGTTGAAGCAAAGGACTCAGATATTGAGCGTTTTGTCTATATTCGTTCCCTGTTTGATCGTAATGTGACACTGGCCCATGCCCTGATCAAGAGTGATATCAGCCGTTATATGTCGCTTATCTACACTCCAACAGTGGGGTATGCCTGTCAGCAGTACTCTTCCATGTTCCGTTCAGCTAACGGGCTGCATTTTCATCCTGGTAATATAGATCAGGCAGAAAATGTCCTGCGTCGTTTTCAGCAACGGGATATTCGGGTCGCAGTGGTTACGGATAACCAGGGGATTCTCGGCCTGGGAGATCAGGGAGCTGGGGGAATTGCAATCTGTCTGGGCAAGCTGATGCTCTACACTCAGGGAGCAGGGATCGCACCCTGGCATTGTCTGCCAATTTCCCTGGATGTGGGCACAAATAATGAGGCTCTGCTCAATGACCATGAATATCTGGGCTGGCGTCATAAACGGATAACTGGTGATCAGTATATTGATTTTATCCAGCACTTTGCCCGGGCCTTTCGTAATGTTTTTCCCAGTGCCCTCTGTCAATGGGAGGATTTTTCCAAGCAGAATGCCTTTGCCATCCGCGACGCCTTTCTTCATGACCTGATTTCCTTTAATGATGATATTCAGGGAACCGGTACTGTTGCCCTGGCAGCTATTTACACAGCTATGCGGATCAAACAGGAAAGCCTGGCCAAACAGAAATTTCTGATCCACGGGGCTGGAGCAGGGGGGATTGGTATTGCTGAGCAGATTTTGATTGCTCTTTGCGCTGAAGGGGTGCCGGAAGATGTGGCTCGTCAGCAGATTTTTACCCTGGATTCACAGGGGCTGATTACTACAGCCCGTGAGTTGCTTCCTTATAAACAAAAATTTGCCCAGGATCCAGCAGCGCTTGATTGGCTGAAGGAGGAACAAGATGGTCAGTTGGAAAATGTGGTGAAAAAATCTGGGATTACCGTGTTGATTGGTACTTCCGGGCAACCGGGCTGTTTCAGTAAAGAGGTTGTGCTTTCTGTATGCAAAAATACTGACCAGCCAGTTATTATGCCGCTGTCTAACCCAACAGATCATGCTGAGGCTGTGCCTGCTGATATCTATAGTTGGACCAAAGGACGGGCCCTGATCGGAACAGGCTCACCATTTCCTGATGTGCTCTATGGAGGACGGGCATTCCCTGTTTCTCAGGCAAATAATGTTTTTGTTTTTCCAGGGGTTGGACTCGGAACCCTGGCCTCGGGATCCCGTGCTGTGCTGCCGGAGTTTTTTATTGCTGCTGCCGAAGCGGTATCTTCCTGCGTGACGACAGCAGCAATGAAGGACGGTGCGCTGCTCCCTCCGGTGACGGATCTTGCCCAGGTCAGCCTGAAAGTTGCTCAGGCAGTGGGAGAAGCTGCCATAGCTGCGGGCATCAGTCGGCCTTGTGCTTTTTCCAGTTTTCAGCACCAGGATGATCCGGTTCGATTGCAGAAATTGATCCGTAATTTTCGTTGGCAACCAACATATTTACCTCTGGTGGCGATGTGATATTTATTATTTGGGTGTTTTTGTCCCCCAGAGGGTAACCCTTATTAAAAAAGGAGAACAGATTATGAAAAAACAGGATACGCATAGTGTGGCAATAGGTTATATCCTCTGGATTTTTGGTTTCATGGGGATGCATCGTTTTTACTACGGTAAACCTGTTTCCGGCACCATATATTTCTTCACTCTGGGATTGCTGGGGATAGGCTGGATTATTGATCTCTTTTTGATTCCCGGTATGGACCGTCAAGCTGATCTTCGTTTTGCCCCTGGTCCTAAGGATTATAATCTTGCCTGGATTTTTTTAGTTTTTCTTGGACCCTTTGGAATTCACCGGATGTACATGGAAAAATGGTTGACCGGTATCCTCTATCTTTTTACCGGCGGGGTATTTCTCCTGGGCATTCTCTATGATCTCTGGACGTTGAACGATCAACTTTCACAAGTAAATAATGGCTGAAAGCTAATACTTGAGAAGTATTTCCCTTCCCCAGGGGGAGGGAAAATCCGGTTCATTATTTTTTTTCTTGCAATGGCAAAGAAGGTGTGGCATCCTTGCCTTATCTTATTTTTTATCTTTTTGTAAATACCGTATGATTATTTTTTCTTCATATATCTGAGGCCGTAGAAACGGTACCCGGTCCGGTTCGGACTGGCAGAGCATATCAGCGGTTTTTTCCCTCTTTGATTTTTCTTGAACATCCTTTTTTCCTTTCCTGAAAATCAGACAGGCTAGGACCGTGTCTGATCCATGTACGTACATAAACGGACAGTTGCGTCGTTGTGTGCGATGCAGTTTATTCTCTGTCTCAGTGCCTTTCTGCCTTGGCCATATCGTTGTATTTTTGTGGGATAAAGAGATTACCCTTTCTCCCTTTTTAATCAATTGGTCGAGAAAACTGTCATTTATCAGGAGAAAATTATGATTGAAGTAACTGAAACAGCTATTGTCAATGTGAAAGAATATCTGAACCAGGGAAAAATAGAATCCCCAATCCGTATCTTCATAATGCAGGGTGGTTGCTCTGGGCCAGGCCTTGGATTGGCTATTGATGATGCCAGGGAAGATGACCTGACCTTTGAGCAGGATGGGGTGAATTTTCTGGTTGAAAAAGCTCTTGCAGAAAGCTGCGGTGCCATTAAGGTGGACTATCTTGAGTCCAGCAGCGGTTGTGGCTGTTCTGGTGGTGGTTTTAAGATTACCAGCGAAAAGCCGTTGCCAGGGGCAGGTGAAGGTTGCGGTGGTTCCTGTTCGTCCGGTGCCTGCTGTTAATCACAGAAGAGAGAGAAAAATGAGCAATTTTGAAGTAAAAGCCTACCCGGAACTCTGGCAGTCCCTGGATATGGATGTGGAGCGTTTTGACAAGGCCCGCCAGATGTTGGGCGATGTCTATGCGCAATCCTTTTTGAGTCAGCAAAATCGTCCCAAGGCTATGGCCTATTTTGATGAGATGATAGCTGAACTGCACGGTGGTCGAATTAAGGAATTGATGGCAGTCAAAGCAGAAGGGCGGCCTGTGGTTGGCACCTTTTGTGTATATATTCCTGAAGAATTGGTGATAGCCGCAGGCGGTGTCTGCATTGGCCTCTGTGGTGGATCTCAAGGATCTATACCTGATGCAGAAAAGACCCTGCCCCGCAATATCTGCCCTATGGTTAAATCAGCCTATGGTTTTAAGGCGGGCCGGATTTGCACGTATTATCAGGTGGCGGATTTTCTGTACGGGGAAACTACCTGTGACGCCAAGAAAAAGACCTGGGAATTACTTGATCGTCTGATTCCCACCCATGTCATGGAGATTCCTCAATGCAAAAAGCCCCACAGTATTGCCCTGTGGCAGGAAGAGGTCAAGGTCTTTAAGGCCAAAATGGAAGAAACCACAGGCAAGGAAATCACCGAAGAAAATCTGGCTGAAGCTATCAAGCTGATGAATAACAAGCGTACGGCTCTGCAACGTCTGAATAGCCTGCGTCATCAGAGTCCCAGCCCGATTTCCGGCAAGGATGGTTTGCTGATTGAACAGATTGCCTTTTATGATGATCCGGTTCGCTTTACTGAAAAGGTGAATGTGCTGTGCGATGAGCTGGATGAGCGGGTGCAAAATCAGGTGAGCGTACAGGGGCAGAACAGTGCCCGGGTGATGATTGCTGGTTCACCTATGGCCCTGCCTAACTGGAAGGTTCATAACCTGGTGGAAGGGGCCGGAGCCGTGATTGTGAATGAGGAGTCCTGTATTGGTACCCGCTATTTTAAAAGGATAGGAATTCCCATTTTTTATTCAATAAATCCATAATGATCGTGTAAAATATAGAAAAGAGTTGAAGA
>JAABTP010000079.1 GCA_011389815.1 Desulfobulbaceae bacterium | reverse complement strand
TGGATATAGAAATTTTGAAAATTTCAGGCTCAGAGTATTTGCGGAACATGGCGTTCCCCACTAATCTGCGATGAGCCGTAACAGTAAAGTTCGACGTAGAAGACCAGCTTGTTGTATTCGTCCGCGTACCCGAAGAGGTATCCGCATCACTGGCCCTAAACTGATACTCATAAGAGCCTTCAGATCCGCTGACTGTATAGGTTCCTTTGAAGGTATAACCACTGACAAAACTCAAGGTTTTAGTCTGCCAAGACGTTGTCCCTTGCCTTCTGAATCGTACCTGAACATCAACAATATATTTATTCTCCGGGTCATCCCACGTTGATTCAAAGGTGACCTGCTCACCTGAAGTTATCGAATTAGGTGTTGCGCTCCCCTTTACCAAGGTGGGCGGCTTATTCTCAACAAGAGTTGTTTTGGTTACAAAATAGGCAGCACTGAATTCGCTGGCCGGAATATCCGGAGAACCGGCACGGACGCTCCAAAAATATTTAGTTCCCTCTTTCAGGGTAAAACCGGAATAACTTGTAGATGAAGTCGTTTCGGTAAAACAGGTCGTCGTGTTTTTGCAATAGCTTTCGCCGTCCTCATCAACAAAATCTGCATAATGCCCGTCTTCAAGGACGACAATGCGATATACTGTTGCACCGGTAACAGAACTCCATCGAAAATTCTGGGAGCTTGTAGAAATATCCTCTGCGGCATTTGCAGGATTGTATAGAACAGGTTTACTTAATGTTTCAGAATAGGCTGTCCCACATGAAAAACTTATAAAAATAACCAGCAACAACAATATATTTTTAATGTTCATTCGTTTTACCTGATTTAGTACTATGCTCTTCGTCATCAAATTAGTTGACATTCTACGCCCCCATACCCCTGATATATCAAAACCTCTTCAACGCAGCGATAACCCCATTGCATAAACTGCCCCTGCATCCCCGGCTCACCTCTGAACGCTCTGAAATACACATACTCAGGAGCCAAATCAGCACCGTCGGTCGGGCCGCACTCTCATCCTTCAGGTCTGGGCCTGTTTGATATACAAAGGCATGATTCACTCCAGCGACGCCTCGACCTCAGCAAGATCATCCGTAACCCTTATGATGTGTTTAATCATATTCAGACGCTCAATATCCCTGATCCGCCGAATCTCCGGCAGCAGCCGCAGCCCTTTCACGCCGAACTTGACCGACAGCCCCATCTCTATCGCTTCGAGCGTGCCTTCAAGTATGCCCAACTGTCGCCCTTCGAGCATACCTTTCTGTCGTCCTTCCGAAACCCCGCGCTTGAATCCGATCCGCTCCACGCTCGTCACATACCGCACCTTTTTTTCCTCCTCATATTCGCCGATCTCCTGCCAGAACTCCTCTTCCATGTATTCGGGCAGGGCCATCATCCAGTCGATAAAGTGAAAAAGTCGGATCACGTCCTCTTTCTTCTGGCCGTGTTCATACAGCTTTCTCACCAGAGACAGTTTCCATTTTTTCCTCCCGTCGGCATCATGACGTGTTTCCTGTGTCTTCAGATGGGCCGTCACCGCCAGCGCAAAGGGATTGGCGTTTTCTTCCGTAATATCCCGGCGGTCCGCATAATCAAGAATCTTCACGCTCGGAAGTATCCCCACCGAACAAACTGTTCCTGCAAACTCGGCTCATCTCTGAACGCCCTAAAAAATATCAGATAATCCTGATCCCGCTTTCCAGGATGTGCCGGATAAAAGGATTCCCCTCCTTGAACTCTTCCGGGCTGTAGGGAATCGGTTCAAGAAGCTTGCTGACTTTCAGTTTGATACGCCGTATTTTTTCCCTGTCCAGAAAGCGTTCACCTTCAAACTTGCTCGACACAACCGCAAGGTCGATATCGCTCCACTCGTTAAATGTTCCCTGCGCGTAACTGCCGAACAGAACCGCCTGTTCCACAATGATACCGTTCTTTGTTAATTCCCCCAGAAATCGTTCTATGATTGAGCGGGCTGTATCCGGGATTTGAGCCATGCTGCCATCTCCTCTATTTTACGGAAATATTCTTCTGCAAATCCTAAGTGCATTTTTTGTAGAATTCGTTTTTATATTGCGGATATCGTGTTTCTATATTGAATTCACTCACTCTGTCTAAAAGCATTTCCTGCTCTTCACTCAATTCTATACGGCTCTGTTCAGCCAGTCTGAGCAGATTATGAGTTTTCGGCGGAAGCTTATTGTTGTTTTTCTGAACAAAGACGGCCTTGAGTATTTTTTCTAAAACCAGATGCCCGATAAACAAGCTCCAATCGTATTTTTTGGCGGTAAAAAGATTTTCCGCCGTTTCCCAGTCGTGTTCGGCACTTTCGAGCCAGTATTGTATGTGTTCCTCTATATTCATAGTAATGTTTCAGTAAAAAGAAGCGGCGGCAGGCGGAAATCAACCGGCCCAAACAACAGAAGAGTGTACCCGGAACGGGTATTTTTCGAGTGGAAATAATAACATACTTCCCGATATGCAGAGGTTAAAGGAGGTAACCCGGCTGTCTTATACAAAGACCCGTGGCTTTCCGACACCGCCTCACGACGGCTGTGGCTTTATCAACTTTCCTGTTCCGACCGGAAAGTCAAGGCACCTGCTCAGTGGATAAGCATTGCCATTTGTTATGGTAAACGCAACATAGCCTTGTTACTTCGTGCCTGTCAACTGTTTTCCATAAAAAACCTTAACGTGATGAGGAGACACAGAGCAAAAATGCTTGGGGCGCAATGAAAAAACTCTAAACCGAAGCTTGATTAACTACTGTGATCACGCTTGACGTTAATCACGCATTGCGTTACTATTTAATCATGATCAAGTCATTCAAATGCGAACAGACCAAAAAACTCGCAAAAGGACACCGAGTCAAACGCTTCGTCAATATTGCCAATGTTGCCCGACGCAAATTAAGGCAACTGGAGATCGCCGGTCGTCTTGACGATTTAAGAATTCCGCCCGGCAATCATCTTGAAGCACTCAAGGGCAATCGTGCGGGTCAACACAGCATCCGCATCAACGACCAATGGCGTCTCTGTTTTTCTTGGACAGATGCAGGTGCTGAACACGTTGAAATTGTTGATTACCACTGAGGTAAATGAATTATGAAAAAACTGAAACCTGTCACCCCGGGCGAACTCCTTCTGGAAGAATTCCTCAATCCCATGGGACTCAGCCAGTATCGTTTAGCCAAAGAAATAGATGTGCCAGCCCAGCGCATCAGCGAAATCATTGCAGGCAGGCGTTCCATCACAGCGGATACCGATCTGCGCCTCTGCCGCTTTTTCAGCCTGTCCAACGGCTACTGGCTCCGTGCCCAGGCTGCCTATGATACAGAGGTTGCCGAGCGCAAGCTCAAAAAAACGATCATGAAAATAACACCCTTTGCTGCACGGCAATCAGTTCAGTCCGACACTCGTCTGATGTGACTAATATAAATTTCTCTATGCAACTGTCGAGTTGATGTTGTTGTCACTCCACAAAGCTGGCAATCTCATCTACCGGGCTGCGTTCAGTGCGGTAGCTATTGGCCGGTGCCGTCATATCAGGATACCCCACAGACAGGCCCAGCACCAGTCGGTTATGCTCCGGGATATCAAGATATTTTTTGATAGCCTGGGAATAGTCGGTGACAAAGCCCTGGGGGACAGTACCTAATTCCTTGGCGTGAGCTGTCAGCATCAGGGCCTGGGCAAAAAGACCCAGGTCGAACAATGACCACTGGGAAAGTGAGCTGTCCTGATAAAGATAAATGGCATGGGGCGCACCGTAAAAGCAGAAGTTTGCTTTCTTTGCCCGGGCAATTACTGCCGGATCTGTCAAATCCATGCCCGTGAGTTCCTTGCGTTTGGCCATCAGATAATCAATGCGGGCCTGTTCCGCCTCGGGCCAGGATGTGGGAGCAGGCAGATCAGGTTCAGGTGGGGTGTCGTTATCCAGCAACTCCACCATCATTTGGGACAGTCCTTCTTTTTTCTCCCCGGAAACCACCAGTACCTGCCAGGGTTGGGAATTTTTATAGGAAGGACTCCAGCAGGCTGTGGCAATGATCTCTCTCAGTAAGTCCTGGGGAACCGGTTTCTCTTGGAAGGTGCGGATACTGCGCCGGTTGGTGATGCAGGTGAGGGTGTCCATTCTGTTTCTCCTTTGTATGCAATGTAGGGGTAATTTCCTGTGATTACCCTATCGTTTCAGGGCAGGCACAGGGGCCTGCCCCTACGGAACCGTTCTTTTAATGCTTAAAGGAACGTTGTCCTGTGAACATCATAGCCACTTGGGGTGTGGCCTCGTTACAGGCTTCGATGGTGGCATAGTCACGCATGGAGCCACCTGCCTGGAGAATAGCGGTGATACCCTCGCGGATACCCACATCCGCCCCGTCCCGGAACGGAAAAAAGGCATCAGAGATCATAGTGGAGCCAGGTAGCCCGCCCCGATCCGCCTTGACCTTGGCATCAATGGCCTCTTTATCGCCTGCATCCCGCTTACCTTGCTCAATTTCCAGGGCCAGATCTGCATAGGGAATGCCATACTGATCAAAGCAGATGATATCGGCATATTTTACATAGGCCTTGTGGACCGCAATCTCTGCCACGCCCACGCGGTCCTGCTCACCGGTTCCGATGCCAGTGGTGCAACCGTCTTTGACGTAGATAACCGAGTTGGAGGTCACCCCATGCTCCACGGCCCAGCCGAAGATCATGTCATCCAGCTCCTGCTGCGTGGGCTGGCGTTCACAGGCGTATTCCTGGCCCTTCCAGGTTGCAGTGGCTGGTTTCAGGTCCGCAGCTGAACGGATAGAATTCACAGCAGACTGTTGGACAATTATACCACCGTCAATCAGGGACTTGAAGTCAACAAAGCGGTACTTCTCAAAATCAGCCAAGCGGTTGATGCCGTCCATACGGATAACCCGCAGATTCTTGGCCTTGGCCAGGATTTCCAGGGCGCCGTCCTCGAACTCAGGGGCACAGACTACCTCCAGGTAGTTCTGGCTCATTAGCTCTGCTGTTGTCTTGTCAATGGCCTGGCTGGTGATGACAGCTCCACCAAAGGCAGCAATGCGGTCGGCCCGGTTGGCCTTATTATAGGCATCTGTCAGGTTCGCACCGACAGCAGCACCACAGGGATTATTATGCTTGAGGATGACCGCTGCCGGTTTGTCCACCAGATACTTAATAATATTCAGGCCGTTGTCCACGTCGGTAAGGTTGATCTTGCCCGGATGCTTGCCCACCTGGAGCATATCCTCTACCGTGATGCCACTGACCAGAGCATTGCCCGGCTCAATGAACTTGCAGTCACCAAGGGCCAGGTTACCGTTGACCAGCTCATACAGGGCTGCTTCCTGATCCGGGTTCTCGCCGTAGCGGATGCCGCGTTCGTCCACACCTCCATCTTCTGTGAGAATGGCCCAGGTCCGCTTGCGGTAGACCAGGGTCTGGTCACCAAAGGAGATGGTCATATCCATGGGGAAGGAATCACCGAGGATGTTTGTGTACATTTTCTTGATGTCGCTCATATTCTTGCTCCGGGTTGTCTTGGGGTAGAGGCAGGGCGCGCCATGCCCCTACTGGAATTACAAAACTCTCGGGCAGACACACAGGTCTGCCTCTACGTCCTGTCCTTTCTTGACAGACAGGGGATCTCTTCAGAAAGCTCAAAAAGATAATGAGTATAATAGGAACAGAATTGCTTGCCAAGGGAGAAAATGGGGCAGAAAATACGCTGTTGCTACACTCCAGCCTTGCTTGGCCGGGACAGTAACGACAAAATTATTTACCCCTTCTGTCTGCTGTGTTAGATTAGCTGTCATTTATGATATTATTATGATATTATTTTGGGTTTGTTCATTATCTCCGTGTGCGAAAAAACTCAGCAAGTAAGGAATTTGTCCATCATGTATTTTCAAGATATTATTGCGTCGCTGAACAGTTACTGGGCCTCTGCCGGTTGCGTGGTTATGCAGCCCTATGATATGGAAGTTGGTGCAGGAACCTTTCATCCGGCAACTATACTCAAGGCCTTGGGACGGGAACCTTGGAAGGCCGCTTATGTGCAGCCCTCTCGTCGTCCCACTGACGGACGTTATGGCGAAAATCCCAACCGTCTTCAGCATTATTATCAGTACCAGGTGGTGATCAAACCCTCTCCTGACAATATCCAGGAAATGTACCTGGAAAGCCTGAAAGGTTTTGGCCTTGACCTGCTGGAGCATGACATCCGTTTTGTTGAGGATGACTGGGAGTCGCCTACTCTTGGGGCCTGGGGCCTGGGCTGGGAGGTCTGGCTTGATGGTATGGAAATCACCCAGTTTACCTATTTTCAGCAGGCAGGCTCCATTGATCTGAAACCTATTACCGTAGAGCTTACCTATGGTTTGGAGCGCATTGCCATGTATCTCCAGGAAAAAGAATCGGTCTACGATATCCAGTGGAACGAGGAAGTGACCTACGGAGATATCTTCCTTCAGGCGGAGAAAGAGTTTTCAGCCTTTAATTTTGAAGAGGCCAAGGTTGATGATCTGCTGACCAGCTTTGATAACTATGAGCGGGAGGCCCTGAAGCTGGTAGAAAAAGACCTGATCCGCCCGGCCTATGATTACTGCCTCAAATGCTCCCATACCTTTAACCTGCTGGATGCCCGCAAGGCTATCTCTGTGGCAGAACGTACCCGTTATATCGGACGGATTCGTAATATTGCCCGCCAGGTGGCCCAGCATTATGTGGCCCAGCGTGAGGCCATGGGGTGGCCTATGCTGAAGGAACGGGGAGTAACAGAATTTGCGTAAATTATCAGCTGCAAGGATGTAGCTGCATTCTATGCAGAGGCCATGCGGACGGGGGTGGAGATGAATTTACTTTTTTGGAATTTGAACAGAAAGCATCTTCTCAATGAACTGTGTGCATTGTCTCGTCAATATGATGTTGATATTCTGGTTCTGGCAGAGAGTCCTCTTTCAGATGTGGATATTCTGACCACGCTGAACTCGGGCCAAAAAAGAAAATTCCTGCTTCCGCTTAATCTTTCAGAACGTTTGAGCATTTACACACGTTTTGTTCGGAAAAGCGTGATTCCCGTATCGGACTCAGTCGGTATTGCCATCAAGCAGATTGTTCCGCCATTAGGGCCGGATTTTATTCTGGTGGCGGTTCATCTTCCGAGCAAATTGCATCTCAGTGAAATTGATCACACCATGCTTTCTGTTCGTTTGTCGGAAATGGTATGCGAGGCCGAGCAAAGGGTCGGACATCAAAGAACCGTAGGTATCGGAGACTTCAATATGAATCCTTTTGAAAACGGGATGGTGACCGCCGATGGACTGCATGCGGTCATGGATCGAAAGATTGCTCTGAAAAAAGAGCGAACAGTTCAGGGCAAAGCACGAAGTTTTTTTTATAACCCCATGTGGAGCCGCCTGGGAGATCTTTCGTACGGACCGCCAGGAACCTACCATTATCCGAGTTCCGGGCAGGCATGTTTTTTTTGGAACTCTTTTGATCAGGTGCTCCTCCGGCCCTCTTTGCTTGATTTTTTCTCAGATCAGAATCTGGAAGTCGTTACGCGCTTTAACGGAACAAATTTACTAAAGGAAAACGGTCAGCCGAATAAACAGCAATTCAGTGATCATCTCCCGATTTTTATCAATTTATCCCTTGAGGAGGCAGCATAAAAATGGCAACAGTGGACTTATGGGGAGAACTACCCGATGTTGAAAAAATCAAAACGCCTTTCGTGATTTTAAAGGAGCAGGCTGAATTATTAACTGAAAAAACAGATGGCTTATTGGTAGGAGAGGTTGAGCAGTTAAAGACGGCGGGGGAATTTGAGTGTACATTAGATATTGTTGCTCCGACATTAAATAACTATCACTATACGTTAATTTATTTACATTACGATATGACACTATACCCTTTGAATTTATCATCTGGAGAGAATCCATCAGTGTCATGTTCCGATGAAGATGAGTTTAAAAAAGAGTTGGGGAAAATATTCAAGTCTCAAGAAACGCAAAATATCATCAGCAAACTTCTTGCGCATGTACGATCCGCATAATAAAAAAGGAGTTTGTCCATGACGTGGCAAGAAACAGGGGCTTTTATTGTTCAACGTGTTGTCGCGCTGATTACCGGCTTAGTTATCATTGCGATCATTGAACCGATCATCACATCGCCGGATATGCTTTCTCCCGATGCTGGTTGGTTTGCCCGACATGCAAAATTCTTTTGTATCTCCGGGGTGCTTGCTGAGGTCGCCCTTGTCTTTCAGTATTGGTCGCAAAACTTGAGAAAAGTCGGCTGGGTGCTGTTAGCTCTAACCTTTATTGTGGTAGCTTTTGGTTAAAGCCTTTCTCCAAAAAAAATAAGCAGGATGACATTAATGATATTATGACTACTTATATAACCACCCCAATTTACTACGTCAACGCCATGCCCCACATTGGGCATGCCTACACCACCATTATTGCCGATACTTATGCCCGTTTTCGCCGCCTTTGCGGTGACGATGTTCGTTTTCAGACCGGCACGGATGAGCACGGTGAGAAGATTGCCCAGGCCGCTGAAAAGGAAGGCGTTGAACCACGGGAATATGCTGACCGGATTTCTGCACTTTTTTGTCAAACCTGGCCGGACCTGGATATTGCACCGGATTATTTTATCCGCACTACAGATGCGGATCATGTTAAGGTGGTGCAGGATATCCTTCAAAAGGTCTATGATAGGGGAGATATTTATTTCTCTGAATATTCCGGCCATTATTGCAAAGGCTGTGAACGCTTTCTCACCGAGAAAGAATTGAAGGAAGGCAAGTGCCCGGATCATCTCACTGTACCAGAGGAGATCAGCGAGCAGAACTATTTCTTCCGCATGTCTAAGTATCAGGACTGGCTGATTGAGCATGTTGAGAGTAATCCTGAGTACATCACCCCGGAACGCTACCGCAACGAGGTGCTCTCCTTTCTCCGTGAGCCGCTGGAAGATCTCTGTATCTCGCGGCCCTGTTCCCGCCTGACCTGGGGCATTCCTCTGCCTTTTGATGAAAATTTTGTCACCTATGTCTGGTTTGACGCCCTGATTAACTACCTGACCGGGATCGGTTATCCAGACGGCTCCTGTTTTGATTACTGGGCCGGTGCCGAGCATGTGATTGCCAAAGATATCCTCAAACCCCATGCTATTTACTGGCCCACCATGATCCGGGCCATAGGTTTACCGCCATATCGACGGTTGCATGTCCACGGTTACTGGAATGTGGATGAGACTAAGATGTCCAAGTCCTTGGGCAATGTTATTCGTCCTCATGATCTGGTTGAGGAATACGGGGTGGATACGGTGCGTTACTTTCTCCTGCGGGAAATGAGTTTTGGCCGGGATTCTTCTTTTTCCACAGAGGCATTGGAAGCCCGTCGTGACTCGGATTTGGCCAATGACGTGGGCAATCTGTTCTCCCGTGCCCTGACCATGCTGGCCAAGTATGCTGATTCCACAGTACCGGCACTTGATAAAGACACCGTGACTGAGGAAGATCGGGTGCTGGCGGATGCCCTGGAAAAAATGGTGGCTGATTACAGCGTTGCGATGAATAGCTTTGAGTTTCATAAGGCCCTCCAGTCCATCTGGGAGGTTATTGGTATGCTCAACCGGTTTATTGTCACCAATGCACCTTGGGAACTGGCTAAAGACTCGGATCAGGCCGGGCGACTGAACACGGTACTGTATTTCCTGGCTGATAGTTTGCGTCTCCTTGCTCTGGTGCTCCGTCCGGTCATGCCCAGTGCGGCGGAGAAAATGGCTGCTGCTTTGGGGCTGAAAAAGGAATTGGCTGCGGCAAAACTGGATGATGAGGGATGCTGGGGCAAAATGCAGGCCGGGACAGTGTTGCATCAGGGCGAGGCCCTCTTTCCCCGTTTAGGGAAAAAGAAAAAAGAACAACCGAATAAACAGGAAAAAGGGCAGGGCAAGAAAGCAGAGGAGCAGGCGGTTGCCCCGGAAGTTGATATGGAAGGGCTGATCACCTTTGAGCAATTCGGTGAGGTTGAATTGCGGGTGGCGGAGATCGTCACAGCAGAGAAGATCAAAAAGGCCAATAAGCTGCTTAAGCTGACGGTCAAGGCACCGGAAGAGCGAACCTTGGTAGCTGGCATTGCCAAGCATTACAGCCCGGAAGAATTGGTCGGCAAAAAGGTGATCATTGTGGCGAATCTGAAACCGGCCAAGTTGATGGGCATTACCTCACAGGGCATGGTGCTGGCTGCCAAGGAAATTGATGCGGACGGCAATGAGCGGCTGGTGCTCTCCACCGTGGCAGGGGATATTGCGCCGGGATCTCGGGTGGCGTAGCGGGAAGTGGTCGTTCCCGCACTGGGGCGTGGGAACAAGAAAAAGGTTCTTTAGAGAGACGTTGGGATGATAACACAGCTTGAGATAAAGAACTTCAGAGGGTTCTCTGAATATAAGATTGATGATGTCGGGCAGGTTAATCTTTTGGTCGGCACGAATAATTGCGGGAAGACTTCAGTTCTGGAGGCTGTTCAGCTAATCAGGTCAAAGGGAGAGCTATCTGTCCTTTTTTCGCTCTTTGAAAATAGAGGCGAAAAAAAACAAAACGAAGAACATGCGAACATAGGGTACGAAGCTGACTTATCCAGAATATTCCATCAGTTTAACATAGAACTGAAATCTTACTTTTCTATCAAAACATTTTCAAAAGAATACCATGAGACTTTATCTGTAGTTGTAGAAGACGATTCAGTGCTTCATCCTTATCTTCACGAAGATATATATGCTTATAATCATCAGCATATAAATATCCGATGGAAGAACACAGAAAATAAAGAGAAAAAAATAGATTACCCTATAAGTAAATCAGGGGGATTGCTGCCATATAACGATGATAGATTGCCATTTCATTATAGAAAAATCTTGCATTTTTCGGGTAATAGAGAAAACGACGTAACGGTTCAACACGTCCCCTCTTCTTCTTTGTTGCCCAGGAAAGTAGCTGCTATGTTTGATAAAATAGTACTGACTAGTGATGAAGATATCGTTATTGAAGCACTACAGATTATAGAACCAGATATCGTCCGCCTTGCGTCCTTTAGAGGAATATCGTTTGATGATTATGTTCGTGGCGGCATTCTTGTCAAAAGCAGTAAGTGGGAAGAGCGAATCCCCATCGGCAGTTTCGGCGACGGAATATGGCGCCTGCTCGGTCTTATCCTCTCTCTCGTTGCCGCAAAAAACGGTACTCTCCTCATCGACGAAATTGATACCGGATTGCATCACACTGTCATGTCCAAAATGTGGAAGCTGATCTGCATCACTGCCAGAAAACTCAACGTCCAGGTTTTTGCCACCACTCACAGCAGCGATTGCTGGAAAACCTTGGCAGACAATGCGGTTGAGGACGAATTTGCCGACATGCCCATCCGCATTCATCGAATTAATAAGGATAAAGAGAGTGCAGTAACCTTTACGAACAGAGAAATGCATCTTGCCCTCAACCGGGAACTTGAGGTGCGTTGAAATGAATCATGAAAAGGTACTGCTGGTTGAAGGCGAGGAAGACAAACGGGTGATTCCAGAGTTTGTCGAAGCCAATGGGGTACAGTGGGGAGACAGGCCCAAGGATTGGATAGTTGAAATCAGGATCTTGGGCAGCGTAGAAAGACTGCTGAACAAAGAGGAAATCAGTATACAGCTGAAGACATCTGATACATTGAAGATTCTCGGTATCATCCTTGATGCGGACGATGCTCCTTTCAAGCGCTGGCAGAGTATGCGCAACTGCCTTCTTGACCGATACCCGGACATTCCAGAAGAATTACCTGCAACTGGTTTGATTCACGGCAATCCCGGAGAAATCAAAGTCGGCGTCTGGATGATGCCGGACAACAGAGCACGGGGTATGCTGGAAACCTTTCTCCAATTCCTTTTGCCGGAAAACGGCAGGGAATTATGGGAGTTCTCCGAGCAGAGCTGCCGACAGGCTAAGGAATCGGGAGCGTCTTTTAAAGACTGCCACCTCGACAAAGCAAAAATCCATACCTGGCTGGCATGGCAGAATCCGCCGGGAAGACAGCTTCATAATGCCATCACTGAGCACATTCTCTCGCCTGCTTCACCGCAGGCGGCAGTGTTCATGCAGTGGTTCAGAGACCTGTTTGAAGTATGAAGATCAAAGCCTGGACTTAAAGATCTGCTCTCCCCTCCTCAGAGCGTTCAAGTGCAGCTAAGTTTCATCCGTCTCTTTGCATTTCAGGGGATGAATGCTAATATATATGGCAAGCAATGAGTTGTGCTGTCGCTCCGTTTTATTCTACATTTTTTTAGCTGTGACTACAAAGAAACCTTCTGGAAGCAGTGCAGGCCATCGCCAGCGGCTTCGGGATAAATTTCAGGAAAAGGGCATTGAAGCCCTGACAGACGCTGAAGTCATTGAACTCCTCCTGACCTTTGGCACCCCCCGTTCAGACTGCAAACAGGCAGCACGGGATGCCTTGGTTAAATTTGGTTCCCTGCCGCGAGTGCTGGATACTCCTCCGGAAGAGCTGAAAAAGTTCAAAGGCATGGGGCCGAAGAATGTTTTTGCACTCCAGTTTGTCCAGGGAGTTGCCCGCCGCTATCTACGCCAACGGATTGAGAAAAAAAACTATATCACCTCATCCAGGGATGTGGCTGATTATCTGATCCACGCCCTGCGCGGCCTTCGGCATGAAGCCTTTATGGTTGTCTTTTTAGACGCCTCTCATGCAGTTATTACCAGTGAAATCATCTCCCAAGGAACCATCAATGTAAACACGGTTTATCCCCGTGAATTGATGAAGGCAGCCTTGGCTCATAATGCAGCCTCCCTTGTGGTGGCTCATAATCATCCTTCAGGCAGTCTTCAGCCTTCAGCGCAGGACGAGCAATTGACCCGCACCCTGTATTTGATGTGTTCATTTATGAATATTAACCTGTTGGATCACCTGATCATTGGAGCTGGTGAAAACGTGTACAGTTTTGCTGATCACGGTTTAATGACTGCTATTCAGAAAGATTGTTCTGAGGTTCGTTCCCGCCTTGCTTGATCTTGTGACCTGTCTTTTTGTTGAGCCTCTTTCTTAATGAGTGATTTTGGCCTGTATCTCCATATTCCTTTTTGTCTGAAAAAATGTCCTTATTGCAGTTTTTATTCCCTTGAGGGCCGGATGGATCTTGTTGAACGCTATGTCCAGGCAATAAACACCCAATTACGTTTTTGCGCAGAAGCATATCGAAATCACCTGCGCCCCATGACCAGTATTTTTTTCGGTGGGGGAACTCCAACGCTGTTGCCCGCAGCGGCCTTGAGCAGGCTTTTGAGCAAGTGTTTGGAGCGGTTTTCCTGTGCAGATGAAGCTGAGATTTCCATTGAGGTGAATCCGGCAACGGTAGACAGATCCGATCTTGCTGTCTTGCGGCAGGCAGGATTTAATCGTTTGTCCATCGGTGTTCAATCCTTACAGGATGCAGAGTTACGTCAGCTTGGTCGCCCTCATACGGTGGCAGATGCTGTGGACACGGTTCGATGGGCCCGGACAGCAGGTTTTGAGAATATCAATCTTGATCTGATGTACGGGCTTTCTGGGCAGGGGATCCAGACCTGGAAAACCACCCTTGAGCATGCCTTGGAGCTGCAACCGACCCATCTTTCCATTTACGAACTCACCATTGAAGCAGGTACGCCCTTTGCCCGAATGGAAGAGCAGGGCACCCTTTTTCTGCCTGATGAGGATACTGTCCTCTTAATGTTGGAGGAGACCCAACAGCTTCTTATGCAGGCAGGCTTGCAGCGGTATGAGATTTCCAATTACGCCCAACCAGGATACCAATGTCGTCATAATATCAATTACTGGCAGAATGGAGAGTATCTGGGCCTTGGGGCAGGTGCTGTTGCTTTTTTTAATAAGACCCGTTTCACCGCGATTGCTAATGCAGAGCAATTTTGCGCGCGTTTGGAAAAAGGGCAAGAGGTGTGGATGGAGAAAGAAAAACTTGACCGGGAAGCTGCATTTCGGGAAACTGTCATCATGGGCCTTCGTATGACAGCAGGGGTGTCACTGGCAGCATTGACTGATCATTTTGATCTGAATGCGGAAAGCTATTACAGTGATACCTTGCATCGCCTTATTCGTCAAGGTATGGTGCGTATTGTGCAGGGGCGATTACAGCTCACAGCCCAAGGATTTTTGTTGGCAAATACCGTTATGGCAGAGCTGGTGTAGTGATGGTGATTTATTGAGGTGAGTATATTTTTCTCACTCCAGCGCAAAAAAAATATTGCGTAACTTTTGAAACAGTGTTACGTATTTTGAAAAAGTAATACCCTTCATTGTGGGACACAGGTTTTTATGATGAAGTCAAAAAGGGATTTTGACCAGGAATTGGAAGAGTAGGGGATGAGTGATGAGCAGTACTGTTGCAGAATATAATGAAGTGATTGTGGCTCCACTTGCTGCAAGGCGTGAGGTTGTTGGGCTGAGTATTGTTATCTGTTGTATCGTCTTGCTTGCAGGCTTGCGGTATATGCAGGTCGCGCCCAAAGAAGATGTGGTGACAAGAATATCTTATCAAATTAACGATATTCGTCTCAAGAATCAGGCCCCGGTTTTGTACCGATCTTTACTTGGTGCTGTGGACAGTATTACCTGGACCTATGAGGCAGCAGGCACATGGCCAGAGGTTGCTGACTTGCAAACCGAATCTCTTCCGCCTTTTGTGGGTGATTTCTTACCCGCAGGTCTGCGTGGCTTTTCCTGGGAAATGCATCAGGGCGAGACCTGGGTTGACTATTATGGTACCAATACGCAGGTTGCTGAGGAAGAAAAAAAAGGATCCGATCCTTTGGAAAATAGTTTTGTTCTCCGTATTATTGATCTCCAGGCAGGACAATATCCTTATCCCTATGTTCAGGAGAGTCTGGAGGATCGTTTTACCGCCCAGATCTGGATAAACTCACAGATTGTTGACTACCCGAAAGAATTTCCTGCCGAATTGGGCTGGAAATGGGTGATGAGTGGTAATTTAGCTGTTAATGGAAAGATTGTAGAATCTTCCGGGACCTGATCAGTCTCTTCTTCTCTGTTAGCCAACATCAACTGACTGACAGCGTTATCTGATCTATTCAATATACATTCTATATAGTAATTTCTCTGCCGCCTTTTACAGGGGGATAAAGACAAAATACCAAAGGTTTCACATGAAGAAAATATTGCGCCCTCATTTTGTACTCGTTTTTTGCCTTGTCTTTTCTTCAATACAGGCATATGCCCAGGAACAGAAATGTCGTCTTAATATTGGAGCTTCTCTGCATCCATACTATTCCTGGGCCAAAAATATCGTTGGTGATGCGGCCAATGTGACCTCTATAATCCCTCCGGGATCGGATCCTCATTCCTATCAGCCGTTGCCGTCGGATATGCAGAAATTAGAAAATCTGGATGTGGTCATTATCAATGGGATAGGGCATGATGAGTTTATCAAGCCCATGCTCAAGGCCATTGAAAACGACAAATTGGTGGTTCTTGATACCAGTAAAGGATTGCCTCTTATCCCCAGTTTTAATAAGCATTACGATTTTGAAAAGGACAGCAAGGTCTCCTATAACAGCCATACCTATATTGCCATAACCGGTGCGATTCAGCAGATGCAGAAGATCGCCAGAAAACTGGGCAGGCTCTGCCCGGATCAGGCTGGTGTATTTGTGAGAAATGTCCGTGCGTACTCCATGAAGCTCCGTCGTATGCTCCAGTCTGCGTTGATGCAGATTGATATGCTTGATCTCAACAAATTACGTATCGCTACTGTTCATGATGGTTATTCGTATCTTTTTCAGGAGCTTGGTATTGAGGTCAGTGCGGTGGTACAGCCTCGGCATGGGATTAAACCCAGCGCACGCCAGTTGCAGGATACTATTAAAAGGATCAAGCGGGCCAAGGTCAATGTACTCTTTGGTGAGCTGGATTATGAAAAGAAATACGTAGATATTATCTACCAGGAGACTGGCTGCCGTCTTTATGCGCTTTCCCATATTTCCAATGGAGAGTATTCAAAGGAATTTTTTGAGCAGGCCATGCAGAGAAATATTGATGCCATTGTTGCAGCCTTGACCGAAGTTTCGGCAGGTGCTGCTCCGGGTGCAAAACCCGGCTCCATGGCAGCACCTATGCAGGAGAATATGTCACGGCAGATGCAGGATGCATCTCAGAAGATGCAGCAGGCTATTCAAAAAGATATGCAGAAATCTGTACCAAGAATACAGCAGGAACAGATGTCCGAGCGTATGCAGCAGCAGCTTCAGGATACCACCAGGCAGATGCAGGAGAACGTGCAGGAACAACTCAAAGATTCCATCCCTGCTATCCAACAGAAGCAGATGAATGAACGGATGAATCAACAGATTCTGGACACTCAAACGCAAATGCAGGGCACTATGCAGGAAAGCCTGCAAGAAACACTGCCGAAAATGCAGCAGCAGCAAATTAAGGATCAGATGAATCAGCAGATGCAGGATATGCAGAAAGGTGTGTTGAACAATCTTGCTCCGGGAACAAAGCCGGATAAGGAACAATAATGAGTGATATGGATGAGCATAATCTGCTTGAAATAGATGGACTTTCGGTTGCTCTTCGGGGCAACCGAATCCTTGAAGATATCAATCTATGCGTCCCAAAAGGGCATATCCATGCCCTGACCGGTCCCAACGGAGCTGGCAAGACCACCCTGATGCGGAGTATCATGGGGGGGATGCCTCATAAGGGAACCATTCGTTTTCTCTTTCGGGAAAGCGGTCGCGTGGGCTATGTACCACAGTTTCTCGATTTTGACCATTCTGTGCCGATCACGGTGTTTGATTTTCTTTTTCTGATGTTGAAAAAGATGCCTGTGTTTCTGGGACGTCGCAGGGCGATGCGAGCAAAGATTGAAGAGCTTTTGACAGCCACAGACTGTGCCCATCTGATTGATCGTTGTGTGGGCCAGCTTTCTGGTGGGGAGTTTCGCAGAGTTTTGTTGGCCCAGGCCCTGACCCCAAAGCCAGAGCTTCTCTTGCTTGATGAGCCAGCCAGCAATATTGACGAAGTTGGTATCCGTCATTTTGAAGAAATGCTGCTTAACCTGAGAGAGGAACATGGGATTACGATTCTCATGGTTTGTCACAGCATGGATATGATTTCCCGGACCTGCGATGCTGTCACAGCAGTGAATCGAAAGATTTTTTATGATGGCCCGACCCAGGGGCTGGATCATTCTGATCTGCTGCAGCAATATACATTTTTATAAGAGGCTATGGATTTTATTTACGATATTTTTAAAAGCTGGGCAGCTGATGGCTATCTGCCTGCAATATTCGAGCACACCTTCATGATTCGCGGCTTACTGGCTGCGTTGATCATTGGGCCGCTGCTCGGGGCGGTGGGCACTGTGGTGGTCACCAAGAAACTTTCTTTCTTTACCCAGACCATCGGTAATGCTGCCATGAGTGGCGTGGCTATTGGCTTGCTGCTGGGTGAACCAGTAGACGGAACCTATGCAGGTCTTTACGGTTTCTGCTTAGTTGTGGCCCTGCTGATAACCTTTGTAAAGAACCGAACCCGGCTTGCCAATGATACGATTATCGGGGTGGTTCTGGCTCAGGTGCTTGGGCTTGGTATTATTCTGATGATTGTGGTAACCAGTCAGTTCAATATTCATCAAATTGAGGGGATCCTCTTTGGCAGTCTGATTACCCTGAATGATAACGATCTGATAGCCCTGACTATTGCTTCTCTGGTTGTTGGTACCTTGTTTGCCTTTAATTTCAACAGATTTATGCTGGCCAGTTTTAATCGCACCTTGGCCAAGGCACGGGGAATCTCTCCGGTTTTTCTGGAGTATCTCTTTGTCACCCTGATGACCATTATGGTGGTGTCCAGCCTGAAATTAATTGGGGCCTTGCTTGTCCTGGTCCTGATTGTGGTTCCAGCTGCCGGGGCCCAACTGGTTGCTCCTAACCTTCGTTGGTTTGTCTGGCTCAGTGTCATTTTTTCCACTATCAGTACGGCCTCTGGCCTGCTGCTGTCCGGGATACTGCCAGTGCCCAGCGGTGCAGTGATTGCCTTGGTTTCCAGTATCCTGTTTTATGGGGCTCTGGTTTCCCGACCTCTTCTTTGCAGAGGCGGGCCCAATCAGGGAGAAATCTAACCCCATTCCGCCCAGCCTGCTTGATTTTACCGACCACTCTTATGCAAACACTTTATCTTATTCTTTATAAAAAAGGAGGTTCATCATCATGTCTAAAACGCAACCAATCAGACAGGCAGCTTTTCTGCTAGCCACAACCATGCTTTTTCTGTCTCTGGCTTCTTCAGCCTTGGCCCATGCAACCACTCTCTGGTGTTATGTGGAAAATAATCGGGTCTATGTGGAAGGATTTTTTATGGGCGGAAAAAAAGTCCAGAACGGTCATGTAGTAGTTGTCAATGATAAGGGTGAGAAAGTTCTGGAAGGAAAGACTGATAAAGAAGGAAAATTTGATTTTGAACCGCCGTACCAGGGTGACATGACGATTCTTCTCAAGGTGGATCAGGCCCATGATGCTGATTTTGAGCTGACTGAGCAGGATTTCCTTGATGCTGCGGCTGAAACGGAGTAATCTTGATCTTACGGGTACCACCAAGATGATGCTGAGACTTCTAAGTAACAAGCTTGTATCTCCTTGTTATTTTCAGGTTTGGTGCCGGGCGCAGGCCGGGAGGAACGCTTTCGATGATGATTTTTCTCCAGGCCCTCATCACATGATTCTGCCTGCCCACTCACTACCCTGTGACTGAGCAGTAAGGTGTCTCTCCTTCCTGCTCATATCTCATCAATTCTTTATTTTCCTTTCTATTACGCCACTCAATGATGTTTGGGAGTATTTTTTGAGTGGCGGTTATCGCTTTTATTTGTTCAGCAGAGTAGCCCTTTGTTGAACAAATTGATGTTGTCTGTTCGTCCTGTTGTTTGCTTTTAAATTGAAATTATAAGCAGATCATGTATCCTTATTTTACTCTGTTTTTTCAAAGAATCAGCATTAATGAATGCATATTTTGACCCAACTTTGTGAGAATCATTATCGAAACAATCCTAACTACCTGATTATTCGTTGGGCGTAAAAATATTTTTCGTT
>JAABTP010000078.1 GCA_011389815.1 Desulfobulbaceae bacterium | reverse complement strand
TGCAGCAATCTGTCACAAGATCCTCTGGCGGCTATTGAACTGTACTGTCTCAGAACACGGATTGAAACCATGTTTGACATGCTTAAAAATGCTATCCATGCGTTTCAGTGTCATTTTTGGTCAAAAAAGATGCCAAGACATTCCAGAAAACCCAGACGCAACAGCGAGCTAATCACTCCGCAACCCGAAGATTTGCCAACCATTCAGCGATGCTGGGATGCAACAGAAGGGTTTGTGAATATCGGTGCAATAACCCTGGGATTGCTTCAGTTGATCGCGACGTTATTCTCCACTCAGATTTGGCAACAGTACGAAGGATTTCTCAAAACGCGTTCACGGGAGGTACCTTCTGAACGAACAACGAAAAATGTTCTTGCTGGTTTGCTCATGCGTGATTTCTTCAATCTCGCCCCCAGTGCGACAATGCAAAAAATTCGATCCACGATCTTGAAGGGGAAAATTGAGGATAAGATTTTTCAAAATTCGAATGCGTGGGCCAGGGAAACTGGGTAATCCAGCGCAAATTTCAACACAGCTTTAATTCACCGGGAACCGTTGAGAACTTGCGACTGTAGAGAATAAAGAAATCAACGCAAAGCCTCTGCCTGGTCGGGCAGGGGCTTTTTTTATTGTTTTGAAGCAAAAAAACTGGTTTGATACAAATTTTATAAAAAGCCTCTTCTTCTTTCCTTTGGGTAAGGAGAAGAAAACATGAAAGTTAGTCAAACGACTCCAAGGAGGCGTCGGTACTTTCATATAAATCATGCACAAGCCCTGTGTTGTTCAGACAGTCTTTTCAGATGTCTTTACAACATAAGAAAGAGCAAAAAGAGGGAAAGGAGCACGGTCATCATGTCATTTGCGCAACAGCCGGATATCGGATCAGTATACCAGGAAATGAAGGAAAAAGAGCTTGTTGAACGCATTGCAGGCCGGAAAAAAGAGCTTGCTGATGATCTTCTTATACTGAGCCATCATTATCAGCACGATTCCCTGTACCAATTTGCCGATCTGACCGGTGATTCGTTAAAGCTGGCTGCTGATGCTGCGCAAATCAAGGATAAAAAATATCTTATTTTCTGCGGGGTCCATTTCATGGCTGAAGCCGCAGATATTCTTTCAGCTGAACACCAGCAGGTTATCCTCCCCCATCTTGATGCAGGCTGCCCTATGGCAGATATGTCCACCAGGGCTGCTGTTGAGACTGCATGGACAGAGCTGGGTACAGCGACCGGAGTGGCAGAAGAAGCGATTACCCCGGTGACCTATGTGAACTCCTCAGCTGATGTGAAAAGTTTTGTCGGAGAAAAGGGTGGTTCTTCCTGTACCTCCTCAAATGCAGAACAGGTCCTTGAATGGGCCTTGGCTCGTGGTGAGTTGGTTTTCTTTTTTCCTGATCAGCATCTTGGGCGCAACGCCTCCTACGCCTTGGGAATTGCAGAAGAACAGGTGCTGCTGTGGAGACGGGGAGAACCTTTGGGTGGCTGTACCCTGAAGCAATTAAAACAGGCCAGGGTGGTCCTGTGGGATGGCTATTGTGAAGTCCATATGCGCAGTTTCCCTGAGCATGTCCTTGCCTGGCAGGCCCAGGATCCCCAGGCAAAGGTGATTGTCCATCCAGAATGTCGCAACGAGGTCGTACGCTTAGCTGATATATCAGGATCCACAGAGGCGATCATTGCCGCTGTTACTGCCAGTGAACCGGGCAGTCATTGGGTTATTGGTACTGAAATCAATCTGGTGAATCGACTGTCCAAGCTGCATCCTGATAAAACTATCCATTCATTAACTCCAGCCTGCCTTTGTCCGACCATGTCAGCAGTTAAGCCTGCCAACCTGCTCTGGATTCTCGATAACCTTGCTGAAAGTAAGGTGGTGAATCAGATCCAGGTTCCTCAAGACATAGCTGTGCAGGCCAAAAACTGTCTGGACAGAATGCTGGCTATCTGATCTCCCCAAGGACGGTCCGTACTTATCAACGATTGAAGAACTTGCTTATCCACATATTATGAATTTGTTCCGCTCGATTGCCAAGCAGCCCAGCTTTCCAGCCCTTCTGACCGGCTTGAAAGAAGATAACGACCAGCAGCGGTTGACGAAAAAACATGGAAAATGGTGGTCACTGCTTTTTTGCTTTGTTCTCCTGACAACCGGGTATTATTTTCTGGTCATGAACAGTGGCTTGCTCCAACTGGAACTTGAAACCGATACCCGAACGGTTTTCAAGGTGTATTGGCCTAAAAAAAACGGTCAATTAAGCGAGCGAAATATGAATGAATTCCTGATTGAGCCAGGAAAGACAAGCTATTCTGTCCGGGTCAATAATACGGCTAAGGTGGGCTATCTTCGTCTGGATCCCAGTGAAAAAACAGCCTGGGTCACTATTAAGCAACTGCGCATCAAACAATGGGGATATCCTGATTATGTCGTGCGCAGTCAGGAAGATTTTGCAAGGCTTGAGATTATCAGCGGGATAGAATCATTAACCCGGAACGATCAGGGGGTAACTGTCCAGGTCAAGAGCAGGGATCCACAGCTGAAACTCCATCTGCCAGCCAGAGGGCAACTTTTTTCACCGTGGACCGATCCTGCTGAGGCAATTCGCCTTTTTTGTGTTGCTTTGCTGGTCATTGCAGTCTCTTTTCTTTTTCGCTCATTTGTTCATAACTCATATTTTCTTCCTGTTCTGGGAGCATTTGCCCTTGGTCTGATTATGACTATGGCCCTGATCAGTGCTTTCAGCACCCATCCTGATGAATATGTACATGTGACAGCAGGAGAATATTTTTCCGACCATACCCTGCCTCCCAAGGTTGGTGATCCAGCAATCAGAGATACCTATAGTGCCTACGGGGTTTCCCGGCTCCATTCAGGAGAGATTATCTACCTCCTGGCTGGTAAATATCTCCGCCTCTTGCAGCCGCTGTATCTGGAGTCTTTTTTTCTTCTTCGTCTGCTTAACGTTATCTTTTTTGGAATCCTTATTTTTCTTGCCTTTACCAAACAAGATTTTCGTTTCTTTCTTCTGCCTTTTTTGATTTCTCCACAGATATGGTATATTTTCAGTTATTTTAACTCTGATGCCTTTGCCACCTTTATCAGCCTGCTTGCAGCCTATCAACTTGCCGGGAAAAAATCAGCCCTTACCTCGTTGTTTTTTCCTGAACAGGCTTCTGAACAGGCAAAATATACATGGATAAAAATTGTCGGGCTTGGTCTTCTGCTCGGTTTTCTTCTTCTTTTAAAGAAAAACTTCTATTTTCTTTACCTTTTTCTCTTTCTCTATTTCCTCTGGAAGGTCTGGCTCCTCCGACCCCTGTGGAACGGAAAAAAAATATTTCATCTGATTATGATCCTGTTTATTGCCTGCTCAGTTTTTGGCGGCGTACGCCTCACCGATGCCTGGATCAATGATTTTAACAAAGTTGCCTTACTCTTTCAAGCCCGTCAGCAATTTGCTGAATATCTCTATAATCCCAATACTCCTATTGAAAAAAGGCATGCCTATCTTGAAATGCGTCAACGAGGAACAACCTTAAAGCGTTTTCTGGCCAGAGACCGCTGGGGCGAAAAATCCTTTCGAACTTCCTTTGGTGTGTATGGATACACCCAATATTCTGGTTCTTTTTCCTATTATGATTATGTACGCTATATTGGTATTGCCTTGTTACTCACGCTGATCATATCCATTATGTATCAAGGACAAGGAGCAGGCATTGCCTTGCTGGGAATTTCAGGCGGAACAGCTGTGCTGCTCATTCTCATGGCCTGCTGGCACGCCTGGACCGTTGATTTTCAAGCTCAGGGGCGCTACTTCCTGCCTATTATTCCAATGGCTGCTGTGCTTTTTTACCATTGTCGGCGAATGATCTTCCAGCCTATTTTTTATATATTATTTTTTGCACTTTTCTTTCTTTCTGTATATAATTTCATCTTAGTTGGCTTGCGTGATATAGGAAAATATGGTATTTAGACTACGTTTACTACGTTTAAGTTTGCTGTTTGTTTGAGATTGTTTCTTGTTTGTTAACAACTACTTGGGGTTCCTGAAAAAGATGCAAAAGAAATCAAACCAGCACGTTGTTCAGATTTTAATACTTTTTTCGTTTTTTCTGATGCTCCCCAGCCTGAGTAGCGGGAAAAACTTAACAACGCTCCAACAGGATCTGGTGTGGTCCCAATCAGACGGGCTTCGTCATGAAATCTTTACCAGCACTTATACAGGGGATGAGTGGGCCAGCCCGGTTAAGGTCACTGATAATAATGCGAATAATTTGCATCCGGTTATTGCAATAGGGGACAATGGCTCGAAATGGATTTTTTGGTCTGCAGTCCGCCCTAATGGTATTTCTATTGAATACGCTGTATTAAACGGTGATGAATGGTCTGAACCAACAAAACTTCCTCTGGAGCAAAATTCTTCTATCACTCCATCAGCACTTGCTGATAAACAGGGGGGAATCTGGCTGGTTTGGGCTGGTAATGATGGCGGTAATGATGATATCTATGTCAGCCATTACCAAAAGACAGAATGGAGCGATCCTCATGTTCTGCATGCCCCTAATGAAGTTCCTGATATTACTCCTGAGATTACCTATAATAAAGAGGACAAGATAGAGGTGACCTGGATAGGATTCCGTGGCAAGGGATATGTCAGGCTTGCTTCTGTGTATACAGAGGGTAAGGGTTGGTCTGCGGAACAGGAAAAACTGGTGGAGCAAGAAGTGGAAGAAGAAAAGGTAAATAATGAGGAAGAGCAGGAGGTTGAACTTCCTAAATTTTTGCCGAGTGATAGTCAGTTTTTTCTCAAGATTTATTAACGGATATAATTCGATAACAAACGATCAAACAACTTCAAGATAAAAGCAAGAGGATTCGAATGAGACGGTTCAGAATATTCTCAGGAGGAATCGCGACTGTACTGTTCATTGTTTCTCTCTCCTATGCAGATGTCATACTCTGTTTTGGCGATTCTATCACAGCAGGGTATAGGGCAACTCCTTATCCAACCAATCTGCAAAATATGTATGGCTCCTCCTCTGGTACCCAGGTCATTAATGCAGGCATAGGAGGAGAGGATACCTATAACGGAGTCAATCGTTTTGACGGAGAATTGGCAAAATATTCTCCTGATTATGTGGTGATTATGGAAGGAGCCAATGATGTCATGGAAGGCATTTCTTCGTCAACCACAACCTTTAATCTTAATAATATGGTTCAACAGGCAGTGAATGCCGGTGCCACGCCGATCCTCTCCACGATCACGCCTAATATCAGTAAATCTGGTTATCAACCGGAAAATTATAATCCCGGTATTATTGAGCTGGCCCAAAACAATAATATTACGCTGGTCGATACCTACTCAAATGTCGTCTCAGACTGGTCCAATCTCAATGTTGACGGAATACACCCTAATGAGGCTGGCTCCCAGACCATAGCCCAAGGGTTTTATTCACAACTGGTCAACAACCAAAACGCAAGGAGCAGCAGTGGTGGCGGTGGTTGTTTTATTGCAACAGCGGCCTATGGAACAGCCTTTGAACCCCAGGTGATGCTCTTGAAAAAGTTTCGGGATCTGTACCTGCTCACGAATCGGCCTGGTACTCGTTTTGTTCAACTCTATTATACTTACTCACCACCAATAGCTGATTTTATCCGTCAACATGAGGCCCTCCGTTTATTGGTTCGGCTCCTGCTCTTACCATTATTGGCAACAAGTTTTTTTCTTGTTGAATTATCTTTACTTCAGCAATTGATTACCGTTTTTATTTTATTCTGTTCTGTAGGATTATTTCTGACCCGCTCTCTGAAAAAACGACGTTGTGATGCCTAGGCCTAGCACAACAGGGGATACGAAGAGGCCGTGGTGCCTCTTTTTTTTTTGCTGCCTTTGTCTGCTCTGTCTGTTCTTTTTATATTCCTCAAGCTCGATAGATATCATAGAACGCCCCCTTGTTTTTCCTGGAAAAGAATGGAAAAAACAGCATGCTGAACTATTGTGCACAAATCCAAAAGCCTTGGATCAATTCGCCCAGGCAGTTGGTGGCTCTGGAGTTATTATAAAAAATGGGTACCTGATCAAGAGCTGGGGATCCCCAGCAGACCGTACCATGTGGGCCTCTGCCACCAAACCGGTACTCAGCACACTCCTGCTCTTTGCAGCCCAGGAAGGCAAGCTGGAGATCAAGGGCACGGTCAAGAAATTCATGCCTGAGCTGCTGGGCAAGGATCAGGCAATCACCTTTCACCATTTGGCCAATATGACCAGCGGCTATGCCCGGCGAGAAGCTCCTGGTCAGGCCTTTGCCTATAACGATTATGCGGTCAAGCTTTACCATAATACCTTGTTAAGCAGGGTATTTGTTGCCCGGGATCCCAATACAATCATCCTTGCTCAGGACAGATTGGGGCCTTTGCAATTTCAGGACGGCCCGGTCTTTGAGCAGGTGGGCAGATATGGCTGGTTTGTCCACACTTCTCCCAGGGATTTTGCCCGGATTGGTTGGTTCTGGCTTAATAAGGGTAAATGGAAGAACGAGCAGATTTTGCAGAAAGAGTTCTTTACCCGCTATCTCAGGAATCAGGTTCCAGAATCCTTACCCATTTCCGGCAAACCAGCCCGGGATTACTTAGGTATCGGTACCTATGGCGGCAGTGGTAATCAATCACAATTTGGTCCTGGTTATTACGGGATGAACTGGTGGTTCAATAGCGGGCAACAGATTTGGCCCAGTCTGCCGGAAGATACCTTTCAGGCTAATGGTCATTGGAATAAGGAAACCGTTACAGTGATTCCCAGCATGTCTTTAGTTGTTGCCGGGGTTGGCGATTTTGGTCCTTTTACGCCTGGCCCTGGCCCGGCAGATGATCGTATGGGTCTTCTGGTTGCAGCATGTGGTCAAAGAGAGCAGTAATTATAAGGCTGCTCCAGAAGCAGGTGCAGTATAGAATTTTTGACCCAGCATGTGAAACCATTATACGATAACAAAGGCCGACAGCGTATATTGACGGCCTTTTCTTTTTAACTGAACCTTACAGCAATAGCCCCTTCAGGGCAGATGTTAAGGCAGGTTGCGCATCCTTCGCATCGTGTTGTATAGGCATGAACTGGCTGCCCTTCAACCATCATGAGTACCTCTTGCGGGCATATTTCTACGCATTCCAGACAATTTATGCATTTATCTCGGTCTATTGTTATTTCAACCATAGAGTTTCACTCCTTGCAATGTGTAGCCGAAAGGCTTAGTTTTTGATAGACTACTCCTATTAACCAACAAAGTGGTGGCATGTCCTTGTACCACCACACCGGATGACAGTCAATTTTGGGGCCTGATCTTCAGTTGATCAAGGAGGTGAATAAGTGGCTCCCATACCTTGTCCGGTTCTGCATAATAGCGGCTCGCGCGAATTCTGAACACCTGCCAGCCGCATCGTTTCAGTTTTTCCTGATGTTCAAGATCTTCAAGATACTGTTCTGGTCCCTGCCATTGATCACTGTCACAGGCAATTGCGAGCTGGGCCTGTTGGCCTTGAATAACCAGGTCGATTTTTTTTCCGGCAAAAGCATATTGCGGGACAACACTATAGCCCATTTTTCCGAGACGCTGGGCCAAGTCCACTTCCAGCCAGCTTTGAAAGGGTGCTGGTGGGCTTTCCACTGTCCTGTTGGCCAGCAGCGCTTTTTCCTGAAGAGCTGCCTGCTCTTCGGCCAGCATTCCGGTTCGATGGATGGTTGGGCGATGAAAATGCTTTATCAGTTTCAAGCGTAAGCATTCAGGGCTGAGGTGCTTTTCCTGAACCGAATGAAAAAGCCAGGTCTGTTCCCGGGCCCGGCTGGCAGCGACGTTGAACTTCTGCTGTTCTGCTGTCTTGGTGAGTGCTCTGATTTTCTGCCCAGGAGCTGTTACCATACTCAGAAAGATAATGTCTCGTTCTCCGCCTTGAAAACTGAAGGAGTTACCGCAGATGAGCTTTCGTTGCCCCATTTCTTCTACTCCAATCGCCTTGATCAATAATTCTTCAATCAGATAGGATTGGGCAGTTCCTTGCAGGACAATGACCCCCATAGTCTTTCCGCGATAACGCTTGTCCTGGCAACATTGAACAACCTGAGCCACTAAGGCCTCTGCCTCCTGGGGATTGGTTATTTGTTGGCCCTGAGCGTGTCGGGATCCTTCTTTGACTAATATTGCTTTGAGAGGCTCAAGCCGTTCCGGTAGATATTGACGAAGGGGCACCAGAGGATCATCCTGGTAAAATTGGCTATTACTAAAGGCAATAATCTCGGGCATACAACGAAAATGTTCCTGCAATACAATACGGTGAGTAAAGCGGAGCAGGCAATGGTCAAAGAGGCTGGAATCCACATCAAAGGAATCTGCATGGGTAAAATCAAACAGAAAATTATGCATATGCTGTTGCACATGTTCCCGATTGATGCCCACAGCCTCCGGGCTGATCTGCTTATCATCGCCTGCAGCCAGAATTTGCTTACCAAGGTAGAGCAAGGGAAGGGCCTCTGGGCCGCATTGGGAGGCCTCATCAGCAATAACCACATCAAAAAAACCAGGTTCTGCGGGGATGGTCTCGTACACCCGGTGGAGCGGCATAATACACACTGGCAAGGTCAGTTGACAGGCATCAAGATGACGACGGGCATTTTCCTTATGGGTCTGGGCATGCTTTCCTGTCCCTTTGCCGAATTTTTTTATGGCCTGCTGCCAGGCGATCATATGACCATGCTGCCGGGTGGTCAGTTGAGCAAAAAAATGGTTCCAGGCCTGAGCTGCTGTTAAGGAAAAAAGGTCTGCTCGCATCTCCGCAGTAAGTTGTTGGCTCTGGCGCTGATAACTTTCCAGGTCGTGGGCAAGAAATTTCTGGACCCAGTCTTTTGCCTGGGCCCAGGACCAGGCCTGCTTCAGCTGTCCCAGGCGATCTGCCCATTGTTTTCTCTCCTTGCCACTGCGCAGTTGCGCAGCCAACTGAGGGGCAACATCATTCAACGCATCAATTAATTGGTTTTTCCGGGCAAGCTCTTTTGCCTGTATCTTAAGCGTTTCAATTTCGCTAAAGAGCTGTTCATAGGTTGCAATGTCTCTTTTTTGCAGACTTTTAATGACCAGTTTTGTTATTGGATGGGCATTGTTACGCAAGGTAAAAACAGAGAGTGTTTTCTGAGCATGGGTTATGGATGAACGAAGCCAGAGAAAGTCAAGGCGGGCAAGGGCAGAGCGGCAGTCTTCCAGCACAAGTTGAACAGAAGCGGTATCTGACCAGTCAGGCAGGTCCAGGCCATTGATTGTGCTGAGTTCTTGTTCCAGATTTTTTCGTTTGTTATCCAGAGAAATAACCCGCTGGAGACTGTTCAGGAGGCCCTTGATTTCAGAAACCTGTAAGGAGAAATGGCCTGTACTCCGTTCCGCTCTTCCTTCCCAGAGGTGCCAGATAGCCTGTAATTTCTCGTCTACCTGCAGATAGTTTACCAGCTGCAATAAGGATTCAGTGCTTGTACAGGGCTGCCCATTAATCGTGATGGTACGGAGCATACGCCCATGTTTTCGGATAATTTCCGGCTTAAAAAGCCATTTACCAGTACGACCGCCAGCCTTGAAATGTTTTTTCAGGGCCAGGGCATCCTGCAAAAGTTTATTTCGGTCGATTTCCCAGGAGATATCAACTTTCAGCCTGTCAACCTGGTCAAGTGTCTTGGGGATGTTCTGGAGCATTTCCTGGGACCGCTGCAATATATCCTGCCAAACATTGCTCTGGCCACAGAGGACATCATGGACAGCTGTTGTAATCCAAGGCATGGGGCGCTGCTGCAAATCCCGAACAGTTTCTCTGAAAACAGTCAGTTGATCCCGAATCAATTCTATTTTTCTGCGATCTGCTTTTCCGGTCTGAAAGAGGACCTTGCCCTGCCCCCTCTGGAGGCGTTGTTTGTCAAGGGCCGCTGCCTGCCGGGCCTGATCTTCTTTTTCAAAGGCCTCCTTGACCTTATGAACAGGGAACTTTTCTTCAAGGTGCGGCAGCTCTTTTCCCTGGAGTATTTTTTCTTTTTCTGGCTCAGTTGTCCGCAGATAGGTGCGAAGAAAAAGAAGTTGCTCATCAGACCAGGGCAGAGGAATCTCCTGGGGAATTCTATCTGTTAACCAGGAAAAAGCAGGCTCTTCTTTGCCCAGCTGCTGGGCAATCTGAGCAGCTGTTCCAGAGTAGCGTCCTTGGCTTATTCGATGGTGCCGGGTTTCCTGCTCTCGTAAGTTCAGGATTGTTTTATCCGTGGCCTGCTTGGCCTCTTGCTTTTCTTGAAGATGTTTTTCCAGCTTTTGGATAGACTCGTTCTCTGCAGGGTGCTGTTTTTTTTCTGCCCGTAAAATAGCCCTGATCTTGCGTTCCAGGTCCAGGGATTCCTGTTGGCCCTGCTCAGCTGCATTGAAACAGAGAGGGCGAATATCTTCTGGAAGTAAATCATTCAGCACCTGCAAGGCCCTGGTGGTCTGCGCAGTCACCAATACCCGTTTGCCCTGGGCCAGGAGATGACAAATAAGATTGGCAATAGTGTGAGATTTACCTGTCCCTGGAGGACCCTGAACAAGTACTCCTTTTTTCCCCTGGAGTTTTTTGACGATTCGGCGTTGTTCCTGGTTAGAGGGCAAGGGAAAAAAGATTCTGTCCTCAATCTGTTCTTGCTCTGTCTTTTGTACGTTGTTGCTGGTTTCATCAGGGACGATTTCACAGAGGTTGAGAAACTCTTCCGGGATTGCTGGTGCAATTGTTGCACTGGAGAGAGACTGCCCCAGGATTTCGTCGAGAAAATGCTCCAGGGGATGGGCAGAGCGTTTCCGTATAATCAAGGCCGGGGCATAGGTAATAACTGGCTTGGGCTGTTGTTCTGAAGGGTTCAGGGTGTTGGCCAGGCCCTTGAGAACAGCATCAACTTTTTCCCTGTTATGCAAATTTCCCTGTAAGGCTTGGCAGCTCTCTTGGATAAGCTGCTGGACATCCTGGGGTTGTTCTTCCAAGGACAGCATGTCCAGCTCAACCCTTGGGGCAGGTGATCCTTGGTAAACAGTCAGTCTTTTTACGATTGGATCAAAGGAAATCGTGGCTTCTGTGACGATGAGATGGCGTTGGATAAGCTGTTGTTTTGAAGTTTCCCAGCGTAACAGACCAAAGCAAAGGAGCAGTTCATATTGCTCACCAAGTTTTTGCTGTTCCTGGTAGAGGCGAAAAAGCTCTGTATAGATTTTTTCAGAAGAAAGAATGCGTTGACAAGCTTGCTGCCAAGGTTTCCATTGTTGATCAATATAGTTCTGCCATTGCTTTTTTTTGCGGGCAAGAGCAGCAGCATACAAGGATCTGTCTTGTCCGCTGTTCCCCGTACCTGGAGCAACATCAGGCGGAAGAGTTAACACAGGAGGGGTAGTGAGATTCTTCAGGTCTTCCTGATTAACCCATTTTTCGCATCGTTCAGGAGGCGGTGGGGGCGGTGGCAGCTCTGTCTTTTTGATATCAAGCCAGCAGGAGTCACCGGCTTCCTCCTGTTCGTTGCTGATAATGGCAGCGTCAGAGGGTAACCAAAAGACCTTGTTATACTGCTCCAGAGTTCGGACAGTTTTAGCGTTGATGGTCGATATTGCACGTAAGTACCGAACAAGCCGAACGAGTTTCTCTGCGCTGTGCTGTGTAAAATCACTCATTATCAAAAAAACCAGGGGACCATCAGACCGGAGTCCCCCGGTCCGGCAGTTCAGTTATTGCACCGTCATCCAACCAAATCCGGGTGTGGAGCACCACCGAGGAACAGGTTTGCCAAGCAAGATCATGCTCAAGAACCTTTTTTTCCTTTTATTTCCTTCAGGATGGTCAGACCCAGTTTAAACTGCGGCATCTCCTCCCGCTTCACCATCTCATAGAAGTCACACTTACTGCAATCTCTGAATTTATCCGCATATTTCCCCTGTTGTTCTCCTTTGCAGAGCGAACCTGTTATGGCCCAGCAGCAACGGCCTCCGTTTTCCCCGCCATGAATCCCTTCTGCCCGTCCTTCTTCCGCAACAGGACAGACACCAAGCTCAGAAACCTTGTCGCCTCCTGGTTCCCGCCCGCATTTTTTTACTTCCCAGCAGTTTAATTTTTTTTTCATCGTCCAGTCCTCGTTGTATAGTGATTGAACCGGTGAGTTACCGGAGATTAACCTTGTTGTTCTTTTTTGACCACTCTATGTATAGTTAACACGGATTATCATTAGGGGGCAAGGGAGATTTCTTCTTGACAAAGCAAGGACTGTTCTGTAGAGGGAAAGTCATGAAAATGACCAAAAAAAATGCTATAACACGAATGAAGCCTGATGTCAGCAAGTCTGTACATCTTTTTGCCGCCCCTCTTATCTGGACAGCTGTGGGGATCATGCTTATGGTGCGCGGACTGGGCTGGATCGGGTTCAGCCTGACCTGTCGGCTGTTCATCATCGCCCTGATTATCGCCCTGATTGTCGGCACGGTCAAGTCGCTGACTATTCTGGACCGCTCTGCCAAAAAGACCCTGAGCCGCATCATGACCCTGAATGAAAAGAGCTGCATCGGGGCGGTCTATCCCTGGAAGACCTGGCTCCTTGTTATCCTGATGATGGCCACTGGCATTGCCTTACGGAGCATGACCGAACCAGGTATTTTTCTGGGCACGATCTATCTTGCTGTGGGCTGGGGAATTCTGCTGTCAAGCCGTCACGGCTGGGAGCATTGGTTGCGTCGGGTTCGTCGCAAATAAATCAGAACAAAAGGATCAACGCATTGCACAGTGCCGCCCGAGGACAAGAAAGCATTACTGACCTCTATCATCGCTCCGCAGCAGTGGTGGACCTGGCCTGTATCAGTCATAACCTCGGGGTGGTTCGGGAAAAGGCACCTGGCAGGAAGATCATCGCCATGGTCAAGGCCAATGCCTATGGTCACGGGCTGGTACGGGTTGCCGAGCATCTGGCCTCGGAGGGGGTTGACTATCTGGGCACCGCCTTTGTGGAAGAGGCCCTGGAGCTGCGCAAGGCGGGCATTACCGTGCCCATCATTACCTCTGGCCCGTTTTCCAGGTTTCAGATCGGCCTGTTCATAGAGAATAATATAGACCTGACCATCGCTTCCGTGGATGCGTTGCACTATATCCAAGAGGCGGCTGAGTTTTATGGCAAGCGGGTCAATATCCACCTGAAGATTGATACCGGTATGATGCGGATCGGTATCCGTTATTCCAATGCTCATAAACTTTTTGCCGCAGCCTTACAGGCAGAAAAATATCTCAATATTGTTTCTCTTTTTTCCCATTTCGCCACTGCGGATCACGAAGATTTGAGCTTTGCCCGGCTTCAGTTGGAACGATTTCTTGAAGCGGCGCGTTTTTTTGATCATGAGCATCGGCCTTCACCCCTGCTTCAGATCGCCAATTCAGCTGCTCTCCTGAGGATGGAGGAAAGTCAACTGGACATGGTCAGACCGGGGATCATGCTGTACGGATATCATCCTTCACCCGCCTCCGCACCCAAGGCTGAGCTGCTGCCCGCCCTTTCTCTCAGGGCAAAGGTTATGTACTTCAAAGTTGTGTTGCAAGGAAACTCGGTTGGGTATGGCCGAACCTGGACAGCTCCGCAGAACTGCCGGGTCGTGACCATTCCGGTGGGCTACGGCGACGGCTATGCTCGCGGTCTCTCCAACAAAGCACAGGTTCTGCTGCGCGGCAAGAGATATCCTGTGCTAGGAAGCATCTGCATGGATCAAACCATGATTGGCATCGGTGATGGAGAGGCATATATCGGGGACGAGGTGCTCCTCATCGGCAAACAGGGTGAGGAGGTCATCACGGCCGATGATCTTGCTGCCCAGCTCGGCACGATCAGCTATGAGGTTTTGACCAACATCAGTGCGCGGGTGCCCAGGATTTATCTTGATAAAAGAACGCCGTGTCAGTCATCTCAACTTCAGCAGGTAAGAGAAAGTTAAGTACACTTGGAACCGTTCAGAACTTACGACTGTAGAGTCAATTGTTGTTGAAGAACTGTGATAAGGACTGCACCGGGAGAAACTCGCCCTGCAAGAGGAGAATCCCTCGCTGTAACGGGAGAAAGCCTTCCTGAAGCGGCGGAAATCACACTGAAGCAGGAGAAAGAGACTCTGGAGCAGGCAGAAATCATCCTGTAGCGGGAGAAAATGGTTCTGTAGCGGGAAAAAGTCATTCTGTAGCAGGAGAAAATGGTTCTGCAGCACTGCAAGACCGTTTTTTCCGCCTGCACCCGCTTATCTTCCAAAAAATTTTCCCTTCACCCCAGGTCAAAGGAGAAATGTCTCCGACGAACCTGACCGCATCCTACACCCTCATTTCAGAAGCAAACTCCATCGCAATAGTTGCGACAGTCCTCCCCACTTTTGCACAGGCTTCCTGGAGTTGCCAATTCTCCCGGTTTCGGTCTTCCACCATATTGCTGATACAACGAATCTCCAGGCAGGGCAGAGAAAATTCCTTACCGACCCGAGCCACTGCTGCTCCTTCCATATTCTCGCACAGCCCACAAAACTGATATCCCAGCTGGTTGCCCCTGTGCAGGGTACCGCTGGCGCAATTCACCGTGACAAAGGCCCCTGTCTTATAGTTTATATCCTTATTTTTTAAAATCTGGGTAGCTGCTGACAGCAAGCCTGGGTCCATGGAAAAATTATCCTGAACTGGCAGATCCTCACTGAACTTTTTCACCGTATCTGTCAACTGAATTCCCAGATCTCCAAGGATCTCCTGTTCTGCAAGGCAGATATCAAGAAGCCCAGCCTGCATTGATGGGGCGTCTTTCCAATATGCTCCGGCAATACCAAAATTAATAATGCAATCTATCGGATCTGTTTTTAAAAGATAACGTGTAAGAGAGAGAGTGGTCTCCACAGGGCCGATTCCGGTGACAAGCTGGCTGAGCTGTACCTGCTTTTTTCCTGGAGTTTTCTCCGCAGTTTTCCCCGCAGTTTTCTCTATAGGTTCTCCTCTACGTTTACTCTCATCTTCCCCGCAGGCCTCAACATATGCCTGCATTTCCATGTTCGTTGCTGCTGTCATTAATATGTTCATCTTGTTCCTTGTTTATAGCCTGAAGAAAAAATTTTTAGCGTGAAATATTCTTCAGTATTCTGGCTTTCTCCAACAGGCTGACATATATTTCTTTTTGACAGAAATCATCTTATGGATTACAACCATTATGCATAAGGGTTTTTCCAACACCAAATGATGACAGTTTAACTGATGACAGTTCGTGCAATGCCGAACGTTATAGAAATGATCTCTCGGAGGCCGATCATGAATTCCTTGCTCAACAATTTCCTGCTGCAAGACAGAATACGCACAGCTCGGAGCAGCCTGTTTTGGCTCATAGCTGGTTGTTGTATGGTTATCAGCAATACTTCTTTTGCCCAGTATCCTGATACCCCCTATGACAGTAACCATCCTGCTCTGCCTCAGTATTACGCTGATATTGAGGCAACCGAAAGGGGCGGGGGGACCTGGGGAGAAATTTTGAACATGAAGGTCCATGTTCAGGGATCTGGGGCAATATTCACTATTACCTCAAAAAAAGGACCGTTCTATAATACAAATAGTGTCAGTATTCGATCCGGGAGTCATAATGGCTCTGTTGTGGTTGCAGGCAAAATTCCTTCTGGAAGCAAGGCTGCCAAACTCAGCCTGGATTTAAATACTGTAGCGTCTTTTCCCCATCGTTTTTTTGCAACTATAACAAATAATGTTGGCTATGCCTGGGTTGGGCCGGTCCAAATTGGAATAACCAACCCCACCGGCACAGGTGTAACAGACGAAACAAGAGCGTCCACCCCCAGAGAGAATGTTGCGGTAAGTACTGGTCCTCAACGTCCTCTTATTAGCGAATCCCCTGAAACAGCTGTTGAAAATAGTACTGTGCAGATTGCTGTCACAGCAGGTACCACTTCGGGGAATGATATGGTCAGGGTTCAGTGTACAGCAAGCAGTTCTGGAAACACCCCGGATAACCCGTATCGTTCCGGTTGGTTATATGGCGGAGATACGATACAGGTGCCTCTGGTCTTCCATTCAGCAGGGACCCAGGCAATCTTTTGTAATACTCTGGATAGCTACGGAACCACCAGCTCCCTCAGTCAACGAACAATCAGTGTGGCTTCAGGCCAACCTGTCCCCACCACTGGTTTTCCCATTGCTTCGACACCAGCAAGGGAATTTTCTCAGCCTTCGCATCCTGTAGTGCCTGCAGTTACTTCTCTGCCGCCTGCACCTACCCGACGGAGGATTGCCAATACTCCGGCTCCTCGTATAGAGGTTCCCGGTCAGGGCAAAGTCAACGATCCGGTCACTGTCAAACTGGTAGCTGGGCATGATCCCCAAAACAGAGACCTGGTAAGAATAACCTGTACAGCGGATGATTCCAATAAAACGACAGAGGATCCCTATCAGTCAGATTGGTTACCGCCCGAGGGACAGGCAGAGGGGCACTTTACTTTTTATTCTCCTGGAGAAAAAAACATTTACTGTACATCATACGGTCGCCAGGGTGTGAACAGTTCCCCCACCAGAGAGACGCTCAATATTGACTATGCTAATCAGCAGCCTGACGCACCTCTCATCAGTGAATACCCCGATACTACCTATCCAGGCCGAACAACCTATATCACGGTTACTGCCGGAAGCGATCCTGATGGAGATCAGGTCAGAGTAAAATGTTCTGCAACCGATTCCAGCATGACAGAAAATTCTCCATATATCTCGGAATGGATGGCACCTCAAGCAACCGCAACTGCTTCTTTCGCTTTTTTTACTGCTGGTAATAAAGAAATTACCTGTATAACTATTGATAACAATAATGCGCAAAGTGATGCAACAACACGGAGCATTCATGTGCATAGCCCAAATTATACCCCTCATTACGCCCCTGACCGTAATTTGAAGAACAGGTCAATTTTTTCTGGTAACTCCTCCAGGGCAGAGAGCTGCGGCTGCCAACAGGATAACACGTCAACGTCGTATCCGATGCAGAATACACTACAGAACAGGTTGCAGAACAGGTTGCAGAACTCAAGGCAGGGAGGCATCACCTTTAATCAGCCATATATTCCTGAGAACCAGGATCAGCAAAGTGTTTTTCAACGTCCTGAACCACAGCCTGACCTTAAAGGCCGGGTTGTCTATAGAAGTAACCGAACCCCTGTTCAGAATGCCTTGGTTAAAATTTTGAATGCCATGTCTGGCAGAGCGTATACCGCTACAACCGATTATAACGGTGAATTCAAGATGGATTTTGCCCAGGGAAGTTTTACAGGGCAGATCCAGGCAACCAAAGGAAACAGGACCTCGTCAATCCGGGAAGTGAAAATTGATGTGGATAATCCGACAGTGATTGACCTGACAATCATAGACAGAGAGCAGGTGCAAGCCCGATCCCCGTCCCGGAGGCCAGTTCAACAGGCACCACCAGCGCATAACAGTGTATGGCAGTTTAACTGAGCGCTTAGAGAATGTCTCACAGTAATAATGTGGTGGAGGATACTGTTCAGGAAATGTACAGCCTGTCCTCCTATGATTATTTTTTACCTGAGCAACAGATAGCTCAGCAACCTGCCCAGCAACGAGATCAGTCACGCCTCATGGTTGTGGATTGTTGCACGAGCACAAGGCAACATACTCGCTTTGAAGGCCTTTATGATCTGATTCGGCCAGGTGATGTACTGGTTGTGAATAACACCAAGGTGTTTCCGGCCCGGTTATTTGGACGCAAGGAGAGTGGTGGTAAGGTTGAAATACTGCTTCTTCATTTCCCCTGTTATGAAAAGGAAGTGGATGGTCTGCGCCAGACAACAACATTGGCGCTGATCAAAAGCTCGAAGCGTCCAAAGCCGGGAAGCATTCTTCTTTTTGCCGATGCCTTGCATGTTCAGGTGGAATCCTTTCTCCCTGATGGTAAGGCACAAGTACGGCTCTTTTCTCCAGCCCATATTGATCTGGAACAGCTCCTGGAAGAATACGGACAAATCCCGTTACCTCCCTATATCAAACGGCCTGAAGGCAGCACAGATGAGGATGCGCAACGATACCAGACCAATTATGCCCGTTATATTGGCTCGGTTGCCGCTCCTACAGCTGGCTTACATCTCAGCAAGCCATTAATAGAAAGATTACAAAATAGCGGAGTCGGTTTTGCAGAGGTGACCCTGCATGTGGGGTATGGAACCTTTGCTCCGGTGCGCTGTGAGGATATTCGCAAACATACCTTGCATAAGGAATTGATCCGTCTTCCCCGGGAAACTGCTGAGGCGATAAATAGTTGTAAAGAAAACGGAGGAAGGGTATGGGCTGTGGGCACGACAACGGCACGAACCCTGGAGTTTGCAGCTAACCATGCAGATTCTTCAGGGAATTTACAGGCAATTGAAGATTTCTGTGGCCTGTATATTTATCCTGGTTATCAATTTGCAGTGGTTGATAATCTGATCACCAATTTCCACTTGCCCAAGTCATCATTGCTTTTTATGGTTGCTGCCTTGGCTGGAAAAAAGCAGATTTTTGCTGCCTATGCAGAAGCTGTGGAGCAAGGATATCGATTTTTCAGTTACGGGGATGCAATGGCGATTATTACCAGGAAATGAGGTGGTTGTGTAGCGGAAAAGGAAGGATTTTGCACTATCAGAAATATCAGTCCTGTTCATCTTCGTTTGGTTCCAGTTTAAAGGTGATCTCTTTGATAAATTCTGTTCCCAGCAGCATGGGATCATCGGCTTCGTAAAGTAAGGTGGTCTGAAGAAATAAAAAGCTGTCGTGTCCCATAGAGAGAAATTCAAGGGCAATACCTTCATCGCTGACTCTGACAACAGAGCAACGGGCCCGCAACTCTATCCCTAAATTATCCTGAGGATTATTGAGTTCCACTGTGCAAACATCACCTTTTTGCTGATCAAAGGTTCCTTTTACATACATGCCACCGAGACTGAGATTATTGACGGTATGGTGTGTATATTTTTTCCCGTCGAAATAAAGATATATATCCCGCTGGAAATTCACCCGGGTATACTTCCGGTCTTTACTATATGTCATTAAACCGCCTTTTATGGGAAGAATTCACAATACCTTGCAAAGCGAACAATTCTTGCGAGCAATCAGTCACCACTGTAAGGTAAATATAATAAATGATCTTTCTCGTTTTTTCAAAGCAAATATTTTGAAACGCCTTTCTGATAGGCATTCATGAAGAGCTGGCTTGTAGTCTTCTCAGCAATTCCCGGATACCCAGGAAACGCCATAATAGTGCAGTTTTTACAGATTGCTTTCGTAAAATTTTATAAACAATCGTTCGGTAAATATCTTGTAATAATGAAATTTCAGCACCTTAGCTAACAAAGCGTGCCTCTCGGTAAAATGAAACAATTTCAGCATATTGCTTTTCTCGCTGGTGTTCAGGTAAGAAAAATAGCAAAAAATAAGAGCTTTCTTCTTGTGTGGACAATATCAAAGTTTTACAAGGAGAGAGCCATGTCTAGCCATATCAAGAAAACTGTAAAAGCTCACCAGAAAGACATCAAACGCAAGGAAGCAATCAAACTGCGTAAGCATTTGAATGCCGATGCTCTTTTTGGGTGGTCACCCTGCTGAGTGTTGCCATTTACCTTTTGGATGCTTATATTTCAGTATATGAGATAGTTACTACTGAAAGGAGGGAATGATGGCTGAACTTACAAAGGTTGGTACTTTTTGTCCGAATCCCGCTTGTCCCGATTATGAACAGGTACAGGAGAGCCAGCAATTCCCGGACACGACAACGATATACGCCTGTTGAGCATTTTTGCTCTCTCTGGAGAGACTCAGGCGTTCTTC
>JAABTP010000007.1 GCA_011389815.1 Desulfobulbaceae bacterium | reverse complement strand
TACCTCGTTGTTTCTACAAGAGAACATGGTTGCCTCAGTTAACACAAAACCAGAGAAGAAAAACTTTTTGGGTATATGGAAAAGTCATGAATCTTAACCATATTGGAGAAGTTACGGTAGTCTTGAGCAAAAAATGGCGTAACGCAGGGCCAAAAAATACAAAAATCATCGTAACCAATATCCCGAATGTGAGTGCAAGACAAGTGATTTCCATTTATCAACGAAGGTGGCCGATAGAAATTATTTTTAAAGAACTGAAAAGTGCTCTTGGTTTGGGAGAGCACCAAGTTTCAAAGGAGGAAAACAGAATTAGAAATTCAATCGGGATAGCGATCATAAGCTATCTGTTCCTTCTGATAGCCTGCAAAGAGCATATCAACCAAGGGCAATCATGGGGAATATTCAATCTTCAAGAGAAATTCAGGATTAAGGTTATAACAAACCAAATCAAGCATTCAATGAATCTGAAGATTGAAAAACTTCAGCGAGCCGCATGAAATGCACCTATTCAGAGGGAAAGGTGTCGTTTTTGAGTATCAAGGCTGTGACACCTTGGGAATTTCTCACATCAAGGGGATTGTTATGAGCACTGTAAGTTTAAGACTTCCTCAGTTTCTTCATAAGGAAGTAAAAAATATTGCAAAAGAAGAAGGAATTTCTGTCAATCAGTTTATTGCCACAGCACTTGCGGAAAAGATGTCCGCCCTGAGAACACAGGAGTATCTGGAGCAGCGGGCGGCACGGGGATCTCGTGATAAGTTCGACAATGCGCTAAGCAAAATCGGCAGCAATCATCCGTTGGATGAGAACGATATTGTCATAACGGATTAATGATATTCAATCCCGCTCATCAATCAACTGGCCCTGGGTGGAAACAACTGCCTGTCGAACCGGAACCTCAGCCTTGGCATCTGTATAGGCCTTTTTAACAATCTGGAGCATAGAGGAACAACACGGCACCTCCATAATCAAAATGGTCACAGAGTTGAGCTTACGGGTTTTGAATAACTCGGTAAACCTTTCTACATACATCTGCTGATCATCAAATTTGGGACAGCCCATCATCACCACCCTCCCCTGCAAAAAATCCGTTTGCAAACCAGCATAAGCAACAGCAGTACAATCCGCTGCAATCAGGAGATCAGCATTCTCTAAAAATGGTGCTGTAGGGGGAATCAAACGAATCTGAACTGGCCAGTGGGAGAGCTGAGACAAGGCCGAACAATCCTGAGAACCAGGCTCATTAGCTGCCTGACAGGCTGAAGATTGCGGGAAACTCTTGAGCTGCGCAGACGGGCATCCTCTGCCAGCCGATGCAACTGCCTCCTGCTGCTTATTCTGTTCAGCAAGAAATTCTTCCACTGCTTCTTCGTCAAATTCATCTGCTTCCCGTTCAATAATGCGTAAGGCACCGGTAGGGCAGGCACCAAGACAGGCCCCAAGACCATCGCAGAGTTTATCCTCAACGAGACGGGCCTTGCCGTCAACGATCTGCAAAGAACCTTCTGCGCAGTCAGGTACACATTCACCGCAACCTGTACAGAGTTCATCGTCTATTTCTATAATTTTTCTCACTTGTTTCATGGCATGGCCTCTCGGTCTGTGTAGGAGCGGAACCCCTGTGTTCGCTCTTGTATGCTGGGCAGGCACAGGGACCTGCCCCTACTGCACCTTGCAGACACATTACGCTTTGACGTATTTCTTCAGTACCTTTGTTCCCTGTGTAGCCCCGGACTTGGTGAGAAATATCTTCAAAAGCCGGTCAAACTGTTCCTGGATTGGGGGGGCATCCTGATACTGCTCAAGTTTGTTCACAATCAGATCTGCATCGTACAATACCTTAAAATTGACCTTCTCCTCATTACGGGGCGAGTGGTGATGCCCGATAATATCGCAAACCTCGTCAATCAGCTCTGGTTTCGCCTTAAGCTTCGTGAGAATTTCACGGGCAACCGGTGGCCCCTCACTATGTTGATAGCGTGCTGCTGAAGAGTCAAATTTCCGTTCTGCTTCCCGGATTCCAATATCATGCAGATAAGCAGCAGCCATGATGACCATCATATCACCGCCCTCTTCTCCCTTGGCAATGGCCTCAGCCTGTTCTGCAACCGTCTCAGCATGGCGAATTCGCCGGGTATCCTCACCGAAATATTTGCGCATGGCTTGGGCGATCCGGTCTTTCAACAACTCCCCCTGTGCCTCGACCAATTCCGGGGGCAGAGAGCCGAGACATTGCTCGGCATGGGCACAGTACGAAGCACAGCCAAAATCAATCTTGGGATTCAGCATTCTGTGGCCGCAGTTCCGGCAGGTCTGCTGACTATCATCCTTAAAAAACTCTACCCCCTGACCACATTTAGGGCAGTTGCTCTCAAATACATCCTCTCCGCTCCAATACCGGCTGTCTTGTCCTGGACATTGCATGGTGTTCTCCCTTTCCCGTTCTGTAGGGCACGACACGCCGTGCCCCTAGGGATCGTTATCCTAAAATTGTCTGCAAATCCTCTTCCGGTGTTGCTGCAACCGGCTTGATATCAAAGGTCGCAACCAGAAAATCAAGGATCGCCGGGCTGATAAAGGCAGGCAAGGAAGGTCCAAGGCGGATGTCCTTAATGCCCAGATAGAGCAAGGTGAGCAAAATAGCTGCTGCTTTCTGCTCATACCAGGAAATGATCATGGACAGGGGCAGCTCATTAACCTCGCACTCAAAGGCTCCAGCCAGGGCCACAGCAATCTGGATGGCGGAATAGGCATCATTACATTGACCAACATCCAGGAGACGCGGAATTCCCCCGATGTCGCCAAGATCCTTATCAAAGAAACGGAATTTACCACAGGCCAGAGTCAGGACCATGCAATCATCAGGCACCTGCTCAACAAATCGGGTAAAATAATCCCGTCCTGGTTTGGCACCATCGCACCCACCCACCAGAAAGAAATGACGGATATCCTTATTCTTCACCGCCTCAATAACCTTATCGGCAACCCCAAGCACGGCATTGCGGGCAAATCCCACCATCACAGAGCCGTTATCTGTCTCATCCTGCCAACCGTCCATAGCCAATGCCTTGTCGATCACCGGACTGAAGTCCTTGTCCGCGATATGGGTTACGCCGGGCCAACCAACCAGACCAGTGGTGAAGATACGATCCTTGTATTCATCCTTGGGCTTCTGGATACAGTTGGTGGTGAAAAGCACCGGCCCAGGAAAATTCGGAAATTCCTTATGCTGATTCTGCCAGGCTGTGCCAAAATGACCGTAAAAATGCTCGTGTTTTTTCAGTTCCGGATAGCCGTGACAGGGCAGCATCTCGCCGTGGGTATAGACATCAATGCCCCTACCTTCAGTTTGCTTGAGCAGCAATTCCAGGTCATGGAGGTCATGACCCGTGATCAGGATACATTTATTCTTGCGATGTCCCAGCGGCACTGAAGTAGGAACCGGGTCGCCATAAGTACCGGTATTGCCCGCATCCAACAGCTCCATTGCCCGCAAATTCATTTCTCCGGCCTTCATGGCCACAGGCACACAGTCAGGAATGGTCAAGCCCTCTGCCAACAGGGCAGACAGGGCCTCATACATAAAGCCAGCAATGGCCGGATCGTTCTGACCAAGAATAGAGGCATGGTCAGTATAGGCGGCAATCCCCTTCAGCCCATACAGCAGGGTCTGCTTCAGAGAACGAATGTTTTCATCAGCATCCAAATTGGGGATAAACTGAAGTTCAGCACCCTGCTCTGCCAGACCAGCCACAGAGTCTGCCGGAGTAAAGGTCGCTGCCGGATGATCAAAATCCACTGTTCCGCCTGCCTCGGCAACCCGTCCTTTCAGGGATTCTCGTAACTCAACAGTCTTGTTAATCAAACCAACAAAACGTTCCGAATCAAAATTCACATTAGTCAGCGTGGAAAAAATAGCCTCCATGGTGAAGCGATCAACAGCCTCATCAATAATTCCCTTTTGCCGTGCTTCATGGGCAAATAAAGATATCCCGCAAAGAGCGTAGATCAAGACATCTTCAATATCTGCAACATCTTCTTTTTTACCGCACACACCTACGGTGGTGCAGGCGATTCCTTTTGCTGTCTGTTCGCATTGATTGCAATACATAGTCATCTCCCTGATAAAGGTTATCCAGCATTTATAGCTTTACACATAACATATTCTTGATTATGAGCAAAGTATACGGTAAACAGCTCTTGCATACATTGATCTGCGTCAAAAAAAAGAAAATATAAAGAATCCACCCCCAGAGGGGGTGGTTTTCTATGGCGAAATAAAAAAAGAGACCACTGTGCTCAATAAAAAAAGAGACCACTGTGCTCAATAAAAAACAACTCCTTGCTGAATCAATCCTTTTCAAAGGACTTTCCCCATCCCTTCTTGACCAAATTGCTGAGCTGGCATCAGCAAAAAAATTCCACCAGGGTGAGTCAATTTTTTTTGAAGGAGATAAGGCAACCGGGTTTTATATGGTCGGGCAAGGCAGGGTAAAAATTTATAAAATGTCACTGGACGGCAAAGAACAGATTCTTCACATCTTTGGCCCTGGCGAACCCTTTGGCGAAGTCCCGGTTTTTCATGGTACCCCATTTCCAGCCAATGCCATCAGCATTGAACCTTCAACCATGCTTTTTTTTCCCAGGCAAGGCTTCATTGACCTGATCAATAGCACCCCATCTTTGGCCCTTTCCATGCTGGCGGTCCTCTCCATGCGCTTGCGCCGCTTCGCCGCCCAGATAGAAAGCCTGTCCTTAAAAGAGGTACCAGCCCGCTTAGCTGCCCATCTGATTTATCTGACTGAGGAACAAAAAAACACCACACAAGTAACACTTGATATCCCCAAAGGACAACTCGCAAGCCTGTTAGGAACCAGTCCTGAGACGCTGTCCAGGATTTTTTCCAAAATGACAAAAGAAGGGCTGATCAGGGTCAAAGGCAAAAGGATTGAACTGTTGCAGTATGATACCTTATTGGAAAAATAGCTTGATGGTAACCTTTTTTTGACACCCTAGAGGCGAACCTATGTGTTCACCCTTCTTCACCGGGCAAACACGCAGGTCTGCTCCTACAATTCAGCACCTGAACACAACGAGCTTATTACTTATGATTTCTTAAGAACGTGCCCACTGCTTTCATTATTCTTCTCCGGAGTGACCCTGCTGTATAATTACTCACCTGCTGGCGGACCAAGATATCTTCCAGACGTACTGGTTTTCCGTAAAAAGCAGTGTTCAATGTACTCTGTGGAGCTATAACTGCTCCGGCAAGCGACACGCCACTGATAATTCCCATCATGGAACGGGCATAGGCGATAATATCAGCTGACCGTTGAGAGGTTCGAGTGCCACGAGATCCTGCTGCCACAACAATATTCGAGTTAATCCTGAATTGAGGCCTTAGCATAGCCTGCATTCCTCGCTCTGTCATGACGAGAAGGATAATCTCTGAGGCATCAGCACCGATTTGCAATCCTGTTGATACCGAATCAATAGTGTAGAATCCAGGATAGCTCCATTTTCCAGAGACAGGATCACGGGCAAGCAAAACACCTGTCCCACCGGATTGCCCTATCAGGAAGGTTCCTCTGAGCATCTGGGGAACAATAAAGATACTGCGTGCTTTTGCAATATGCTTTGGGAGCCATTTCACATTAGGATCCTGCAAAAAATCGTAGAGAACCGCATCGCTTTGCGCAACCAACTCTCTGGCATCAAGCAGTTCTTGTGAACGGAGACTATTTTTTGAAAATCCCCAGGACGGAGAGGGCGAGAACAAAAGACAGCAAAAAAAAAGGCCAACGACTTGTTGTAAGCCCATATCTTTCAGAAGAGGAAATGACCGGTATTGATTGAATGACCGGTCATATTTGTCTGATTCAAACCTATGCAGCTTAATCAGCCTCAAAGAAATACTCTTTTTCGGCCTGACATTTAGGACAAACCCAGTCATCAGGCAGGTCTTCAAAAGCAGTTCCTTCTGCAATATTGTTATCAGGATCTCCTTCTTCAGGATCATATATATAACCACAAGGACACTCGTATTTCTGCATTACCTCTTCCTCCTGTTCAAATAATTCTATACAATAAAAAACGCTTTCCAAATTCGTTAAGGGCGAAGACAAGAATTCGCCCCTACAGGGCATCCAACATTATGAACAAAAAAGAGTATAATGAATCTGGCAGTATTGCGCAAGAAAAAGCCAACGTTCCCTCTGACCAGAACAGCGTTTCCGCACTTGGTTAGATCGGCATTTTCTCCGAATTTACTTCTTTTCTTCTTGACAAAACCAGTGATCATAGAGTTTATTTATGAACTTTTGAATTTTGAAATAATCTGATAATCATTTATCATTGCTCATATACGGAGGAAGGAATATGTATGCCATAGTACGTACCGGCGGGAAGCAGTATCAGGTCGCAGCTGGTGATACTTTACGGGTAGAAAAATTGCAAGGCCAAGTCGGTGATACCGTAGAACTTTCTGATGTCTTGCTGGTTGCAGACGGTGAAAATATCCGGGTTGGATCGCCTGCGGTTGAAGGTGCCAAGGTCGTTGCAAAAATCGTTGATCAGGGCAAAGCCAAAAAAGTGCTTGTCTTTAAAAAGAAACGACGGCAAGGATATCGCGTACTTCGTGGTCATCGTCAGCTCTTCACTGCTCTGAGTATTGAAGAGATCATGTAATTTTCTACTTTTCATGTTTTGTTATCCTACCCCGGAGGGGCGGGATGGAAGTTTATTTTCATCTGGAGAGAACTCATGTCACATAAAAAGGCAGGTGGTAGTTCAAGAAACGGTCGCGACAGTGCAGGACAGCGACGCGGAGTAAAACGCTTTGGCGGACAGAGCGTAACAGCAGGCAGCATTATTGTTCGTCAGCTTGGTACCAAAATCCATCCTGGAAGCAATGTAGGATGCGGACGTGACTACACCCTGTTTGCCAAGGTAGACGGAGTGGTCAAATTTGAAGACTTTGGCAAAAATCGCAAGCGAGTGTCTGTTTATCCTGAGGCATAATGCCCAGACAAAAAAACAGGACAAGGATAGCTGACCTTGCTTCAGCATACGACGAAGTTACTCGACATCATTTTTGTGGTGTCGAGTTTTTTTTTGCTCGGTAGGGGCACGGCGCGCCGTGCCCCTACGGCCCTCGGAACATCAATGACCCCGTAGAGGAGGGCGACCACCGGTCGCCCCTACGGCATTCGAAAGAACGGGTAGAATATTTATTATCCCTCCCCAAGGGGAAGGATGAAAATCTATACGACAAGAGAACATAATGGGTTTTGTTGACGAAGTAAAATTCTTCGTAAAAGCTGGTGACGGTGGTAATGGCTGCGTTAGTTTCCGGCGGGAAAAATTTGTACCCAAAGGCGGCCCCAACGGTGGCGATGGCGGGCGAGGCGGCTCTATCTTTATTGAGGCTGATTCCCGCAAACATTCATTAATAGATTTCCGCTATCGTTCCCATTTTAAGGCAGAACGAGGCGGTAACGGCCAAGGCAGCGACAAACACGGTCGCAGCGGCAAGGATACCATCATTTATGTTCCTCCAGGCTCTGTGGTTAAAGATGGAGAAACCAGCCAAACCCTTGCAGATCTCACCCAGGCTGGTCAACGTTTTATTGCAGCCCAGGGCGGTAAAGGCGGCTTTGGTAATGCCCGCTTTGCCACCTCAACAAACCGGGCCCCGCGCAAGGCCACGCCTGGCGTTCCTGGTGAAGAATTCTGGCTCAAAATCGAACTCAAACTGCTGGCAGATGTGGGACTGATCGGTCTGCCTAATGCAGGCAAATCCACCCTGCTCTCCAAACTATCTGCGGCCAATCCCAAGGTGGCACCCTACCCCTTTACCACTCTGACCCCCCAGTTAGGGGTTATGCACCTGAAGTTCATGGATCCTTGTATCATTGCCGATATTCCCGGCCTGATTAAAGGGGCCAGTGAAGGCGTCGGGCTGGGGCATCAATTTCTCCGTCATGTGGAACGAACCAGCATTCTCCTCCATGTTATTGACGCTGCAAGCGAGGATGAACAGCCTCTCCAGGATTACCAGGTGTTGGCAGCGGAACTTGCCGCCTATAATAATGAACTCCTGAATCGGACCCACTTGATAGGCCTGAATAAAATTGATTGCCTTGATAAGGACAGAATTGCAGAACTCCGGCTTCTTTTTCAGGAACAGGGCATTGAGGTGCTCACCTTTTCTGCAAAAGAAAACATTGGGCTGGATATACTCAAAGAGCTGCTTGCCGATCTTCTCGAAAAAAAGCGGGAGGCAGCCTCAAAAAGACAAGAGGAGAAGAACACATTATGACCTTTCAGGTTCCTCGGGATGATGGTCTCTATTACCGCCAAACCCTCTTTGACCAGGCCAGGATCGTGGTCCTTAAGGTAGGCAGTGCTGTCTTGACCACAGCAGACGGGCTGGATATTGATTTCATTGATACACTCTGTCATCATATCGCCTTTCTTCGTGCCAGTGGACGCGAGGTCATCCTGGTCAGTTCCGGTGCTGTGGCTGCCGGCAGAAAACGCCTTCAGGTCCATCACCAACCAGGAGAGGAACTCAAGGTCAAACAGGCCCTTGCTGCTGTGGGACAAGGACTCCTTATGCAGGCTTATGAGCAACGCTTTGCCCGCCATAGCAATCAGCAGGTGGCCCAGATCCTGCTCACTCATACGGACCTTTCCCAGCGCGATCGCTATCTCAATGTCCGCAACACCATCCTGACCCTGTTTGAATTCGGGGTGGTTCCCATTATCAATGAAAATGATACAGTTTCTGCCCTGGAACTGCGCTTTGGTGATAATGATACCCTTGGTGCTCTGATCTCCAATATGATTGGAGCAGATATGTACATCATGCTGACTGATGTGGATTGCCTGTACACAGCAAACCCGGCAACAGACCCCACAGCCAAGCCAATCTACACTGTAGCCGCTATTGACAGCAAGATTGAGATGATGGCGGGCAATACCAGTAGTGTCCTGGGAACCGGTGGCATGCAATCCAAAATCAAAGCAGCCAGGATGGTTGCCGCCTGTGGCAGCTCTTCCTTTATCGGACCTGGCCACAACAAAGATGTTCTCAAAGAACTTTTTTCCGGTGACATGGTGGGAACCTTTTTTCTCCCGGAACAGGAAAAAATAATCAAAGGAAAAAAACACTGGATAGCCCATGTGCTCCGGCCATCAGGAACCTTGTATCTGGATGCCGGGGCCTGCCGGGCCATTGTTGAACGCGGCAAGAGCCTGCTCCCTTCAGGAATCACCCGGGTTGAAGGCGATTTTGAGGTCGGTGATTCGGTGCAATGTCGTTGCCCTGGCGGACAAATGGTTGCTGCTGGTCTGACCAACTACACATCTGATGATCTGGATAAGATCCGAGGGAAAAAAAGCGCTGAAATAGAAAGTATTCTTGGATTTTACGATAGCGATGAAATTATTCATCGGGACAACCTGGTGCTCTTTGACAGAGAATTCGAACCGCTTCCCCAAAAGACATAATAATCTCCTTCCAGATTCCCAGGCTGGGAGAACAACATAGACAAATTACTTCTGACTACCGCTGACTTAAGGAAGCGCTGGACAATTCTATAGAAACCATTATTACTACCTACTTTTTCTCAAGGAGTAACTATGAGACTGCAATGGGATCCCCAAAAATACAATACAGGCTTTACTCACATCGACAAACAGCACCATGAAATGTTTGAGGGCGTCAACGGCCTCATACTCTTCCTCAAACAGTCCACACCAAAAGAGGACGAGAAAAACATAGAAAAAATCCTTGAAATGCTCAACTTCCTCGGTGAATATGCGCAACAGCATTTTCGGGATGAAGAAATAATTTTTGAAGAATATGACCATCCGATGAAGGATGTTAATAAAGAAGAGCATCGGCTATTCCTTGAAAAATACGTTCATTATCAAAAAAAACTGCAAGAAAAAATGGACCAGGGCCGTCTGACCCGAGGTGTACTCATTCAAATCCACATCTTTCTCCAGTCCTGGTTGGTAAAGCATATCCTCAAGGTTGATGTTTCTTTACGGGAATGTGCGGTACATATTAAGGAGGATGAATATGAAGAAGTGCTCCCTGAAGGTGTTTTTGCCCGTTTCCTTTCCTTTTTTAAGCGAGATACAACTGCTCAGGCAGCTTCGTGATACCCTCCCTCCTTTCCCAAAGAACCCTTTCGCAGGAACAGCAAACGATCTACCATGCATTTAAATTTAGAGAACGTAACTATTCAGAAGGCAACATCCAAACATCTCAAAGACATATCTATCCTTGCTCGGTCACCGAGCCTTTAACGAATACCCTCTGATCTCTCTGAACAACTCGGGTTCCTGGTATCAGAATTTCTGATTATAACGGATTCTATTGATACGGCAACGCGTTGTTTTCTCATGATTAATATTTGAAGCACCAGCTCATTTTTCGGCAACTGTGTCCTCAAAAACGTCTAAAACGGAATATCACCGGTATTATTTGCATCCATAACAGTTTGGTTTATATACGGAAAGTAAAATAAACAGAATCCGTTATAAACAGAAGAACCACCCTAAATGCGTACGACAATGTATGCAAAGGGCATACTGCCAGTGGTAATCTGCAAACCAACTGAACTCCGCTGTTGGTGTGCCTTGCACAAGACAACCAGGAGCATCTTGAAAACAACGGACTTCAAAGGCCAGGCCAGCAGGGTTAAAAAAAGCATGTTCGTGCTGGCCTTGCCTGCTTATTGCCTGATCCTGATTGGTGATCAGGGCTTGGCAGGTGCGACAGCGTATGGGATTTTTGCCTTTTTTCTTTGATCTGCTGGTTGTTGTACTGAGCAGATCGTTTTTCGGCTCTTTTTCAGAAAAGACTTGTCGGAGAAGAACCTCAGGTAGCTTCAGGGCGGTAATAGTCCACAATACTGGTCACCATATCGGGAATGGTATAATTGTCTGGCTGGATATCAACGGTCAGGCCATTTGTACGGGCAGTCTCTGCGGTAACAGGGCCTATGGCAGCAATTTTTACCCCGTCCAATAGTTGATGGAGTTTCTGGTCATTGTCAGCGTCAATCATGCTCAGAAAATTGGTCACTGTTGAAGAACTGGTAAAGGTGACCAATTCGATATTGCCGTCAGCCAGTTCTTCCCGCAGTTCATCCTTGCGTCCCTGGGGAGGAATGTTGCGATACACCGGAGCCACGGTTACGTTTGCACCTGCGTCTTCCAGCATCTCTGGCAGGGTCTCCATAGCCTTTTCAGCCCGTGGTAACAGGACATGTTTTCCTGAGATATTGCCGTTGACCAGGGACTCTGCTAAACCAGCCCCAGTAAATTTTTCCGGAATCAGATCAGCCCGAATACCGTGCTTGAGCAGCTCATCCGCTGTTGCCCGGCCCACCGCACCAATGCCGCAACCGGCCAGGATACGGCTATCTTGACCTGTCGCCTCCAGTCGTTTGAAAAAATAGGTGATCGCGTTCAGGCTGGTAAAGAGAACCCAGTCATAGCTGCTTATGTTCTGAACAGCATGATCCAGCAGGCTGTAGTCATCCACCGGTTCAATGTGGATAGTGGAGTATTCCAGGCAATCAGCTCCGTTTTCTTCCAGCAGGGAAACCAGCTCACTGGCTTGTTCACGGGTGCGGGTCACCACCATTCGTTTACCAAACAGAGGGCGTCGCTCAAACCAGTCAACGCTGTCGCGCAGGTTCACCACTTCACCGACAATAACCAGGGCAGGGGGGGTGATGCCCGTTTTCTGTACCACCTCGCTAATAGTTGACAGGGTGCCGACCACGGAACGCTGAATTGGGGTTGAGGCCCAGCGGACCACAGCTACTGGCGTTTCCGGGGCACGACCGTGCTCCATAAGTTTTGACGTAATAATAGGCAGGTTCTTGATCCCCATATAGACGACAATGGTGCCCGCACCAGTGGCCAGTTTATCCCAGGCCACAGTGGACTGCCGTTTACCAGTGGCTTCATGTCCTGTGATAAAGGCCACGGAAGTGGTGTACCCCCGATGGGTTATAGGAATACCAGCATAGGTGGCAGCAGCTGTTGCCGAGGTTACGCCGGGAACCACCTCAAAATCAACCCCTTGTTTTACCAGCTCCTGAATCTCTTCAGCGCCGCGTCCAAAGATAAAAGGGTCGCCACCCTTGAGACGAACCACTCGTTTGCCGGAAGCACCGTACTCGACCAGCATTTTGTTGATCCCTTCCTGGGTGTAGGCATGGAGCCCACCGCCTTTTTTACCGACATAAATCAGCTCGGCGGTGTCAGGTACATGGTTCAGCAGTTTTTTGTTGACCAGATAGTCGTAAAACACGACTTCTGCCCGCTGAAGGAGATATTTTCCCCGCAGGGTGAGCAGGCCCGGATCACCGGGACCGGCACCGACGAGGTATACTTTGCCTTGTATATTTTTTTTGCTCATGAGTTATTTACTTTTTGTTCAAATTTGAAACAGCAGACAAATTTTACGATCAGGGCGTCATCACGCCTCATAAACCTCATCCAGAATCGCCTTGCCGCCTCTGTCCAGCAGGATTTCAGCAAGAGTGATGCCGATTTTTTCTGCATCAGCTGTCGTGCCGCTGAGTTGCTCTCTGAGGATAGTCTTACCATCTAGCGAGGCGATCAGACCGGTGAGGGTGATGGTCTCCTTATCAATCGTGGCAAAGCCGCCGATAGGTACTTGGCAACCGCCTTCGAGGCGAAGGAGAAAGGCCCGTTCCGCAGCAATAGCGGTAGCGGTTTTCTGGTCATGCAGGAACTGCAAGCCTTCCAGCAACTCGTTGTCCGCAATTCGCAGCTCAATGCCCAGTGATCCCTGTCCGATGGCAGGCAGCATCTGCTCCGTGGTGAACAAGGTCGTAATTCGTTTTTGCATGCCAAGACGATTCAGACCAGCTCCTGCCAGAATAATGGCATCATATTCTCCTTCATCCAATTTCCGCAGTCGGGTGTCCAGATTACCACGGAGATCTCTGATTTCCAAATCGGGACGCAGGTAGCTCAACTGGGCCTTGCGTCGGAGACTGGAGGTGCCGATGACTGCTTCTTGGGGTAGGGCCTCAATATTTTTATAGCTCACAGAAACAAAGGCATCCTGAGGGACTTCCCGCCCCGGCACAATAGCGACGTGCAAACCCTCAGGTAACTCGGCAGGTACGTCCTTTATGGAATGCACGGCCAGATCCACGCGTCCATCCAGCAAGGCATCTTCAATCTCCTTGACAAACAGGCCTTTGCCGCCCACTTTAGCCAGGGGAACATCCAGGATTTTATCGCCCTTGGTGACAATTTTCACCAGTTCTACAGTGGTGTCGGGGTACTGCTTTTCGATCTGATTTTTTACCCAAGTTGATTGAGTCACAGCCAGGAGGCTGGCCCGGGTTCCGATGCGTATTTCCTTTCTCATATTTTTCCCAAGTTTAGCCAGTACATTTCACTGGTTATTTTTTTTATTTTCGCCGACCCAATGGATAAAATATTCCGTATCCCGTTTTCTTTTGTTATTGGGCGGATGTTTCGGCATTCCTACAACACAGCCGTTCAAGGCCCATTGTCCTGGGGGCAGGTTGAGAAGCTGCATAAAACCTTTGTGCTGAGTTAATCCGTTGGTGACCGAAAGTATCTGGATCCCGACTCCGTGCGCTGTTGCAGTCAGCCACATATTTTCCATAACATGGGCCAAGGTCTGACTTGCAAGCGGAGGAAAGCCTTTTTTTTCTGCTGCCACGATATAGAAGGCCCCCTCAGTAAGGCCGGGGATTCCCTGCGTAGCTGTGGTGCTGATCCGGTCAGCAAAGAATCCCATCTTTTTGCGGAGAAAGGGAAGGAATCGGACTGCCATGCCAATCCTGGAGGCTCCACTGCGGAGTTGGGCCTCAATGATCTGTCGGGCCTGATCCATCGCTTCTGTACCTTGGCGGAAGATAAAAATCCGGCGTCCTTCCTTCAAAGATATCCCGGCTCCGGCAGCAAAGGGGGCATAGATCGCAGATTCAACGATCTTTTGCAGTACCTCATCAGGAACCTGACCAGCAAAGCTCCGGCAGGAACGCCGGGAGCGGATAACCTTCTCAAGGGCGTCAATCCGGGTAATCTGTTGTGGATCAGTCATGACAGTCATTAATACGGAGGTTCCGCAGGGCCGCTGTAGCCACACCGTCCGGTTCTCGGTGAATTGAGGATGGGCATCAGGGCGTGATCCTGGTGCTCGTCCTTGGCATGTTTATCGCACAAGAGGGCAACTTCATCATCTTGCTCTGCGCAGTCCAGGCATAACCAGGCACCGGATTTGCCGCAGGTGCAGGTCGCCACTTCCGGCAGCTCGTTACGGGCCATTAAGTAGATCGGGTGCTCGGTCATGGGCGTGCCTTCGCGTTCGGAGACGACTTTGATTTGCGTTTCTGAAGACTCTCCAAAATCATAGATATGGGTCAGTATCAGGCCAGGGCGAAAGATGGACTGGACATTGGTATCCATTGCGATTTCTTCGCCTTTCCAGCCTCCAACGGAAAATTGGCTCAGGTGGCCGCAACATTCCAGCCAGATTGATCGCAAATAGCTGTCCAGATCCTTTAAGATTGCTGAACCGCATATCTCCAGGTGGAGCCAAAAGTCGTTCAGCCAAGCGTCTTGGACTTTGAGATGATAGATTTTCTGTTTTTTACCGGTTTTCTGGTCGTTTTCGCTTAAGGTATCTTTGCGTTTGGGGCAGGCGGATAGATGTTTCACCATGCCGTTTCCGGTCATCTTACGACCGCAGAAGGCGCATGCACCGCGAGTTTGTTTTGTTTGAGTCATGTTATTTTTTTATAAGGGATGTCCTTGTTAGCATGATCGGCCAGCTTTTTTATACGACCGTTATTGCCTTATAGATTTCGTTCAACGAGTTGAACTCTGTGAATGCCATAGATATTTCCGTATTTCTGTTCATTGTCCGCAGAACTTGATCTATTCCTTGCCGTTTTTGCTTTGCGTAATCCGTTTTTTCAGGTTGCGGATAAGTTGCCTGTGGCAAATCCGCTTCCGGCTTTGCAGTTTCCCGTTCATCCAGAACCTTGTCAGCTTCGGAAGCCGAAAATCTGCCCCATTTATCCAAAAGGGCGTCAAAAGAGGTTTTCTGTTCTGTTGCATCTTTCTTGAGAACCATATTAAACCTCATTTTTTCTGTTTATCCGGCCCGAATCCTGAGTACGGTCTCTTGTACGGCGGATGATAGGCTAAGATTATATCCTCTTTGGGAACGCCAAGTTCTGCTAATTCATCGGCAATGCCGGTTTCAGTGCCGTCGTACTGTATCCATATTCTACCGTCTTTTATATCTAGATGGGCAATACAGCCGTACATACGTTCCAGCTCGAACCAGCCTGTATGGACAAGCTGATAGTGGTCGCGTTCCGTATCAAAAATTTGCTGCACTTCGGCATCGCCGTATGATGAGGGAATGCTGTGGCGGGCGATTACCTCTTTGATATACTGCCGGTAACGGTCTATTTTTTCCATGCTGTCACAGCCTCCTTTACAGGGTCGTAAATTATCAATTTCAGATTGTAATCCGCAATACACTCCGAAATAAACGGGAGGGTGAAAAATGAGTTGAACGTCTCTTTCGGAACAGCCAGATATAACAGACGATCCGGCTCACTTTTTCCAAGAGCCTTCCGGTAATTCATATACTGTCCCACTGCTGCATGAAACTCGGAAACAGCCGAGGGCCTGACAAAGCTCTTAATCTCTATCGCTATTTTTTCGTTACCTTTTTCCGCAGCAATTACTTTTTCGGCTCCCAAGTCAATCTTTACTTGTGCTTTGAATAGTTCATCTGATTGACATCAAAAGGTATTGTATCCCCTCCTGATATACTGATCGCAATCTTTAGTAGGGTTTGACGTGCGTCAAGGAGCATTTGGAGTATGTCGGTATGGAGGGTTAGGCTATGCTTTCCGTATGTTAAAATACCTTCTGTGAATATTTTTTTTTGATCGAATATCGTAAAAGCGTCAGGATGTATTTTATTTCTGACTTTTCCTAACGCACGATCTTCAATATGTTCAAATGCGTTGCGAATTTCTCGAAGTGACTGCACATTGCCTGTTATCGAATTTGGCAATTGTAGATTAATTGAAAAATTTCCAGAAAGTTGTTGAAGCATGTTAACTGCTCGGTTAAGAGCGATGCAGAGAAATTCGGATAGTCCAAGAACCGTAATTATCTGCTGGCACTGGTGCGGAAAAGATCCAGATATGTCCTTTGCTATAGATGTAATTTGACTATAAGCAAAGTATGCCGTATCAAGACGCTTAGAAGCGGCAACAAGAAAAAGGAAGAGATTCTGATCAACAGGTGCGCAAAATTTCAGCCATGTTTGGATAGTATATGTAACAGGTGCATATCCGTTTGAATCGACCTCTGCTATCCGATCTATATCGTAGATAGTAAATTTAAGATCACCCGGACGAAATTCAATCTTTTCCCCGGCACTCGGATTATAACTTATCGGAACACCAGAATCTTCTTCGCCAGGCATTAAGGTGCGTCCATAAACTGTCGTGCCATCACGACCGGCTGGTACAACACGTACAGCGACTACCCAATCATTTGCCCCAACTTCTGGGGTGATATTTATTGAGATGTATTTAATTTCAACTGTTGACATCTTGCCACCCATCACTTTTTTTCAGCACTGTGAGATGAATTTGCAACATTTTGTTATCATAGAATTAAAATTACAAAAAAACTGACTTATATCAAAGCTCCCCCAACCTGTCCACAACCGCCGCAGCCATCATCGCAGCCACCTCACTGGCCTCTGCTCCGCAGTCAGTCTCATCCGCCACGAAAGCCACACCATCCACAGCCCCAACCCTGTTTTGCCTGCCACAAAACCCACGTAAATCACCCCGATTCACACTTAAATTGCCCCGTTTTACGCTTAAATCGTCTTAATTCAAATTTAAATCAGAGCAATTTAAGTTTAAATCATCTTGATTCACACTTAAATCACCCCGATTTACACTTGAATCGTCTCAATTTCAATTTGAATCAGGGTGATTTCAATTGAAATCGTCTTGATTCAAGCGGCAGATTGCGCGTTGCAAGCGGCAGAAGATTCAATTAACACGCCATGCTATTCAGTCATAGCCAGCTTATCCACAATCGCCGCCGTCCGCAGCGGAATCTCAATCCTGCTTCATCCCAGCTTCCCAAAGCGTCACCCTGAACGAGGCATGATCCACATCAAAAACAGGCGGGCGCAGGCCGCGTTCCTGGTAATAGTTGACCACCTTCTGCAATCCGCGTCCCACCCGGTCTGCCATTTTGTAATCTTTGAGCATCTGTGAAATAATCGGATTACGGTAATAGGAAATGCCGGATAATGCACGGGTTAAGTTTAATGTGTTCGGCAAGCTGCCCGGAGAAAACACCTCCATGCGGTCGGTAAAGATGTTGAGGCGTATTCTCTGTCCGAAAATCGACCAGTCGCGGTGCATAAAGGCATTGACGATCAGCTCCCGAACGATGCCTGTATCATAGGTCGGAAGTTCTTTCCTGTGCCCGGTCGCCGGATCAAAGGCAAGCTGGACACGGCTGTGTCGCTTGACGAATCCGATGGCGTATTCAATACACTCGACAATGCTGCAATCTTCAGCCTGATAGTCTGTAATCTCGCTGCCAGTGTCCGGTCCGGCGAAACAGTTGCACTCTATGCCGCTTTGGGGAAGAAAACGCGAAGGAGTTCTGGTAAAGAAGAGGGCACCAAGTACGCTCACACGATTTTCCTCATCAATGCAGTGCAGGTTGTACAGGAGCCGGTCCAGTTCTGTCTCGTCGTAGTCTATCCCCCGATAGGTTTCCACATAATCACGAAAACGCAGTATGTCGAACTGGTTGCGTTGATAGGGAAAGACCGGGGAGACCTCAAAATGGAGCTGCTCGCCGTCCTGAAATAAACGTACAAGCTCCTCGTTACTCGGTTCGATAGAGACCGAGCCAGCCCGAATGTAGAACTTATTTGTTTTTTTTACCTTATACGGTTTATATCGGCCTCTGTCTATATGAATGCAGAGTATTCGTTTGTCCTCAATCAGTAATGTTTCTATATCAGGGATGATTGAGGGAAGAATATTGTTTCTGCATATATTAACAATGCGTTCTTCGATTTTTCGGTCAACGCCTTCAAGCTCTCCATTATCGCGCACACCGATATAGATTCTTCCGCCTTTCATATTGGCAAAGGCCACGATTTCCTTTGCTAAGGAATCATTATGAAAGTCGCATGCTTTAAACTCAACGCGCGAACTTTCGCCTGCTCTTACCAATCTCTTAAATTCGTTGAGCTGCATTGGATACTCTCTGCTGAACAAATTATTTTCTGGAATAATCCCTCACTCTATCAAGTATCCCCCAGCCTGTCCACAATTGCCGCAGCCAGCAGCGGAATCATTAGCTCATGATGTCCGGTGAAATTGAATCCCTTGCCGCCTTCCAGGGTAGGGCGATGCACCACATTGGTGGCAGGTCGATAGGCCCGGATAAAATCAAAATTCGCCGTGGTGAACCGCTTCACCTCATGGCCCAGATTTCGGACCACAGTAAGGGCCTTGAGAAAGACCTCCGGCAGCAGCACCGCTGAGCCAACATTCATATAAACCCCGCCTTCCAGCTCACTGACCAAGCTACAGAAGACCCGGAAATCATGATGGCTACACTGACCAATGGCTGCCCCATCAGCATCAGGATGGATATGGATGATATCTGTGCCCACGGCCACATGCACGGTCACAGGGATGTTCAGCCGTCGGGCCTGGGCCAGAAGGCTCTGCTCGTTAAAGGGAAAGTCTTCCCGGAGCAGGGTGTTGCCAACAGCCTCACCTAAGCCGATGCCTTGTTCTGCCCCCTGATTTATGGCCCTGTTGAGCACCTCGCCGGTCTCTTTGGCTGCCCCGAAAGCCCCGGCCCCTAGCACATCAGCTACATCCTCGGAGGTGCGTCCCACCATAGCAATCTCTGTGTCGTGGATGATGCCTGCTCCGTTCAGAGCGATAGTCGAAATAATTCCTCGCTCCATCAGGTCAATGAGGATGGGATTCAGACCGACCTTGATGACGTGTGCGCCCATGCCCAGAAGGATTGGGCGATCATTATGAAAAGCGGTCATCATCCGATCAATAAACTCTGGAAAATCTACCCCGGCAAACTGCTTGGGCAGGCCATTGATCAGCTCAGCAACGGTCATGCCGGGATGAACCGGGCGGGCGAAATCCTCCACTGTTACCTTGGAGTGGCGGTCGTGGACGGAGTAGGTGTTGAGACCGGTGAAGTCAAGTGGTTCGATATTTCGTGCATTCATGGAGTTGAAAAAGAATCAGTTATCAAAAATATCGTTGAGTGTTGTCGCGGTCAGGATGCGCTTTCCCCATTCTTCAAGCTGTTGATCATTGGCTGCTTGGAGTTGCTCAACAATTCTTGCTTCAAGGGTGCCGAATTTATATTCGAGTAGCTGATGCAACATACTGAATTTTCCTTTTTGAAGTCCTTTTTGAAGTCCCTCTCGCAGTCCTTCTTGGATGGCCTCTTTTTTCCACTCTTTTTTCCATTCCTGTACACGTTCAGCAAGCATTACTCGTACCTCACTCAGTTCATTTAATGGTCCGATTTTTTTCGGTACCGGCTTGTCAGCAAAAAGTACCCGATGAAACCAAACAGTAAAGGCCCGGCGCAAAGAAGCCTGTTCCGGTTCTTTGAGCCAATCGAGTAGATTTTCAACCACTGCGGCGAGATGAGCCGGTTCTTGACTGATTTCAAGTCGAAAAAGGGCGGCAACCAAATTTTTAAGCGGTTGCAGCTCCTGATCCCGGAAGTTGTGCTCCGCCAGCAGCAGATAAGACATGGAAGGCTGATAACGACGCAGACTGCCGGGGATTTCCTCCACAAGTTCATTAAGATCCGTGGCTGCATTCCAGCACGTCTTTCCATTATACAGAACTATCGGGAAAACTGGTGGTAATTTTTTGGTCTTGGTCAGCTTGCCCGTTCTTATGAGATCCTGATATAATAGCCCAACATAGGTCATCATCCGAACACCCATCCAGTGATCGACCGTTGATTGAAATTCAAGCAGCAGATAAATGTAGATCCAGCTTTTGCCCCAGCGCACCCGCCAGACAATATCATCCTCACGATCCCGGATGTCATCGCTGATATAGGATTCGCTGACTTTTTCAAGCGTACTGAAGTCAAGCTGTTCCACCCATTCTCCCCGCACAAAGCCCTTGAGCAGGTCTTCGACCATGTCGTTTTTCGGTTAGCTAGCTCGCAGCTATTCCTCATCCCAGCGGCCGAACATCATTTTTTCCACGATCTCGCAGACAAGGTGCTCAATCCAGAGGTGGGCTTCCTGGATGCGAGGCGTGTAATTGGAGGGCACATTGAGCACCATGTCGCAGTGGGGGTGTACCCCGTTTTCAGGGATAATAGTGCCGCCGGTCAGGGCCACGGTTGTCAAACCCATCTTTTTTGCCTCAGCAAGGGCCTGCACGACATTAGGGGAAGTACCGGAGGTGGTCAGCCCCAAGGCCAGATCTTCGGGCTTTCCCAATGCCTGGATTTGTTTGGTGAACACCATTTCATACGAAAAATCATTACCAATAGCGGTCAGGATAGAGGCGTCAGTTGTTAAAGCAATAGCAGGTAGTGGAGCGCGATTGAGGAGAAAGCGATTAATAAATTCTGCTGCCACATGTTGGGCGTCAGCAGCACTGCCGCCGTTTCCAAAGATAAGCACTTTGCCTCCTTTATTAAAGGTAGCAACAATCTCTTCAGAGAGCTGAATGACCTTTTCGGATGATTCTTTAGCAAAGTCTTCCTTAGCGAGAATAGATTGACTCAAACGGGTATATATAAATTCGTTCATCGGTGATACTGATCAATGTACTGATGTTACAGTTGAGAGAAATGAAAAGCGTTTCCGTACCCGGACGCACGAAAACGCTTTTTGTGATCATAAAGTGATTGAAGAGTTAGGTCAGTTGGTTCATGATTTCTTCAGAGATCTCCTTGATCGCTTTGGAACCATCCACGGAGATAACCTTGGCACTTCCGTTGTTCTTAAAGTAATTTACCGCAGCCATGGTCCCGGTGCTGTCGTCATAATAGATATCATGGCGTTTGCCGATAGCTACTTCGTCCTGATCATCATCACGGGCACTCAATTCGCCGCCGCAGACCCGGCAGACCAACTTGCCGTCTTTTTCTACTGGCTTGATTGCCTCAAAGGCGATGTGATTGGGGTGGTTATTATCATTGGCACAGAGGCGGCGTCCCATGATCCGTTCTTTTGCGATTTCACGGTCCAGCTTAATTTCAATCACATAATCCAGAGCCATGCCAGACTCGGACAGAGCCTTATCCAGGGCCTCGGCCTGGGCCAGGGAACGGGGAAAACCATCCAGAAGCCAGCCTTTTTCTTTTGATTTCTCCAGGGTCTCCAGTACCATGGGGATAGTGATTTCATCCGGTACCAGATCGCCCTTGTCAATGTACTCTTTGGCCTTCTTGCCCAGCTCAGTGCCACCCTTGATGTGCTCGCGGAAAATAGCACCGGATTCAATATGATCCAGACCGTATTTTTCTTTGACAAGAGCACCCTGAGTACCTTTGCCGCTTCCATTAGGACCGAAAGTAAGAATGTTCATAGCTGACTCCTTTGGAAATAAAATAAAAGAACAGGCACTCACTTAAAAAGCCTGTTCTGTTGGTAACAGAGGAAAATTTCCCGTGAGAACACATGGGGCAGCAGGAATCCCTGCTGGTTGAAACACGAATATACAGCAACTGAAAGGCTTCTGCCATGAAAAATATTGGTGTATATTTTGACAACTGCGTATAAAGAGGGTAAGAATGAGTGCGAAATATGCCTGCCTGGCAGGTTGCACTCTATGCTCTAACAAAATACTTTTACAATATAATTTACCATGAAATATGTGAACGTAGGACTGATCGGCTTTGGTACAGTGGGGAGTGGTCTGGCCGAGGTACTTCTTTCTCAGCAGGAGCGTATCCAGCAACGCACTGGCCTGCTGGTTCGTTTGGTCAAGGTTGCTGACAGGTCAGCAAGAGAATTACCAGCCCGGTTTGCTGATACAGTTCTGACCAACGATGCAGCCGATCTCATTAATGATCCTGAGATAGATATTATTGTTGAGTTAATCGGTGGTATTGAGCCTGCCAAGACCTTTGTTATGGAAGCCATTGCTGCTGGTAAGCATGTGGTGACCGCCAATAAGGCTCTGCTTGCTCAGGAAGGCAAGGATATTTTTGCTGCTGCTGCGGCTCAGGGGGTTGAGGTGGGCTTTGAAGCCAGTGTGGGTGGCGGTATTCCCTTGATCAAGGGTCTGAAGGAAGGTTTGGTTGCCAATAATATCCTGTCTATTATGGGAATCCTCAACGGGACTGCCAACTATATCCTGACCCGGATGACCGATGAGGGCAGTGCCTTTGCTGAGGTGCTCAAGGATGCCCAGGATCTGGGCTTTGCTGAGGCTGATCCCACTTATGATGTGGAAGGGATTGATACTGCTCATAAGCTGGCTATTCTGATGACTATGGCCTATGGCATGAATATCACCCATAACGAGATCGTGACTGAGGGGATCAGTAGTATTGAGCCTGTTGATATTGATTTTGCCCGTGAGTTTGGCTGCCGGATCAAGCTACTGGCTATCAGCCGTAATCATGGGGATCATGTGGAGGCCCGGGTTCATCCGACAATGGTGCCGGATTCCCATTTACTGGCATCCATTAATGGGGCGTATAATGCGGTGCATTTTCATGGTGATATGGTGGGCAATGTGCTGCTTTACGGTCAGGGTGCAGGCAAGATGCCCACAGGTTCTGCGGTTGCGGCTGATGTTATGGATATTGCCCGTGATATCGCTGCCGGTTCTGTGGGCCGGGTGCCTTCGCTCTCCTATCTGCCCGAGCATATTCAGGACCGAGGCGTGACCCCACTTGATAAGATTTCCTGCCCCTACTACTTCCGTATAACAGCCCTGGATAAGCCAGGTGTGCTGGCGGCAGTGGCCGACGTGCTCAGCCGGCATGCAATCAGTATAGAATCGGTGCTTCAGAAGGGACGTGAGGAGGCAGGCCCGGTCTCTATTGTTATGCAGACCCATACAGCGACCGAATCTGCTGTATCTGCGGCCCTGGCTGAGATTGATGCCCTGGACACTATTACTGCGCCTACGGTGAAGATTCGGATGCTGGTGGAGGAGTAACTCTTTTATTGATTTTCCAGGCACACTTGATAAGAGCCTTGTGATGTATCGCGGGCATACAAAAGGTAAGCTATGACCAACCGATTCCATAACAAAGATGGTGATCAGAATAATCATTACCCAACCACCAAGGCGGAAGCAACCTGCGTCCTGCCTGCTGAGGACGATATCTTCCTGCACCGGGAGGAGGAACTGGCCTGGCTCGACAAGCACCTGTACCCAGACAAGGTGGTTGCTGTGTGCGGACCCGGCGGCATGGGTAAGACCTCACTGGCAGTCCGTGCCGTGCGCAGGCTCCCTGTTGACCGCTTCCCGGACGGCATCATCTTTCACAGCTTTTACCATCAGGCCGAGACTGCCAAGGCCGTTCAGACTATTGCCCTGGCCTTGGGCATCAAGGGAGAGGCCGACTCGGAGCAGGAGGTGGCTGCGGCTCTGGGGAGCAAACAGGTACTGCTGATTCTGGACGGGGCTGAGGAGGCGGGCGACCTCTCGGCTGTGCTGGGCCTGCGCGGGCAATGCGGGGTACTGATCACCACCCGGAAGAAAAGCGATTGTGGGCCGCTGCGCCTGGACCTGCAACCCCTGCCGGATAAGCAGTCCGAGGATGTGCTGCGGGCCTGGGGCGGGGATGCCGGGGATCAGGATGCCGTTGAGCAGATTGCCGAGCTGCTGGGTGGCTGGCCCGTGGCCCTGCGTCTGGCCGGGCATTACCTGCACAGCACCGGAGAGCCTGCGGCGGACTACCTGCGTTGGTTGCAGGTAGAGCTGTTGATGGAGAAGGCCCAGAATGGGAAAAATCGGGCCGTGGGCTTGGACGGGATCATACAGCGTAGCGTGGATCAATTGAGTAAGGAGGCCCGGCTTGCTCTGGAGATCATCGGGGTATTGGCCTTTGCTCCTTTTCGTGAAGGGGCAAATGTTGCCCTGCTCAAGCACTTTAACCACCGTATGGTGTGGGAACTCTGTCGACTGCTCAAGTCCCTGCTTGTCCAGCGTAAGGCATGGTTGCTCCATTCCACGGAAAGAGATCTGCGCTTTTGCCGCAAGGTGCTGAATGAGCTGGTGGATATGGGCCTGCTGGCGAGATGTGGCAAAGGCTGGCAAGTGAGCCACATCTTGATTTACACTTACGCACACAAGAAGATGTTCTTGAGTGATGTGACGCATAAATTGCTGGCCTGGTATTACAGGGATTTCTTTGAGAAGCACAGTAAAGCCGGACCCGAGGGCTATGCACTGCTGGATGAAGAGCGTATACATTGCCTGCAGGTGATGGAGAGTTGCCTGAACAGGGAGCAATGGAAAGAGGTGCAAGACCTGGCAAAAGCAATATGGGAGTACCTTGACCAGAGCGGGCACTGGCCAGAGCAACTGGCTGCCCAGAAGATGCGTCTGACTGCGGCCCGCAAGTCCGGGGACCGTTACGATGAGGTAACGTGTTACCATATCTTAGGATATGACTGCGGGAAGCGTGGGGAGCATGAGCAGGCCATTACATACTATACATCAGCTTTGAAGAGAGCACGCAAGCTGAATGATAATAAGGAGCAGATATTGCTTTTGGACGGCATTGCTCTGAGTTATCAGGATCTGGACAAGCACGAACAGGCCCTGGAGTGTTATCAGCAGGCCCTGAGTCTCTGTCAGAAGATCGGCGATCAGGAGCAGGAAAGCGACATCCTGAATTATATAGGACAGCTTTTTGAGGAGCAAGACAACTATGACCAGGCTTTGCACTATTACAAGCAGGCCCTGGCTCTGGAGCAGGAGGGCGGGAACAGGGGCGGAGAAGCAGCTGTCCTGGATACTCTTGGTGCCATCTATCAGAACCAGGGGCAGCTTACCAAGGCAATGGAATGTCAAGAGCAAGTCTTGAATATTTTTTACGAGCTGGGTGACCAGGACCGTCAGGCAGAGTCACTCATCAACATTGGCTTCACCCAGGCAGCCTTGGGTGAGTTTGCCAGAGCAGAGGAATCTATGGCCCTGGCCGTGGAGATTGCTGAGGCTCTTGATCTCCCTGAATTGGATGAATGGCGTGGGGAACTGGAGCAGCTGCGGGCTGAGCGGCAGGGGTAGGGGCGACCGGCCGGTCGCCCGTACGGAACGTGGCGGGGGTATATAGCCGGGGATATCGTCGGGCAGAGTAGGGGCGGACCTGCGTGTCCGCCCTTTCTATTTTTGGGTAGGCACAGGGGTCTACCCCTACGGGGTTGTGTTGATTCATCGCCGGGTGTGTAGGGGCAAATCCCCGTGTTTGCCCAGCGTTGTTTCGGGTGGTATGCAAGGGCGACCGGCCGGTCGCCCCTACGAAATCCCCTCCTGGCCTCCTGTGAACCCGCCTCCTGGCCTCCTACGAACCAATCTCCTAGGCTCCTATGAACCCTCCTCCTGGCCTCCTACGAGCCTTCCTCCTGGCCTCCTATGAACCAATCTCCCAGGTACCTGTGAGCATGGCAAAGAAACCCTTGACAAACCCCATGCCCCGCCGTAGGATCTAACCCTTAGAGGTATTATAGGATATCATATCAATATTGCAGAAAAAGGAGGCAGGACATGGCAACAATACAATGGCGGCCCGAGGTCAACGCACTTACTACTCCCCAATCATACTGGATTCGCTTTGTTCCCAGGAATGTGGTTGATTCTGAAGAGCTGGCAAAGCGCATGGCAAAGGCCATGCCCAACTACAGCGAGGAGGAGTTCCGCGCCTTCCTGAACCTGCGCAACGAGATCATCCAGGAGGCCCTGACCAATGGCGAGCAGGTTACTGAGGAGAATGCCTTTATCTATAGTCTGTCCTTTACCGGCAGGCTGGACGAGCCAGATGACCCGCTACCAGACATCAACGAATGCCTCCAGGTACGGGTTCGGGCCTCGCCTACCATGACCGACGCTATCCGAAAAGAAGCCAAGACTGAACGCCTGCCTATGAGCAAGAAGCTCCCGCTTATCAACGCTGCTGAAGACACCCTGCTCAAGCTGGACAATGTGCTCAACCCGCAAGGCGCACTCCAGCTCACAGGCAATAATCTTTTGTTCGATCCAGAGGGTGGCAGTGGTGAGTGCGTGATCAAGGGCACCCGGAATGACCAGGTTGTACAGACCCGCTTTCCCTCTATCTCCAATACCATGGTTATGGTTATGCCAAGGGTTCCTGTCCAGGACGCCCCCTGGAACAACGAATACACCATCTCGGTAAGCACCTATTACAGCGAGCACGGAACCCTGCGTACCGGCACCTATGGCCGGATGTTGCGTTCCCCCTTGCTCGTGGAGAGCTTTGGCGAAGAGACCGGCATCCTCACCGGCAAGGCTACCAGTCCTAATGTCAGTATAGTGGGGGGTGATGTTGCTGCCCCGACCGACCTGCGCATCCGGGCAGTGTTGGACCTACGCGAGGATGTCCTGCTCTTCAGTCTCATAGGTATGCGGCCAGAGGACGACACAGGGCCAACAGTGACGGTTACAGGCAACGGTAATTACCTGCTGGAGGGGCCATCGGGTTCCCATGTGAACAATCTGAGTATCCGGGTGAACAGCTATGCTGCGCTCAAAGATATGATCCGCAGTGATTATAGCGGTAGTCTGATAGATATCCTTCAGATCCTGGTCTATCCTGCCTGAGCAGGGCTTGCTGATGCCCGGATTTTTCTATCACCATGATTTCCCCTGAGACAAGGCCCATGTCCGGCTTTTGGGTAAGGGGTACAATAAGAGTAACGTTGGGCAGGTGACTCCAGGGAGTCACCCCCTCAGTATAATAGAGTAGAGAGGAGACAATCCATGAACATGATGCTTTGCCAACAACGCTTGCAGATGCGGGCAGTTATCTTTTACGCAGCATTGCTTTGCCTGTTGCCACTCAACACGGTGCAGGCCCAATCAGGCAATAACGTGTTATCCGAGATCCTGTCAGGCCTGCAACCTTTTCTCCAACCGGGAGAACCGCAACCGCATATGCAGCCGCAGTCTGCATCAGGGAGCTGCAATGCCCGGTACGAGATCGTCATCAACAATGTAGACGGCAGTGTGGATAATAAGGTGATTCGTTTTGGTGAGTTTCAGAGTCAGGGCTACGGACGGAGGTCTGACCGGGCTGCTGCACGGGCCAGGCAGAACGCGGAACAATGCGTAAGAAGCCATTGGCAGGCCAGGGGGAGTGGTATGGTGCCCTCGCAATGCCAGGATCAGCAGCGGATTATGGGGTACCATATCCATGATCTTGAGCAGACCTTGCAACAGGAGGTCTGTCAGGGGATGAATCCGCATTCCTGTACCCGGGATACTGTCCCGGTTCGCTATTCCCTGTTTGCCACAGTGGACGGAGAGCAGGGATGCGGTACAATGAACGAAGGGATGTCCAGGACCCTGCTTGCCAGCGGCCTGACAACCCGCTGCCCATGTCAGGACAACAGGAGGGGACCAGGCTGGGGCAATGATCGGGGCCGTGGCCGGGATGGCTGGCCAGGTCATAGACCACGCAGGCAGATTGCTACTCCTCAGCAGGTTTCACCTGCCCAGGGCATAACCTTTTATCATATTCCCCGCACCACCTTGGTCACCTGGCAACCTGTACGCAGGGCAGCAAGCTACCTGGTTGAGGTGAAGTATAATGGGAGAGTATGGACGTCCCTTACCACAAGCGGAGATGCTACCTTTGCCAGCTTTGATTTTCCTGGAGCCGGGCAGGGGCAATGGCGGGTTACGGCCAAGAACCGACGCGGCAGGCAGGGAACCCCGAGTCCATGGTATAGCTTCAGTTATCAACGTTAATCAACTCCCTGTCTTCCTGTTGTCTCTCTACAGGCAGACAGGGACAAGGTGAAGAACCTATGAAATACATTCTCCTTATCGGTGATGGCATGGGCGATACCCCGGTGCCGGAACTTGGGCATAAGACCCCGCTGGAAGTGGCAAACAAGCCCTGTATTGATCGGCTTTGCGCAGCAGCAGAACCTTTGCTGGTTCGCACTGTGCCAGAGGGCTACCCGCCAGGCAGTGATGTGGCGAATCTGTCCCTGCTCGGGTATGAGCCGGAAAAGTACTACACAGGCCGGGCCCCGCTGGAGGCGGCCAGTATGGGCGTGGACATCCCGGAAGGTGCGCTGGCCTTTCGTTGTAACCTGGTGACCATGCGCTCTGAAGGCGATGGACGGTTCACCATGCTGGATCACAGCTCAGACCATATCACCACCCCAGAGGCCACCGAGCTTATCAAGGCTGTGCAGGCGGCCTGCGGCACGGATCGTTTGCGGCTGTACCCTGGCGTGAGCTATCGCCACCTGCTCATCCATCAGGGAGATGCCCCGGCCTCTTTGACCACGGTACCCCCGCATGATTATCTGGGCCAGGACGTGACCGCGTTCTATGAACAGTATCTTGCTGTGGATTACCTTGCCGAGCTGATGCAGACCTCTGCCCAAATACTGGCTGGGCATCCTGTCAATCAGCAACGGGCCGCCGCAGGCAAGGGCACAGCTGATAGCCTCTGGATCTGGGGTGAAGGGCGCAAGCCTGCCATGAACACCTTGCAGGAACGGCATGGAATCACCGGGAGTCTGATCTCGGCTGTGGATCTGCTCAAGGGCCTGGGCGTGTGCGGAGGTCTGGATGTGCCCGAGGTCAAAGGCGCAACCGGCTGGCTGGATACCAATTATCAGGGTAAGGTGGATGCGGCTCTGGATGCCTTGCAGACCCAGGACTTTGCCCTGGTGCATATTGAGGCCCCGGACGAGGCCGGGCATAAGGGATCTGCATCGGATAAGGTGCTTGCTATTGAGGACTTTGACAGCAAGGTGGTGGCCCCCATTATTGCTGAGATGGATCGCCGGGGCGAACCCTATCGCCTGGTAGTGACCATGGATCATTACACCCCCATTGCCCGCCGCACCCATGAGGACTGGCCCGTGCCTATGTTCCTCTACGATTCCACAGGCGTTGCCCAGCCTGCCCAGGTCACCTACACTGAGGCAAACATCATTGCCGCAGCAGAGCAGGCAAAGCTCTGCCTGGAGAGTGGAGCTGCCTTTTTCACCCGCTTTATAACGCCTCATACCCCAGAGGATGGAGAGAAGCATGGCTGACCTGAATATGAAGATGACAGACCCGATCTTTCGGACCCAGTACCGGGTTATCTACGGTGATACTGACTCTGGTGGGATTATGTATCATGCTAACTATCTCCGCTTGATGGAAATAGGTCGCACAGAGATGCTGCGTAGCTGGGCCATCCCCTACAGCGAGATGGAAAAGCAGGGGCTTATTCTTCCGGTGACAGAAAGCTACCTCCGCTACAAGGCCCCGGCCAGATATGATGATCTGGTCACCATTGCCACCTCCCTTGCGGAGCTGAAGCATGTCTCCTGCCGTTTTCATTACAGGATCAGCCGCTGGGAAGAAGGGCAGGGCCAGGAGCGACTTCTGGTCAAGGGGTTTACCCAGCTTGCCTGCATTAATCGCCAGGGCAAGTTGACACCTTTTCCAGTAAATATTCAGGAAGCTATGCAGGGGATATGGCAGCAGGTCTCATAGTTTGTGTATAAAAGAATGATAGAGAGAAAAAAGCTATTGACGGGATTCTCATACTCATGTATAGTGGTCATCAAGTGTCGCGGGGTGGAGCAGTCTGGTAGCTCGTCGGGCTCATAACCCGAAGGTCATCGGTTCAAATCCGGTCCCCGCTACCACAAAGACATTTCAAGGCCATACAGTAATATTGTACTGTATGGCCTTTTTTTATTGCAAGGTACCTGTTGGCATTTTAGTCTGATGAAGCCAGCTGTTTGCTTTGGTTCGCTTTGACAACTGGCTGGCAAGGACTGAAGGTCATTTGATGTTATTCTAAGCACATTCTAAGCAAATCTATTGGGGGAAGGTATGTACGCACTGGCAGTCAACGGAAGTCCGAGAAAGGGAGGCAATACAGAAACCTTATTAAAAGAGGTTCTGGGAGAGCTTGGTAACGAAGGTTGGGAAACAGAGTTGATCAAAGTCGGAGGAACCGATATCCGTGGTTGCCTGGCCTGTAGTGCCTGTTTTAAAGAAAAGAATAACCAATGCTCTCAGATTAAGGATGCCTTTAACGAGATCTACGCCAAGATGCTCAAGGCTGATGCCATGATTCTGGGTTCACCAGTCTATTTTGCAGCTGTTGGGGCTGACCTGAAGGCCCTTATTGAACGGGCAGGGTATGTTGCCTTTGCCAATAACCATGCCTTTGCCGGGAAGATCGGTGCAGCCGTGGTTGCAGTCCGCAGGGGTGGAGCGACCCATACCTTTGATACCATTAACCACATGTATCAGATGTCCCAGATGATTGTGCCAGGTTCAACCTATTGGAATATGGGATTTGGCCTGCGCCGGGAAGAGGTCACCGATGATGCTGAGGGAATGGCGAATATGCGTCAGCTTGGGCGGGCAATCAGCTGGCTGGGCAAGGCCATTCAACCAGCCTTGGCAAGTTATCCCAAAAAGGGCGGGGCGCATGAGTAGCAGGCAGGAAAGATAGTTTTTTAATGAATCCCACCCCCTTATTTAGGGCTTTAGGGGGCGGGGTCTTTTATTATGCAGAGTATTGAGCCAACTCCAAGGATAGGGATAAGTAAATTACGACATTGTGCTGCAATCAATCCAGACAGTGCCATCTTCAATAAACTGTTCCGCCTCTTCTTCATAATCCCTGTTGCGTAAACAGAGATCAAGCAGGAATTCCCGTGCGTGTTTATACAGTTGCCTGCGTTGTTTTTCTCTCTCCCTGGGATTTTCCTGGCTTGCTATTCCGCTGAGTATCCCATCAATGATAGACTCCAGTATGGGAGTATATTCGGCAGCATTCTCCATAAGGATAGATTCGTGCCGTACATGGAGGTTATCTAATACTGAAAGGAGGATCTTTTCTTCTTGTGTTTGCATTGTTTCTACTGAGCTTGGTTAGAGGGTGATGAAGTGAAAAAGGGCCAACAGGAGCAGGCCTGCAATAAGAAAAACGAGTCGATGAAACAGTGTTTTCATCATATTCCTCTTTTGGAGAAGCAGTTAGGCATGGGATAAAGCAGCCTTATTGCGTTTAATTTCACTCAGGACAACCCCTGTTACTTTAAAAGCTGGGATTTCATCTGTCCTGACCATATGATAAAAATCGCATTGCAGGCAGAGCGTGTTTTGTTCTCTGATATTTTTCTGGGGCATATCGTCGTGGCAAAGATTATTTGGTATAACCCAGCAGCAGCGCCCTGCATTCATCCCAGAATGCACACCATCTGCTCCCTGCTCAACAGCAACCGGGCAGACCCCTTCAGCAGCGTTTTTTCCACCAGGTTCTTTTCCGCATTGCTTGAATTCCCAGCAATTTATTTTTGCCTGTGTCATGATGACTCCCATAATATTTTCTCCTGTTTTGTTCTGATGATAATGAAGGAATGTGAGTAACTGTTCAGCAATTGATGAGGAATCGGTTAATTTCCCCTGGAGCAGAAGCTCACTCCCAGTAAGGTCAGGAGCGAGCCTTTACTTGCAGTTACCAGATCTTATGGTTACTTGATCCGGTTACTTGATCCAGACCTCAACCCTGCGGTTTTTCTCCCGACCAACTTCTGTCTTGTTGGAGGCAATGGGAAGTTCTTCACCCACGCAGAGCACATCACGTACAGGAAGCCCCATAGCCTCGAATTCTTCCTTTACAGCTTCTGCCCGCCGACATGATTTCCTGTAGTTTTCTTCGTATGGTCCTTTGCTGTCTGAAAAACCAACAAGGATAGTTTCTCCAGCCTGATTCTCTGCCAAGAAGTTCATTAACCTGTTCAGGTCACGCAAGCCTCTGTTGTCCAGCTTCATACTTTCTCCTTGAAAGCGAAAGCTTGCAGACAGTTTCCTGGCATTGCGCACGGTATTGAGATATTTATAGAGCTTCTGGAAGTTATGATTCATGCCGGAAATCTCAACCTTATGTTGCTTGGCAGTAATTGTCAGATCAACAAAGCGGTTTTTCCGAACATATTTTTGTCCTTCTTCTCCCAGGGCAAAGGCAATAAATTGTTGTGTATAGGGGTTGTCTGGCAGGGCCGGGGTATAGAGGTACAGTCGTCGGCTCACCGGGTAATCCTCAGTGGCAACAGTGAATACTGTGGGTTTGATGGCTGTGCCTCCGTCTGATACACTGAGTACCTTGTTGAATTTTACATAGGGAAGTCCGCAGTAGCCAATGGCGTTGATATCCGTATTGACTGCATCAGAAAGATCTTCATTGGACTCCCAGCGTTGTGCTGATGCAACGAGTTTATTTTTTTTACCCAGGATGAGGCTCTTAAAGGTGTCATGGGTGCCGGAGTTTTCATCACGGGCATGAACTTTTATAGGAGCGTCTTTGCCACCAACCTGTGACCAGTTATTAATTTCGCCGGTAAATATCTTGCCAAGGGTTTCCGAGGTCATCCGTGAGCGCAGGATATTGGCTGTATTAACAATTATGGCCACACCATCCAGGGCCAGGACATGCTCACTGGCAACGCTCTTCATATCACCAAGCGATGAAAGTGCTGCAACTTCTTTGTCTTTCACCCTTCGTGAGGCCATGGCAATATCGCATTTTCCTTCCTGTAACCCCTTAAAACCTGTTGAAGAACCATGTGCCTTTATTTCAATAACCTGTATAATGTTTTGCGCATTGAAGACACCCTCCACATTTACTTCAACACTTGGTATGATCTCTTTTCTGCGGACAGTATCAGCTCCTATTTTTTTGAGAAACGCCTCTGCCAGATCAGGTGCTAACTTAGCCCCTATGGTGTTAGAACCGTGCAGGCGCAGGATTGTTTTTGAGGTTTGAGCAAAAGCCTGCTGGCTACCAAGCGTTGCCATGAAAAATATCAGAGCTGTGATGGCAATCCATCCCTGATACTTTGTATTTCTTCTGGTCTTCTTCATGTTATCTCCTTGCATTTCCTGTTCATCTTGTCCGGATCGGACTGCTTATTATGTTGCGTGTTTTTTCACAAACAAGCTGTTGAATAATCCGCTAATTAAAGCGAAAAATATTCAGAGGAGATTAAGGGGAGAATAATAATCGGTTAAACAGTATTAAGGATGGGTTAGGAAGGACTGTGGATGTTTTTTATGACCCTGTTTTTCAAGATTTCTTGAGAAATATGTTGTTGCTGCCTATAGTAGATGTAGATATGTTAGGTGTAGATTTGATGAAGATGTTGCTGTTGAGTGATATTTCTAAAAACCGGAGTTTTTATGCCGAACACAGCCTATTTAGAGCATTATACAGTCGAGGACTATGTCCATTGGGAGGGTGACTGGGAATTAATATACGGTGCCCCTTATGCCATGTCGCCGTCTCCTTCCATTACCCAGCAGCGGTTGGCGAAGCGGCTCCTTGTCCTGCTGGATGTACAGTTGAAGGAATGTCCATTATGCGAGGTGCTGAGTGAGGTGGACTGGCATTGTGCTGAGGATATTATTGTCCGGCCGGATATTGTGCTTGTCTGTGATGTGGAAGGAGAGCGGCTGATTGAGACGCCGGAGCTGATCATTGAGGTTGTTTCGCCGTCCACAGTAAAACGGGATGAGCAGATAAAGCGGGTTTTATACCAGGAAAACGGGGTGAAAACCTACATCCTGGTGTATCCGCAGGAGCAAAAGGTGGTCATCTATCAGCTCGTCAAAGGCGAGTATCAGCAGGTCAGAGGAAAGAAAGAGCAGGTTTTTGATTTTCAGGTGCAACATTGCGCCATTAGGCTTGCATTGGATGAGATCTGGCAGGGCTGAGAAGGTCTCCTCATAACCATTTCTTCTTGCGAAAATACCAAAACAAGCCTGCCGGGATAATCAAAAAGAAAAGCCACAGGATCGGATAGGCCCATTTCCAGTGCAGCTCAGGCATGTACTCGAAATTCATGCCGTAGATCCCTGCTAAAAAGGTGAGGGGGATAAACACCGAAGCAAAGAGGGTAAGCACTTTCATGACCTCGTTCATTCTATTGCTGAGGCCGGAGATATAGAGCGAGGACAGACCTGCCAGCAGCTCCCGGTAGGACTCTACTGCTTCGCTGAGGCGCAAGGCATGATCAGAGACATCCCGGAAATAGATATTGGTCCGTTCGTGAATCAGCGGTGAGTCACTGCGCAGGATAGCACCAGTGAGTTCTTTGATCGGTACAACATGCTTTTTAATAAAGATCGCTTCTCGCTTGAGCTGCTGAATGGTTATTGGCATATCCTTGGTGGGCTCGGAAAAAAGGAGCCGGTCTTCCAGCAGGGTGATGGTATCATCCATCGTGTCAGTCAGATGGAAGAGCTGGTCAACCAGGATGTCGATCAAGGCATAGGCCAGGTAATCTGAACCCATGCTCCGTATTTTCCCTCTCCGGGTCTTGATCCGCCGAATCAGCGGCTGAAAGAGATCATCTGTCCTTTCCCGAAAAACAAATACCGCATTGGCAAGAATAAGCAGACTGATCTGTTCATGCTCGACCACCATCTCCTGCTTTTCTTCATTCTGTATTCCCGTGAGGTTACTGGAGACAATAAAGAGGTAGGAGTCGTAGACCTCAAACTTGGGGCGCTGGTGGGTGGTGAGGATGTCTTCGATAACAAGCGGGTGAATGCCTGCCATAATCCCTATTTCTTCTATAAGATCAACATCAGAAAGCCCTTCCACAGTAATCCAGGCCACGCTCTCACTGTCGTCAAACCCGGCAAGTTCTTTTGGCGAGCCAATGCGTTGCTGGTCAACGGTTTCTTTATTATAGGTGACAGAATGGATAGCGGTTTCCAGCTGGCAGAAATCACCTACATGGATCAGGGAACCAGGAGGCAGTCCGGTTTTTTCTGAGGGATTGGTCAGGGAGTCTTTGGAGCGGCCCTTTCTCTTGCTCAGCCTTTTTTTCGGGGAGGTCAAAAGCTGCTGCGCTCCTTTGCGCAAGCGCTTGAAGCTTTCTCCGGGATTTTTGCTTGGTTTCTGCACCTTGTATCTTTTGAGATAACTGAGGATATGTAATAATAACTTATTATAAGTTAAGCAAAGTCACAAACCCTGCCTGTTCAAAATGTTCATCCGAAGTCAAAGCATAAGTGATGCTCTTTTCTTTCATCACAATAAATGACATACAATCCACCAGTCCCCAATCTTTGTCCTGATATTTTCCGAACATTGCCAGAGCGGATTCAAACAGTTCTTGGGAAACAGGGACTATTGCAGTATGTCGGTCATTTTGGAGAAGCTGAATATATCTGAAGGCTTTATCGCGAAGATGAACTGAAGACAGCATGTTGCCGAATTCCATGAGAACAGCGGAAGTTGTGACAAGACGAACAGGTTTTTTTAATGTTTTGCTGAGATCTACGGCTTGTTTATGATATTGATCTCTTTTGTGGGTAATGGCAACCAGGTAGGAAGTGTTAAGAAAATAATTCACTTCTCCGGCCTCTTGGGTAGCCCGTAAAGATAATGATCTGTATTTAGCGACAGATCCTCCGGCCCCAGATCCTCCGCCTGTTCTGCTAACATATCCAAAACCGTTTTTTCCTGAACAGGTTGAACCAGGAAGTGTTTTTCGTCAAATTCCAGATGAATTTCATCCCCCTGGAGGTCGTTTAAAAAACGCAGCAGAATTTCATGAATTTTTTCTTTGTGGACTGTCATTTGTGTCATTTTATCTCCAGAGTTAAGGACGAACAAGGCTACAATTTTTGAAATTAGGGATATTGTAACATCAAGTTGTCATCACGTCAATTCAGCGGGATAAGGTCATGCATTCAGGGGGAAACCGCTTTATCCTCGTTCCTAGACAAGAATTTGATTTTGTTGTACTAAATCAGATCTGTGCTACTGAGGATGCCTTGCAGCAAGGCTGCCGGATCACAGTTTTCCAGTTTGCAGGGGCAGCTTTGCGGATATCGCTGAGATAAATTTCATGATGCTTGCCGATTCGTTGCTCTCCGGCTTCCTCAATAAAGCTGTGAACCTTTGCCACGGTCGGGCCTTCTTCTGAAAACGGGCCGACATGCAGGGTCTGAGCAGCCCTCCCTTCCTCAAATAAGGCAAAGCGTACCTGGGAAAGAGCAGAGGGATTCTTTTTTCGGGCCACTTCTTCTTTGGCTGTATCCACCATGTCCTCGGTTATATATTCCGGTTGCATGATCATGAGCGTCCAGAACCAATATTCTTTCTTGTCCACGCTGAATGCAGCCATATCATCTGCCCACCACAACCCTTCCAAAGGCATTACGCCGTAATCAATGCCTATCTCTCTTTTTTTGATCATAAATTTCAAGGTATAGGCAAGAGGATATAAGGCAGCAACAGCCTCCTGAAATGCCGGCGAGCTGTTGGGGTCACCTTGACCATCGATCATAAGAAAGTTCATTTCCGGGACATCAACCAGAACGACCTTCTTGGCAGACGGTTTATAGAGATGCTTCAGTTCTTTTTTATAGTCTCTCTTGTGCATTTCATTCTCTTCAAACAAAAGTCGGCTTTGTTCAGCCGCTGGCGTGCCGGTCAGATAGTAAAGGCTCTTCAGTCAGTCTGTACCCCTGTTGCGTATAAAAAAAATACTGCTGATCTAATCAAAAGCATCTGATCATCTTAACCGACCGCGGATGATTTTCATTCTGAATGATCCAATGACGATCCACCATTTTTAGAAAAATAACCTTTTCTTCATCTGTGCCGCTTCCGTCTTCTCTGCAATATCTCATCTTCACGGTCAGGGAAGCACTTGTCTCTGAAATATCTTCAGCAAGGAACTCAACAAGGTTAATCGAGGTGATCGGCTGCTCCGGTCGGTTTTCCGCCTTCATCCATCTGGCTGTGGCCTTGATATTCATGGCAGGATGCAGTTTTTTAGCCTCGGCAAACTGCTCTTTGTTCAAATAAGTAAGATAATCAACAACAACGTCTTTGGGAGAGGAGGGAGGGGACAAAAAAAAGCCTTTCAAATGGAGGGAAAGACCCAGCAACAGTAGGATCGCACCGATAACGACTGCGATTTTTTGCCGCTTCGGTGGGACGGTGATTACATTGCCCAGCTTGGAAACAATAGCCAGCAGGAGAAAAAAGAGTCCTGCCACGATGAGCAGAGAATGAACAGGGGAACCTATTAAGACAGCAACGAGTTTATCCATAGTATATTGATGTTATATTCTTCGGATCATTTTTTAACTGCTCATCTCACCTTCTTTTTTTTCCCGCCGCAGAACATAATATCCAGGGCTGCATAGAGCATGAGCAGGCCTATGGGGAAGAAAAAAAGGCTGAGTCCCAGGGGCAGCCAGGTGGCCTGCCAAACCCGCAGGGGCTTTTCTGGTTGAGAGCGGAGAAAGTCCTTGATCTTATCCGCCGTGTTTCTGGCAAGAAAGCCGCCGGTTTCATCAAAGCTGTTCAGGGGCACCTCATCCGAGTCGGTCTGGAGCACGACCCTGTCATTCACCAATCTTTCCGTTCTGCCGGAGCGCCGTACTTGGGTGATTTCCTTGCTCACAGAGGCATTTTTAAGATCAACGATAGAGGTTTTCTGTATCGGAATCAGGCCGACGGCCCGCTCTTCCAGGCGGCAGTTGACTTGATTCGGTTCCACGTATTCACAGGTCAGGACAGAGACCGGATATACATAAAAAAGCACCGAGGTGAGACCGACCATGAAGAGGCCGAAGAAGAGCAGGACGCATATCTCAAAGATTCTGGACTCTTTTTTCTTTCTTGTTCTTACCCGTTTCCAGTGCTGTTGTTTGGTTTTTCCTTTTTCGGGCCGGGTCGGAAGGCTTTGAGGAAGTCGAAAAGGAACTGAGCCTTTTCGCGGATTTTCGGGTAGGCGTTTTCAAATTCCCGGATGCGGCGGGAGGATTGGTACAGCCCTTCCATACAGCGGGAGGTGGCTTGCAGGCGTTGGTGATAGACTGACTGAAGCAGCCGCTCCAGGAGGTGCTCAATAGGTTCGAGATGCTTGACCTCGGCCAGGCCCTGTTCAAGGTCGGCCATGACCTCCGGGCTGAGGCGCAGGGTGTCGTTATGCTCCTGCACCAGTTCGGCGGTGTCGTCCACCATTCCCTGATAACCGGGCAGGGCCTTGTGCAGCGCTTGCACGTCCGCTCCGTCAAGGGGTGGCGTAAGCTCCACGCCCAGTAATTCCGCAACCTGTTCGATGGTGACATTATCGTTCGGCATTGTCAGTCCTCTCTGTAAAAGTTTGATAGGTATGAAATTACGTTAAACCTGCGTGTTTCTGCTGTCAAGGGAAAAAAAGGGGGGGAGGGTGCTATTTCGGGAAGGGCCGGGCTGGGTGGAGATAGGCGGCGTCTGGGTTGGAGGGAGGAGAGGGCTGGGTAAAGCTAGAGTGGTTCTTGGTTGAAGCAAGATGACTTCTAAACACAATCAGAAGAAACACTATTGAAATCTATCTCCGCCTTCTCCCTTTTTGAGCTGTCTGATAAACTAAAAATGTACCGAGAAGTAAAGAGAGAAAAAGAAAGGTTGCACTCCAGAGAAATACAAGGCGTACTCTAATAGTTGCAAGTGATTTTTGAGTCCAAAGGCGTTCAGCTTCATATTCTGCTTGTCTTAATTCATCCAGCCCTAACTCAGGGCAGCGAGAACCGAAAACATTACGAGCATCTGGAGTACAAATATTTCCTTTAGTAAATCGTTCGTTAGTTGTGGGGACTTGATAAGTGTATCTGGATAGATTCCAGAGATAGGTTATTCCGGCTCCAGCGAAGCTTATCAGGCTTATAAGTAAAACTGTATTGACAACAACACGTTTTGCTCCCTTGAATAATTGGAAGGAAACAGCAATAGTAATAAGTTCAATTATGGCGGTAACAAGAACAATCCCTGAAGGCCAAGGAGGAGATAGCTCCGCCAATGCAGCAGCAAAAGGTACTGTCGCACCACCTACTGACCATATAGAGAGCCATCTAAACTCTTTCAGGATGAATTTAAAATCATCTAGTCCTGTAGCCGCCATGAGCTTTCTTCTCTCTGCTTTGACCTTGGTCTTGTGAGATCACTACTGTTTGCCCGTATTCTACATTGGTAAAGGCAAGTGTACCTTTTTTAACAAAGCCATCTGGCCACACTGCATAATACTTATAATCGCCAGCAACATCAAATAAAAGTCCTTTTACATGCTCGCGCCAACGAGTGCATTTCGCTGGATCAAACGGATCAATCTTTTTTACCCGACAAAGTTCATAAAAAAAGGTGGGGATCAACCAAACTCTGCCGTTTTGAGGTACTGTTGATATATTTATACCAATTTCTCCAGCACCACAACCTCCTTCTACCCATACAGGTGAGAGATGTTCGGCTTGGGTTATACGATAAATATTTAAGAGTAAGGCTAGTTTTTTCAAGAAAGTAGCACTATCATCAAACAGATATGTTAATGGGAAATGAGAAGAAGCATACGCTTTAGAAACCATTTTTTTTTGATGCTTCTCTAACATATTAAGTGCGGGACGCCAAAGTTCTGAAGGATAATCAAGCTGATTCAAATTCCATTCAAGCACAACTATCCGAAAGGCCACATCAGCCAGCTCTTCAGCAAGAAAGTTTGGTTTGCTATAAAGATGAGTGGACAAAAAAGAACTTCCATGGTGACAATCAAGCAAATCAACTCTCCCGTCTTCCTCTCGGAAAAAAGTTGGATTTATATTTCCTGTATCAATCATTACCTGAAATGTACGTTTGATCAGGATATAAGCATTGTCTATATCCTGTGGAATTAAATTATCAGGAGGTTGCTTTCCGAAAGAGCAAGGAGTTCCCCAAACAAGAATAAGGAAAAAACAGACTGAAAAACTGCTGAAACATTTTGATAACATTTATACCTCCGTCTATTTTGGTTACAAGGGTACAGCTTAACTGCTACGCTTTGCCCAAATTTTTACTCCCTCTCAATCTCCAACCTTCCCCTGCGCTTTTACGTTAAAGCGAGTCGTTCTGTTTTGCCGGCCCGTTTCAAGGATTAAACGTACTCAAAAGCCCCGTCTTCTCATCCTCAGCAATATATAAATAACTCGTTGCTTCTTTGTCAGGGAGGACGTTTACAATCCGCCACGCACTGTGCAGCGAAACCTCCTCAAATGCTGCGTTTCTAAAAGGGCAGATCTGCTGAAAGGTTTCGATCTTTTCCCATCCAGCTCCAGCTTGGATTTGATCACGCCCTACAGAACTCGCCCAAGGAATCAGAGAGGTAGAGCCGGACAAGAGCCAATCGTAATTTACTCCATCTGCTAATGAAAAAAGCTGGACTTGCGCATCTTCTATCGCCACCCCGGAAGGCAATGCAAGGCCCGTTTCTCGCTGCACAACTTCCTTTGTCCTGGCTTGATGCTCGACCCAGAATTTAATAATGAGCGGACTGGCAAATAATCCCAGAACAAGGAGGAGTATGTAGGGTTGGTATTTTTTAAATTTTCCTTTGGACCTGCTCATTCTCCGCCCTCAATCTCCTCAACCCGCCCCTGCGCTTCCTCCCAAACCGCATACTGCCCCTCCAACTGCTTCGCCACTTCGTTATACTCCTTGCTGGTTTTATTCCAGCGGGGCTGATCCGCATAAAGCGCAGGATCAGCCATTAAGCCCTCCAGCTCCTCCTTGCGCTTTTCCAACGCTTCAACCTGTTTCTCCGCCGCCGCCGCCTTTTTCTTCCAGGGCTTGAGCTGCGAATTGAGCTGCTGCCGCAGTTGCGCCCGCTGCCGTCGTTCTTCCTTGCGATCACCTGAACCGGCAGCGTCCTGTTCCGTTTTCACAGGGACACTCTGTTGCTGCTTCTCCTGTTTCTGCACGGCAAGCTGTTCCTCTTCCATTCCTTTACGGGCCGCAAGGTAATCATCAATATTGCCTTCATGAAGAATCGCCCGTCCGTCCCGGATTTCCAGGACTTTGTTGACAAAGGAGTTCACAAAGGCCCGGTTATGGGAAACCACGATGATGCTGCCCTCGTACTGGGCCATTGCCTCCTGTAAAACTTCCTGAGAAGTTATGTCCAGATGGTTGGTGGGTTCGTCCAGGAGCATGAGGTTGGCAGGCTTGACCAGCATTTTTGCCAGGGCAAACCGCAATTTGCCACCGTCAGCAAGGTGCTCAAGGCCCTTGGTTGCAAATTGGCTGTGGCTTAGGAGGTGCTTAACAAGGTGACAGCACATGACAGAGCCAAGATCCAAAATAAGAAGCCAATCAGGATACTGATATCTATAAAAAGAAATGTTTTCGCCGGATGCTCGGATTGGTCCCTTTTCCACGTTGGCCTTCTTTTACCAAGCGTGAAAATGAAAAGGATGATTTCACCTGTAGAAAAGAAAAAAATTCCTACAATGAATCGGAACAAGACGTGAATAATACCTTCCAGCAGAGTACTTATCATTTCATGACCTCATTATTCTTTCCCCCATCACCTTTGTTCTGCTGGGTATTTTGCTATGTGCTGAACCAATGAATGTACATAATAATTGTGCCCGATTGGGTGCCCATTGTACAGCCCAAAAAATCGGTTCCATTGTTGATTTCGGTTGCGTAGGAAACCGGATTGTCAAGCGAGTTGAGCGACCACCAATCTCTATCAAGGGTCATATTGAAGTTTGGCTCATCCACTTTGTGCGTAAAAAGTTGGTTCTGTAAGAGTTCCGCTTTCTTTTCTTGAGGAATCATGACCTTCAACCATAGGGCATTGTCTATTCCAGAGCCAAGAAAGAAGTAGTTCAATCCCTTTGTTCCTGCTGGCAAATCAATCTCGGTGATTCGTTCAACCTTTGCGAGCACGGAAGCATCTATTTGGTTGCCCTTGAGTTCAACATCGTCGCCAAAATCAAGGCAACCTGACACTATGAAGAGAGCAAGCAGTAGCAGGGCGAGTAACGACCAATAACGTGAACGATAAGACATGGTGATAAAAATAGGGTTGGCCGACCGAAATATTGTCCAGTCGATCGGGCTCAATCAGATAATTCGGGTAATGCGTTGTCCGCTTTTGTTACACGCAAGCAAAAGTACTTGCCTACATCCTTAAAACCACATGCTCCATATCCGCATCAGACCGATTAGAGCTGATACTAAAGCCCAGCTTGGTCACCAGACGAAGCATCTCATTATTATTGCGCAGCACATCCCCTTCCATGGTCTGCATGCCATGACTCCGGGCCGTATCAATAAGATGACGCATCAGCTGATGGGCAATACCCTGACGCTGCCATTGATCAGAGATAACAATGGCAAACTCACAGCTTTTTCCGTCCGGGTTAATGATATAGCGGGCAACCCCGATCTCGGTTTCCTTACCGTCCTTTTCCACCACCGCGATCAGGGCCATTTCCCGATTATAATCAATCTGGGTAAAGCTGGTCAGCATCTGCGGACTCAGCTCGGTCAGCGACTGCATAAAACGGAAATATTTGGTCTGCTCTGAAAGATTGCGGACAAAGTCCTGCTCAATCTCCGCATCCTCTGGCCGGATGGGTCGGATCACCATATCTGTACCATTGGGCAACTGCCGTCTGGTCACCAGATGGGCCGGGTAGGGGTAAATCGCCATATGACTGTAGCGGTCAGCAGTCTGGATATGATAATCCACCACAATACGGGCATCCACAGCAATGGCACCGGTTTCATCCACGATCAGGGGATTGATGTCAAGCTCCTTGACCTGGGGCAGTTCACAGGCGATCTCCGAGACCCGCAGCAGCACCTGCTCAAGCGATTCAATGTCCACTGCCGGCATATGCCGAAATGCGTCGAGCAGCTTAGACACTCTGGTTCGACTGATCAGATCGCGGACCAAGCGCCGGTTCAGGGGCGGCAGGGTGACCGCCCGGTCTCCCATGACCTCCACAGCAGTGCCGCCAGCTCCAAAGGTGATCACCGGGCCGAAAACCGGGTCTGTGACCAAACCAACCAAGAGTTCTCGGCCATTGGGTCGCTGGAGCATAGGTTCAATGGTCACCCCGTCAAGCCGGGCCTCTGGCCGATTCTTCTTTACTTCTTCCAGCATTTCGTTATAGGCACTACGGGCGGCCCGGGCATTGCTGATGCCCAAACGCACCCCGCCTGCATCGGATTTATGAGTGATATCTGGCGAGTTAATCTTAAAGGCAATGGGAAAACCAATAGTTTCCGCCTGGACCAAGGCCTCATTGGGTGAGCGGACAATACTGGCACTGGCTGTGGGGATGCGAAAGGCATGGAGCACGGCCTTGGATTCTGCCTCACTGAGCACTTTACGGCCCTCACCAAGTACGCTTTCAATGATCAGGCGCGCTCCTTCCACATCCGGGGCCTTGTCCCGGGACATGGGACCAGGTGTTTCCAGAAGCAGCTTTTGGTTCCGATTATAGTTAACCAGATAGGAAAAGGCATCCACAGCTGTTTCCGGGGTATTAAAGGTGGGGATATCTGCATTGCGAAGAATACGGCGTCCCTCAGCCACCTGAATCTCGCCCATCCAGCAGGTGAGCAACGGCTTTTTCTTGGTCTTGAGTCCAACCAGAGATTGGGCAACACCAGCAGGATCGGTCATGGCCTGGGGCGTGAGCAGGACCAACAAACCATCCACCCCTGAATCTTTCATACAGATTTCTACCGTCTGGGTATAACGCTCCGGGGTTGCATCCCCGATGATATCAATAGGATTCCCTTTGGACCAGGTCGCAGGCAGTACCTCATTCAATCGCTTCATGGTTGCCTCGCTCAACTCGGCCAAGGGCAACTCCAGATCAGCCAGTCGATCCGTGGCCATCACGCCTGGGCCACCTCCATTGGTGATAATGACCAGTCGTTCACCAGCAGCTCGAATAGGATAGGTTAAAGTGCCAGCAGCGGAAAAAAGATTGGCAATGCGGATACCGCGTACTACACCGGCCCGACGCAAGGCACTGTCAAAGACATCATCAGAACCCACCAAGGCACCAGTGTGCGACATGGCAGCCTTTGAGCCTGTGGCATGTCGGCCCACCTTGAGGGCAATAACTGGCTTAATCCGGGCTGCGGCCCGCAATCCGCTCATAAAAGAAAGGGCATCGTGAATGCCCTCAATATAGAGGAGAATGCTCTTGGTCTTGGGATCAGTGACCAGATAATCAAGAATATCACCGAAATCAATATCAGCGGAAATCCCTGTGGAAACCACAGCCGAAAAACCGATATCATTGGCTGCGGCCCAGTCCAGAATGGCTGTACACAGGGCACCGGATTGAGAAACCAGGGCAATGCTTCCCTCGTTGGCATTGCCCTTGTTAAAGGTACAGTTCAATCCAGTGCTCGGTCGCATCAACCCTAAACAGTTGGGCCCCATAACCCGCATGTCGTAGCGATGAGCGTTTTCCACCACGGCCCGTTCCAGCTTCAGTCCCTGCGGGCCGACTTCGCGAAAGCCCGCCGAGATGACCACGGCATCCTTGATACCGTAATTGCCGCAGGCATCAATGATGCCGGGCACGGTTGCCGCCGGGGTGGTGATGACCGCAAGATCAACCGGTTTGCCGATGCTCTTGAGATCAGGAAAGGCCTTACGGCCCTGCACTTTTTTATGCTTGGGATTAACAGGAAAAACATCGCCTTTAAAACCGCCTTCAATCATGTTTTTAAAGACCAGGTTACCCACTGCTCCCTCACGGTCGCTGGCACCAAAAACTGCAACAGCGTCTGGCTCAAACAGTTTGTTCAGATAATGTTTACCCATGATGACTCATTGGTTGAATATAAGTTGAATATTGGTTGCGTTTTTCTTTGCACCTACTTTACTGCGTCCTGTGAAGAACACAAGGCAAGAGCAAAAAAAATATTCCTTACCCTGGAAAGAGATTGCGCGCAAGATCATAAAATACATTATGATTGATTGACATCTCCTGAGTTACGGCCTACATTGTCCAGATTATTCCCTTGTACCATAATCCGTCACAATAATTTCATGCAACTTCCTTAGCAGATAAGGATTATTATGTCGTTTCAAAAAGAATACAGGATGGTTTATACGATTAAAAAGTATTTCTCAGAGCTCTTCCGGCCCTCGCAGAACACAGCGTCTTCTGCCAGAAAAAATACAAAACAAAGCCGGAATAACCAGTCAATCTCCTGCAAAGGTCAAGACACGTCCCCCAAAAAGGCTCCGGCAGAGGCCCCAGCTCAACATCCAACCCAACATTTAAACCAACATTCAAACCAACACAGAGCTTCTGCGAAAAAGACACCCCAAGAAGATATTGCTGACTATCATCATACTGTCCCTGCCCATCAGGAGAAAAATAATCAGAATCATGATCAGCAGAAACAGAAGCAGTCTGAGTCTAAACCTCAACCTGAAATTGATGAGATTGACACCAATGATGGCCTGATCACTGGGGGAATCTACGCTCTTCAGGAACAGGAAGACGGCCCCGATACCGTCTATTGGCTGGCAAAGGTTATTTATGTTGAAAAGCAGGTTGTGCATGTTCTTTGCTACGCAGAGCGTGCTGATCATCTTGCCCCAGACCTCCTGAAACAGGAGCTGACCATTGGCCTGAACAGCGAAGACAGCTCTTTTGGTCTTGCCCACCTGCCCCTGGCCAAAGATGATTTTGCTGCCAATGCAGTCTTGCTCGGCCAGCGTTCCCTGAAAGATAATGATCTTGCAGGCTATCAGATCTATGTTGATTCTGTGTTTGATTGCCTGGATGAACAGGCCCCTGACTGGCTGAAAAAGGCTGCCTCCTTTGCTGCCTGGCGCTATGACCGCAATGCTATGGCTGCCCTTGCAGACCGCTACCTGATCGGGGTTGATCTGCTCAGAGACAGCAAAAAGGCACTGTACTGGATCAACAGGCTTGTCCATGCAGGCAAAGGACAAGTCCAACCCTTTAAAACCATACGTAAAGAACAAGATATCCTCACCGGTGGCATCTATGCTTTCCAGCTGGAAGAGGCAATGTATCAGACCTGTAAAATCGTGCTCAAAGATAAACACAGCGTCCAGTGCCTCAACTTTCCCTCTCTGCTTGGTCAGCTCCCGGAAGGGACACATCCTGTTCAGATAGTTGAGCAGGTAGCAACCCGCCGGGCAGGCACCCCCCCTATGCTCTCCCACGTCTCTCGTGGCGTTGCAGAATTTCTCGCGCAAGCGCCTGTCTTTCTTGGCCTGCTCCCTGTGACCCTGAATGAACTTCACTGCTACAGGGCCCATCTGCCTCATATGTTTGATGGAGCAGTCTTCCGTGAAAGCGCCTGGAATAGCCTGCTGAGAAGGGCTCAACAAGGCGAGGCCCAGGCCCAACTGGAAACAGCCTGCCATTACCTTGACGGGGATCCAGCCTGGGAGGTACAACGAAATATATCAGAGGCCATTCGCTGGTTCACAGAAGCGGCTAACCAGGGGCATAGCCTTGCTGCCTATAATCTTGCCTTGCTCTTTCTACAAGGAGCAGAAGAGATTCAGCCTGACCCCCAACTGGGTCTTGAATGGATGACCTATTCTGCCCAACTGAATTACGGATTAGCCCAGCTCTGCATTGCAGACTGTTATCAGCATGGGAAAGGCTGTCCAGCAAGTCCAGCCCTTGCCCATGCCTGGTATTCACTGGCAATTACAGCGGATAATAATTTGTCAGAAGAGGCTAGGAAAAAAGCAAGACAACGTAAATACTACATAGAAGGTACCTGCTCTGACAAACAGCTGGCAGCAGCAAAGCAATATTTCCTGCAATTGCAGGGAGCAGGCAGTGACGTAATGTCGTCCCAAGGTAACATGTACGGGGACATGTACGCATAAGCCCAGCCTTTTGTCCACAAATAACCCTTTAACGTTATTAACCTGTTATTAACCTTTAATTTGAACAACCTGATGACTGAAACCAATTTCCCAACCAAAGAGTATTCCGATGACGTTGCTGTCATTCACCATGATGACAAAACCATCCTCCTGGTTGGAACCGCCCATATCTCCCAACAATCTGCTGACCTGGTCAAAGAAATCATTGATCAGGAACAACCCGATACGGTTTGTATTGAGCTGGATGAAAAACGCTATGCTGCCCTGTCCAATCCCCAGCAATGGGAGAACCTGGATCTGAAACAGATCATCCGCAATAAACAACTCTCTACCCTGCTGGTGAATCTTGTCCTGGCCTCATACCAGAAAAAACTGGGCGGCAAGCTGGGCATCCAGCCGGGTACTGAGCTGCTCACAGCAGCCAACACTGCCAAGGCCCATGATATTCCAGTGGAGCTCTGCGACCGGGACGTGCGCATAACCTTACGCCGGGCCTGGAAAGCCACCTCATTATGGAAGAAATTCTACATGATGGCTACGCTGATGGCTTCTCTTTTTGACGACACCGAGTTGGATGAGGAAAAGCTGGCAGAGTTACGCCGCAACGATGTGCTTTCCGAGCTGATGAACGAGATCGGCAAAGCCTTGCCAGCAGCCAAAGAAGCCCTGATTGATGAACGGGATATTTTTATGTCAGAAAAGGTCAAACAGGCTCCTGGAAAACGGATTGTTGCGGTGGTGGGAGCCGGTCATATGGAAGGCATCAAACGTGTCTTTTCAGCAGATAATAGCAAGAGGATGGAAGACATCAACACCATCCCACCGGTCTCTAAGAGCTGGAAAGTTGTTGGTTGGTCTATCCCGGCAGCTATCCTGCTCTCCCTTGTGATTATCGGCTTTCGCCAGGGAGCTGGAGAGGCCGGGGCCAATGCCCTGTACTGGATTCTGGCGAACGGGATTCCTTCAGCCATTGGGGCAGTGATTGCCTTTGCTCATCCAGCCACAATTCTTGCCGCCTTTGTGGGTGCCCCCATCACCAGCCTGACCCCGGTGATCGGAGCTGGTTATGTCTGCGCCTTTGTCCAGGTCATGACCCGCCCCCCTGTGGTCAAGGAGTTTGAGAGAGTATCGCAGGACATAATGACGGTTCGCGGTTGGTGGAGCAATAAATTGCTGCGGATCTTTCTGGTTTTTATCCTGACCGGGTTTGGCTCTTCCATTGGAACCTGGGTTGGGGGTTATCGAATTTTCACCAACCTGTTTGCCTGAAACAGGCTCCTGTCCGTTGCCGGGAACCACAAAAAACGTTCCCGGCTCACTTTCTCTCTATTCTTTTTTCTCTGCTTTTTCCTCTGCCTGCTGCTCCTGCCGCTCCTGAGCACCCCAAGCACTTATAATATTAATTATTTTATCTTTTTCCTGGGCAGAAAGATAATTGGGATCTCCAGTGCTCTCCACCATACTATTGACAATATCTTCCCATTCTTCCTTATTCCGCCCCTCTCGTTGAATCCGATTCAAATCATGGCAAACATTACATTTATTGTCAACCAAGGGATGAATATTCTCTGAGGCATCAGGATGAAGACCACCTAAGCTGCTGCTTTTTTCACTCTGTTCCCGGGTGCTGAGAAAATGAACGATTTTCTTCTTTTCATCGGGAGTGAGAAAATTCGGATTACCAGTTATCTCCACCATGCTGTCCACGGTGTCAAGCCATTCCTGTTCATTTTTCTTTACCCGCAGCACCCTGTCTAAGGCGTGGCATCCAGCATTGCATTTCAACGCAACAAGGGGTTTGATTTTATCCACTGATTCAGCAGGAGGATCTTCAACAATTTTTTCTTTGCTTTCATCCTTCCTGATATTGGTTAAGAAATAAACAATATCTTCAGCTTCCTGTTCAGACAGAAAATCATCATCACCATTGGTTATGGTCATCCTGCTGACAGTCTCAGTCCATTCATGCTCTTTCTTTTTGGCACCAAAAACCCTGTCCAGATTATGGCAATGGCTGCATTTTTTATTTACTAAACTCCGTCCGATCTCCATACGAAGCTTATCCTGTTCCTCGCCCTGTCTTTTTTGTTGTTGCTGTATGAGGTAGCCGACAATCTGTTGCACATCAAAATTTGTGATATTCGGGTAATCAAGCTCTGCCATCTTATTGATGGTCTCTGACCAGGCAACATCTGATTTATAACTCTGATAGACCCGTTCCAGGCTATGGCATTTACTACATTTTCTGTTGGTAATCTTCTGGCCGATTTCCACATTCAGTATATCATCATCCACATCAGAAAGAACTGCATATTTATAATCAGAACGATGGAGCGCATAATAACCAGCTGTTATGCCGGTCAAGCCAAAGGAAAGGCCAAAAATCGCCAGTCCTAACATAATTAATTTGGTACTGAGCTGGGCATGCCTCCTGGCGATCACCACCTTGACCATGATCAGAGGGACAAGGAGCAAGGCCAGGATAATATGGATCATTGCCCGTGCTGGAAGTTCCTCTTGAAAACCACCTGCCTTGACTACCATAAAAACCAGCATAGAGGCAAAAAGAATAAGAAAGAAATATCCGAGGATGCGGTGCAGGAGTATCCAGCCTTTTCTTCTGGGGCTGTCCCAAACCTTTCCGGTCATTTCCAACATGATCAGAACTGCTACTCCGCCGATAACAACCAATAACGTTGCTAACATTGATGAAAAATGGGGATGCATAACACTTACCTTATTCGTTCCTTTATGATCTGCTCAGGCTATTGCCAGAGGGAGTTACTTGGTTTTTCCAGAGGGAGTACCTAAACGCGGGAACTTATTTTTTGTTGGTTTCCTTATCAAACTCATTCAATACCTGTAATCCGTGCTATCTCAGGATGCAGAGCTGCCAGATCTTGTCGTTCAAGGGCATGGACAGAATTCCGCCCGCAGCTGCGAGCAATAACTCGTAGCTCCTCATTCGTGGCCTGGATAAAACGGGTAATACGGGCTGCACCTTGTTCCACGTCCAGCCGTTTACGTAATTTCTTGTCCTGCGTTGCAATGCCATGAGGGCAATTGCCAAGATGACATTGACGAAGATAGGTACAGCCAAGGGCGATCTTGAGGGCCCCACCCATATATACCCCCTCAGCTCCCAAAGCAAGGGCTTTGGCAACATCTCCGGCATGACGAAGACCACCGGCTGCCAGCAAAGTGACTCGGCTGGTGAGTCCCTTTCTTTGCAAAAAATCAGCAATCTTAGGCAGGGCATAGACCAAAGGAAGCCCTACATGATCTTTCATGGTCACAGCAGCTCCACCGGTTCCACCTTCTCCACCATCAATAACCAACACATCAGGAATATCGTCCTGATTGAAAATGGTATTCAGATCATCCTCTAAATGGCCCCCGGCTATTTTTACGGCAATGGGCTTTCCTTGGGTCAATTCCCGAAGTTCAAAAATTTTTTCTGCCAATTCTCTGCCGTTTTGGATATCCGTAAACACTGCTGATAAACGTGCAGCCTTTCCTATGGGAACTCTCAAGGTTGCAGCAATATCCACATTAACACTTATTGCCGGCAGTACTGCTCCTGTCCCTGGATGCGCTCCTTGAGAAAGTTTTATTTCCACCATATCAGCTAACAACAAACGCTCCCGTTGCCCCCCAAAACTTCCTGGAGCATACTGCAAGGTAAGATATTCGGCAAGCTCCCGCTCCTCTTCCAACATCCTTCCTTCTCCAGTATTGGCAATACTCCCCACATTAGTTGAAGCCATGGCCAAGGCCATCTTTGCTTCCTTGCTCAAGGCACCATAGGACATGGCAGCATTAAGGATCGGAGTTTTAAGGACAATTGGCTGGCTGGCTGTTTTCCCCAGTATAAGCTCTGTTGATACCTCAGCTGTCTCGGGCAGGGGCACACGAGCAATCACAGCAGGCCGAAAGATCAGGTTGTCCATATTCAGAAAAGCCCTTGCTGTTCCCATACCTTCCTGGACCGACTGCCCTGTCTTTGCCATTTCCTTGATCATCCGCACTGTTCTGATATCCCAATTTCCCGGTTTATCTCGATCAAACACAGTATAATCCATAAACAGATCAACGGGGGCATGACAAAGCGGACAAAAATGAAAATCAGGACCTCCTGAATGCAGATAGCCACACACTGAACAACGATAGGTTTTCATAGACACTCCCACCCCTCCTCTGTGAGAAGGGACAAACAAGATAAGTTATTTTTTTGTCTCTTGTGTTTTCCCAGTCTGTCCGGGCCGGAATATTTTTTAAAAAACCAGGAGCAAGCAAAAACACTCTGGATAGAAGTATACATCTTTCGTAAAAAAACCCAAAGGCTGTTATCAAATCGTACTGAATTCTTTCCCGCTGAATTACTCCTCAACGCCTTCCATTCCTCCCACTCCTTGGTGAGGGACAACAAAAAATAAAAGTTGACCACAGTCATTTTTCCTCTTGACCTTTCCCCAGGCCACGCTTAAAATCTCGACCAAAGTCATTATTACATATTTCATCTGGAAACAGGTACCAACCTGTTAGGCTGGAAATTTACAAGAAAGACATTCTATTTTCTCAGGAAACTATGGCAGGATTACGGGAACAAAAGAAAAAAGCAACCAGAGCAGCAATCTTGAACGCTGCAATAAACCTCTTTGGTGAGCGGGGATATGAACGCACCAGTGTTTCAGCCCTGGCCAAGGCTGCGGGCATAGGAAAAGGAACCATCTATTCCTATTTTTCTTCAAAAAACGAGATACTCCTGGCTTTTTGCGAGGAAGAACTGGCCTTTATCAACAGTGAAATCAAGAGTAAACTTGATCCTGATGCGCCTTTAGCAGAAAAAATGCTTTTGGTGTTTATGAGTGAATTTCGCTTTGTCACAAAAAATAAAGAATTTGGGAGGACATTGCTTCGGGAAATGACCTTTCCCAAAGAAATTACCATTGATAAATCATTAAAGATTGAAGAACGTTTTCTCAACCTCTTTGTCAGCCTCTTACAAGAAGCCCAGGAAAAAGGGGTACTGCGCACTGATATTGAACTCATTATTGCTGGGGGACATTTTTACAGCCTCTACCTCATGACGCTCTCGGCCTGGTACTCTGGTCGTCTTCTTAGTGAGGAGGATGTCCAGGAGACCCTTAAATTATTAATTGACCAGGCCCTGACCGGATTACTCCCTCGGAAGATTCCTGCAAGCAGCACCACTGACCAGAGAAACAACTCATGAACGCCCCCACCCCCAAAACCTTGCGCGGAAAAATTGTCTGGTTTCTGCTGAAGATCCTGCCAGGACTCGTCTTTGTTCTTATCCTGCTCGCTGCTGCCTTTCTGATCCAAGTACGGGTTGATGCACAAAAGGCAGCCCGAAAAGAGGAACTCAAGAATTCCACATCCGTGGAAGCTCCGCCCACCAATGTTGTTACTTTGGAACTGAAACCAACAACCCTGCAGGATAAGATCAACCTGCCTGGCCTGATAGAACCGTGGACAAAACTGGCTTTGATGTCCAAGATAGGAGGAACTATTGAAGAACTTGCGGCTCAGGAAGGTGATTATGTCCAGAAGGGACAGCTTATTGCCCGGCTTGAAAGCAAGGATTACCGCATAGCACTGGATTCTGCCAAAGCAGCCTATGCCCTGGCCCAGGCCGACTATTCCCGTAATAAGGCATTGCGTAAAAAAGGTATATCAACCCAGGCTAATCTGGATGAACAGTATTCAAAGTTACGCCAGACTAAGGCAGCATTGGAAAACGCAGAACTTGCGCTCTCCCGTTGTCGGGTCACCGCCCCTATTTCCGGCATTATCAGCCGGATTGATGCTGAAGTCGGGATGGTGGTCAATCAGATGATGCCTGAACCCATTGCTGAAATACTCCAGATTGACCGGGTCAAGGCAGTGGTGGGTATTCCAGAGGCAGATGTTAATGCAGCACGACAGCTGCAACAGACGGAGGTACATATCCGTTCTCTGGAGAATGCCCGTTTTCTGGCACAGGTTCATTTCCTGGCTCCGGCACCGGAGTCGATGGCCCATGCCTACCGGTTTGAACTGGCCCTGGATAATCCGGATGAAAAGATCCTGCCAGGTATGTTTCTCCAGGCAAACATTGTCAAACAGACTGAAGAGCAGGCGGTCGCTGTGCCTCTGTATACAATTATCTCCCGTAATGATGAACACTTTGTTTATGTGGTAGAGAATAATATTGCTCACAAACGAGCTGTGGAAACCGGTTTTACCGAGGGTTGGCAAATCCTGATCCGCAACGGGCTTCATCTGGGCGAAAAGGTCATCATTCAGGGACATCGGACTGTGGAAGATGGGCAGAAGGTTCGAGTTGTTAAAAAAGTCGATGATCTCAAAGAGTTTATGCCCTGATTTTTATAGGTATCCCTTTGACCAAAAGCCTGCGTCACAGCATCAATCTCCTCCGTTGATACTCTTCATCTGTGGCGTGGGCAATGGTCATTTTTCATCTACAGCAATAATTTAAGAAAATTCACATAATGATCATCTCCGATCTTGCCGTTAAAAAAAGTATATCCGTGCTGGTACTGGCTGCCCTTATCCTGGTCATAGGAACCTATAGCTACCTGATCCTGCCCAGAGAGGCTGAACCGGATGTCAGCATCCCCCATATCTTTGTCTCCACGGCCTATCGAGGCGTGGCCCCTGGTGATATTGAAAGCTCCATCACCATTGAGATTGAAAATAAACTCAAGAGCCTGGATGGCGTCAAGAACGTCAAGTCTATCAGTTCTGAAGGAGAATCCCTGATTGACGTTGAATTCATGACCGGTGTGGATATTGACGATGCCCTGCGCAAGGTCAAGGACAAAGTGGATGAGGCCAAGGGCGAACTGCCCACAGACCTGGAAGATGATCCCTATGTCTTTGAGGTCAATATCTCAGAAATGCCCATCCTGATTTTTTCTCTGGCCGGAACCTGCGGTGCGCGTTGTCTCAAAGAGATTGCTGATGATCTGGAAGATGAAATTGAGGGTGTCAGCGGTGTACTGGATGTGGAGATCACCGGGGCACGGGAGCGGGAGATCCGCATTGAGTTTTTCCCGGAAAAACTGGCCTATTTCGGCCTGAATCTTCCTGCGGTGCAGGCTGCTGTTCGGGGTGAAAACACCAACACCTCGGGCGGTGCCCTCCATATGGGTGATGGCAAATTCCAGGTTCGTGTGCCTGGCGAATTCAAGACACCAGAAGAGTTATACGATCTTGTCATTGGCACCCATGACGGTCAACCGGTCTATGCCCGTGATGTGGCAAGGGTGCTGGATACCTTTAAGGAGGAAACCAGCCGTTCCCGGCTCAACGGCCTGCCTGCTGTCAATATTGTGGTCAAGAAGCGTTCCGGCGAAAACATCATTGCCATTGCCGATGCCGTGGAAGACATCCTGCACAAAAAGCAGCCAAGCTGGCCTGGCGGTACGGCCATCACCAAGGTTCTGGATAAATCAAAAGACACCAAGAATATGGTGGCAGATCTGGAGAATAATATCCTCTCCGGTCTGGCCCTTGTGGTGGTGGTCATCTTCTTTGCTATGGGGATCCGCAATGCCCTGCTGGTCAGTATGGCTATCCCCTTTTCCATGCTGCTCTCCTTCACGGTGCTCCATGTTTTGGGGATCACCCTGAATATGATCGTCCTGTTCAGTCTGACCTTAGCTCTGGGTATGCTGGTGGATAATGCCATTGTCATCATTGAAAATATCTACCGCTTTATGGAGCAAGGCGTGGGCCGGGTTGAGGCGGCTATGAAGGGCACCTCAGAGGTGGCCATGCCCGTGATTGGCTCCACCCTGACTACCCTGGCTGTGTTTTCACCCATGCTCTTCTGGCCCGGTATTATGGGTGAGTTTATGGGCTACTTACCTCTGACCCTGATCATCACGCTCTCCTCCAGTCTTTTTGTGGCCCTGGTGATCAATCCGGCCTTGGCCTCGCTGTTCATGAAGAGTGCCAAAAAAGTGGACACTGTCTCCTCTGCCGAGATAGAAGCAGCCGGTGAACAACCAGTGACCATCCGGGGACCGCTGTTGCGCTCCTATGCCGGTCTGCTCAGATTCAGTCTGGCCCATCCCTTTGCCCTGGTTGCCGCTGCCGTGTTCCTCCTCATCTTCATGGTCCAAGGCTGGCTCCTGGTGGTTGGTATTGAAAAGCCCGTGGAATTTTTCCCGGATATTGATCCCAAGGGAATTTACGTGAACACGGATATGCCGGAAGGCGCAGATCTGAATTATATTGACCGTATTCTTCGCCAGATTGAAGCAGCAGTGGCAGGGACAGGAGAAAAAGCCTCCCATGAAGGCGTTCCCGGCCCCAGTGATTTGAAAAATGTCAAGATTATCTACAGCAAGGCCGTCACCTCAACTGGCGGAAGTTCCGAGTTTGAACCCAATACACCCAACCATGTGGGGGTTCGTTTTCTTGATCTGGAAGACCGCTCCCGCTCCTCCTATGAAACGGTGGAGGATATCCGCAAACGGATCAAAGATATTGCCGGTGCCAAGGTTACCGTGGCCATGGAGGCGTCTGGCCCCCCCACTGGTGCGCCGATAAATATTGAAATCAGCGGTGATAATTTTGCCGTGCTTGCCTCTATTGCCAAGGAGATCAGGGCTGCTCTGGAAAAAATCCCCCATGTCGAAGATATTCGCGATAATTTTGTAGAGGGAACACCATCAGTGCGTATCAAGGTTGACCGGAAAAAGGCAGCCCTGTTTGGCCTGAATACCAATACCATAGGCTCTGCTATCAAGACCTCCTATAACGGCCTGATCATTTCTTCGTTTCGTGAGGGTAATGAGGACTATGATATCACGGTCCAGCTGCCGGAAGAGTATCGCCAAAATGATAATATGTTGCGTGAGTTCATGATTCCAACTCCAAGCGGAGTCCTTGTCCCTTTGTCCACCTTGGCAACTGTGGATTATACCGGCTCTCTGGGTAACATCAACCGGATCAACAACCAGCGAACCATTACGGTCAAGGCTAATGTGGATGAAACCAAGATTCCAGGGCCTGTAGTACGTGAGCAAGCTGAAAAACTCCTGGCTGAGAATCCTCCGCCACCGGGATATACCATCCGTTTTACCGGGGAAAATCAGGAACAGGAGGAATCCCAGAGCTTCCTGAGCAAAGCCTTTTTTGTTGCCCTGTTTTTTATCTTCCTGATCCTGGTCACCCAGTTCAACTCGGTGAGCCAGCCTTTTATCATCATGACTTCAGTGATTCTGTCCATGGGTGGGGCCTTTTTCGGACTCATGCTCTATAAGCAGCCCTTTGGGGTCATCATGACCGGTATCGGGGTGATCTCCTTGGCCGGGGTGGTGGTGAACAACGCTATCGTGTTGATCGACTACACTAATAAGCTGCGGGAAAGCGGCTTTGCCCTGCTTGAGGCCGTGGTCTCTGCTGGTGCCACCCGCCTGCGCCCGGTCCTGCTCACTGCTGTAACTACAGTCCTGGGCCTGATTCCCATGGTCACCGGGGTGTCCTACGACTTCCGCAACCTGCGCATTTCCTGGGTCAGCGAATCCAGCCAGTGGTGGCAGTCCATGGCTATCGTGGTGATCTTCGGCCTGCTGGTCGCCACCTTCCTGACTCTGGTCGTGGTGCCGGTGCTCTATTTCCTGATTGAGCGAAGCAAGGAGCTGTTTGTGGCTGGTGGGGAATGGTATGCGCGGAAGAGGTTGGAGGTGTATTGGGTGCTTTCCGGAGAAAAAGAAAGGCCCTGATATCCGCTTCACGGCGTGGAAAGTGTGCCATCATAACCTCCTATGCTGTTTTTCCGGTTCTTTTTTATATGTACAATGCCGCACTGTACGCTTCACATACCCAGTTGTACACTTACAACGTCACGTTGCAGGCTTAACATGCCGCACATGAAGCTTGCACTGGCTCGTTGTAAACATACAATGCCTCATTGTACGCTTACAATGCCTTGATGTAAGCTTTACATGGCCTGTTGTAAGCTTGCAACGTCACATTGCAGACCTGCAATGCCTCACTGTAAGCTTCATATACGTCACTGCACGTTTACAACGGGTTACTGTAAGCATGCAATGCGCTGTTGTAAACCGCCGACACCCCATGTTCTGACCGCAGCAGTATCTTTTTTGCCGTAGCCCAAACTGATCGGACATTAACATAATGCAGCGATGTGGAACAGTCAGTGAAATTTTACTCTGCCCCTCTTTTAATAATACTTGACATGAGCCGAGCAGGTATTATTCTGTTCTCTAAATGTATTTTTCAATACACCTTTTCATATTTCACCTGTGTCCTATCAGGAGGATCATTCCATGCGGCATTTTGTTCTTTTTCTGGCTCTTGCTTTGATTGTACCCGCCCTCACCGGCTGCGGCTATAATACCATTCAAAAAAATGACGAGGCGGTCATTGCCGCCTGGGGTGATGTTGAGGCTGCCTATCAGCGCCGGGCCGATCTGATTCCTAATTTGGTGGAAACAGTGAAGGCATATGCGGCTCACGAGAAGGACACCCTGACTGCGGTAACCGAGGCGCGGGCCAAGGTTGGTCAGTTAAATATGGGCAGTGATACCTTGAATAACCCCGAGGCCATGGCCAATTTTCAGGCGGCTCAGGGCAGTATGAGTTCAGCACTTTCCAAGCTCATGGTCGTGGTGGAAAAATATCCCGACCTCAAGGCCAACCAGAACTTTCGCGACCTCCAGCACCAGTTAGAGGGCACTGAAAATCGCATCAACGTGGCTCGGGTTCGCTACAACAAGGCAGTGCAGATTTTCAATACCTCTATCCGCACCTTTCCGAACAATCTGACCAATAATTTTCTCTTGAATCTGCCCAGACGGGAGCCGTTCAAGGCTGAAGAAGGGGCACAACATGCACCAAAGGTAAAATTTTAACCTTTTCTGACGGAGATTATTGTGCAACTGTTTAGCACTCCGCGTCGTGCCTCGGCCAGCCCGCCTTTATCAGGGTCAGCAATGCAGGCCGGGGGTATCTCGCTCTTGGCTCTGCTCCTCATCATCCTGGCTGTTCTTCCTGTCTCGGCCCGGACGATTCCGGAATTCAAAGGCTATGTCAACGACTATGCCAATATGATCAGCGGCCCGGTCAAGGCCAAGCTGGAGCAGACCCTGAAATCCTTTGAACGCACTGATTCAACCCAGATAGCTGTGCTCACCATTGATTCTCTGGAGGGCGATCCTCTGGAAGATTTCAGTATCCGGGTGGCAGAAAAATGGGGTGTCGGTCAGAAGGGCAAAGATAACGGCGTACTGCTGCTGGTGGCCAAGAATGAGCGTCGAGTACGGCTGGAAGTCGGTTATGGGCTGGAAGGGGTGCTGACCGACCTGCTCTCGGGTAGAATTATTGATGATGTAATTACTCCCCGTTTTAAGTCCGGTCAATTTGACCAAGGGTTTGAGGGTGGAGTGGAGGCTGTGATACAAGCGACCCGAGGTGAATTCAAGGCTGAGCCAAGCTCATCTCGACGTGGTGGGCGGCGTGAAGAATCGCCACTGTTCTCGTATCTTCTCTTCGGCGGGTTTTTCATTTCCTTTTTGGGGCAATTTTCCCGCAAAGTAGGGATAGTTGCCGGGGCAATTGCTCTGCCTGTTGTATTTTTGCTGGCCTCATTCCCAGGCTGGCTGATGCTGCTTGTATTGATCCCGGTCGGGGCCCTTGCTGGCCTGCTGCTGTCGATTATCTCGCCTGTTTTTCTCAGTGGGAGTGGCGGCGGAAGCAGCAGTGGCGGTGGCAGTGGATTTGGAGGTTTCAGTGGTGGCGGTGGCGGCAGTTTCGGTGGCGGTGGTGCCTCAGGAGGTTGGTAACATATGAAATCAAAAACATTTTTTTCAGCAGCAGAGAATGAAGAAATCACCCGAACCATCCAGGAGGTGGAATTGCAGACCTCCGGCGAGGTGGCGGTGATGGTGGTTGAACAAAGCGACTCTTACCCGGAGAGTCGAATCCTGGCCGGGGTGATTATAGGTTGCTTACTGGCCCTCGGTGTAACGGATTTCCTGCTGGATGATTCGCTGTGGGGATTCCTGCCGCTGGCCGCAATTTTTTCCTTGTTAATCGCTCGGCTGACGGAATATCTGCCCTTGATGAAAAGATTCTTCGTCCCCGCTGCTAGGCTCGAAGAAATGGTTCGCGAGCAGGCTGTACAAGGCTTTTTTCAACAGGGATTGTACAAGACCAAGGATGCCACCGGGGTGTTGTTTTTTATCTCTCTATTTGAACGCCGAGTCTGGGTACTTGCTGATCAAGGCATCAACGAGAAAATCTCCCAGGAAAGCCTGCAAGCCTATGCCGCCGACATTGCAAAGGGCATCAAGGATGGTCGAGCCGCCGAGGCACTCTGCCAGGAAATCCGCCGCGCAGGCAAGGTGTTGGCAGAACATTTCCCGGTCCGCGACGATGACATCAACGAGCTGCCCGACGAGGTAATGCACGGCTGAGAACAATGTTTATCTCCATTCTTTTCATGCACCCCTCAATACTTAACCAGCAGGTGAGAATATGGGTGATGGTGCCTGTACTCTATTTCCTGATAGAGCGAAGTAAGGAGCTGTTTGCGGCGGGTGGGAAGTGGTATGAGCGGAAGAGGGTAGATGTGTACCTGGCCTTGGCCGGGGAGAAGGAAAGGGTTCAACTGGACGGAAGATAATTCTCCCGTCCAGTTAACGAATTCACCCGGCAATTATGCCCCAGGTGGCGGAGGAGGAGGTACCGCTCCGGCTCCACCTGCCGCACCAAGCGTACTCATCCTCTTGGCCTTACCCGCTTTCACCTTACCACCAATCAGCACGATCAATCCAACAGCCGCGACGAGCAGGATAATGGCCAGCAAAGGCCGGAAGACAATCCAAGCCACCGCAATAGTGATCAGGGACAGGACAGCTGCCAGCAGGAAGGCAATAAAGCCGGTGCCCGCTTCAACAATATTGCCCAGAAAGGGTATAACATCTGCCAGGACAGAAAAAACTTTAAAGATTAAACTGAGCCCTATCATCATCACCAGGAAGCCCACAACCCGCAGTGCCCAGGTCAAAATCTTATTATCGGTCTGGGCCTTCTGAAACATAGCCTCAGCCGTGTGTACACCGACCTGAAGGAGTTCAATATCGCCCCCGGCCTGAGCGTGATACGGTCGTAATCCGCTGCCGCTCTGTTGGGCAACAATGCTCACCTCGGTCGGGGCCACTGATTCGAACTGAATCCGCACATCGCCGACCTGTGGCGAAGCAGAATCCGCACCGAGATAGTATCCGCTCTGCCAAGGTATTATGCGGCCTTCCAGATTCTCTGATAGCGAAGCATCTTCACTGGCGGCAAGGGGTTCAAAGCCGTTGATCCGCTTGACCTGTGAGGTTGATAACTGAAAAGCCCCCAAGGTAACCTGCTGGGCAGTCTGCTCCTCTGTGGTATAGGGCATTGCGCCAGGATTCTCGTGCCCTTCCGGCTTTTTAAAACTGGAAGAGCTGATGATATTATCCTCCCACCCTTTGCTGTACGAGTAGGTGGTCACGGTTTCCGTGCCACCGCCGAGTTTTTTCTTGGTTTCACTCTCCGAGCTTTCCTGCCACTGATACATCTCCACCTTGCGCAGCAGACGCAAGGCATTATCCGCAACCCCGAATACCGGATCTGTCAGGATCTCCTCGGTGTTCGCCTTACCGCTCAGGTGGATCAGCTTACCCTCGTTGCTTGGATCAACCCGATCCGAGGCGACACTGATCACTGCCCCGCCCCCTTCCTTCAAGGTCTTATAGGTCTTTACCGCCCTGCCTTCGTTCCAGAACAGGAGCGGAAAGGCGATAAGAAAAAGAATAAAGCCGAAGATGATTCCCTTGATGGCCCCGCCGATCCGGCTGAACCAGGACTGTTCCGTGACTTCCGTGTAGCTGTCTTCTGACATGGTGCGTTCCTCCCTGATAGTAATGGGTTCATTAATGCCCCCATTGTAAAGCAGAGGATTGCGAATCAGCAATAACTCTTTGCGTACTCTGAAAAAAATCTCCGGAAAGCAATACTGCAATTATGACTGAAATCAGTTATAATGCTCCGTTCGGGCGACATAACAGAAAAAAACCCAGTAAAGAAATAACTCGTATGAAACCGGAAGAGACCAGGACAGTTCATGAACTCATACAATCCCTTAATGCGGGACACCGACCGGAACACGTATTTTTCTGGGGGCATATCCCCTCCGAAGACGGTTCTGTCAATCAATCCTGCCTGAGCCAATGGTACGCAGCTTCCTTTGAAGTTGACGGTATGCAATTCCTCACAGCTGAGCATTACATGATGTATTGCAAAGCGAGGCTCTTTGGTGACAGCGATGCAGCGGCAAAGGTCATGCAAGCGGATAATCCTGGTGAGGCAAAGAGAATTGGCAGAATGGTGCAAGGATTCCGGCAGGAGGAATGGGATAAACACTGTATTGAGATAGTTGTCCAGGGGAACATTGCTAAGTTTGCCCAGAACAAAGAAATATTAACCTATCTCCTGGCAACGAAGAACAAGGTACTGGTTGAGGCCAGTCCCTGTGATAAGGTGTGGGGAATCGGTCTGGGCTGCCATGCAACGGGGATCGGAAACCCTTCAGCATGGAAAGGAAAAAACCTGCTCGGCTTTGCCTTGATGGAGGCAAGAAAAAAGATAAAGGCAGAGCTATGACGATTTCAGGAAAACAGGAAATCTATACGGAAATGCTCTTTCTGGCCCTGCCTACCATCCGCAATATCCAGACGCAGTCCATGGTAAAAAAAGCCTTTGACCGGACCTGCCTTGAGGAAGCGGAGCTTGTTCATACCCTGCATTATTCGATTCTTGAACCTGCGTTCACGGACAACGATATCCATTTCTTGAATGTCCAGGCAAAAAACTATGCTGCAAAGGGAAAAATGTCTCCCGCATACACAGCCCAGCTCAAGCTGATTGCAGAACTGTTCAGCTTGGTGCCTTTCGACCGGGCTACGCAATTGCACTGGCACGGCCCATACAGAGAAAATAAATAATCTTCAGCTAATACCTACAAAGTTTCTTTTAGTTTTATGCTCACCATAAATAACCTCAGCCTGCAATACGGCTCAAAGCATCTCTTTCGTGAAGTCTCCGGCCAAATCCATGCAGATGACCGCATCGGGCTAGCCGGGGTCAATGGCACAGGAAAATCCACCCTGATGAAAATCATCACCGGGGCACTGGAGAGCGATCCCGGTGTGATCAGCCGGGCCTCTTGGTTCACCGTGGCCTACCTGCCCCAGGAAATCTCCATTGAGCTGGGACAACGCTCGCTCTTTGACGAGGCGGAAAACGCCTTTGACGAGGTGCTCCATTATCAGGAGGAGATTGAAAAAATCAGTCAACAACTGGCTACCCTGGACCAGGACAGCCCGGAGCTGGAATCCTTACTGGAACGACAGGGTGAGCTTCAGCACTTGCTGGAAGGCCACGACATCTTCCTCATCCGTCCCCAGATTGAGCGCATCCTCTTTGGCCTGGGTTTTTCCAAGGACGATCTGGACCGGCCCGTAGCCGAGTTCTCTGGTGGTTGGATCATGCGCCTGCTCCTGGCAAAGCTGCTCTTGCAAAAGCCCTCTCTGCTCTTGCTGGATGAGCCCACCAACCATCTGGACCTGGATTCCCTGACCTGGATGGAAGAGTTCCTCCAGCAGTATCAGGGTGCCATGATGATTATATCCCATGATCGTTCTTTCCTGGATAGGGTGACCAATAAAACCTGGGAACTCAGCCTGGGCCGTTTGACCGCTTATAAGGGCAATTACTCCAAATATCTGGTGGATAAAGCCCAACGCATGGAGCTGGAGCGGGCTGCTTATGAGAATCAGCAGGCCATGATCAAGCAGGCAGAGCAGTTCATTACCCGTTTTCGGGCCAAGTCCACCAAGGCCAAGCAGGTGCAGAGCCGGGTCAAGCAGCTGGAAAAACTGGAGCGGCTGGAGCTTTCTGAAACCGAGCGCACCATCCACTTTTCTTTTCCACCAGCCATGCCTTCGGGCCGGGACATCTTGCAGCTCGACAAGGTCAATAAATCCTTTGATGGCAAGCAAATCTTTAAAGATGTCCATCTGAACCTGCAACGAGGCGATAAACTGGCTGTGGTCGGAGTCAACGGGGCTGGTAAAACCACTCTGATGAAGATTATGGCGAGTCTGGAACCTGCTGAAGGCGAGATCAGTCTGGGGCATAACGTCATCCTTACCTATTTCGGCCAGCACCAGGCCCAGGAACTCTATGGCGAATCCAGTATCTTGGACACGGTTTACCATGCGGCCCAGGACATGACCGTGACCAAGGTGCGCTCGCTGCTCGGGGCCTTTCTCTTTACCGGCGACGAGGTGGACAAGCAGGTGCAGGTGCTGTCCGGTGGCGAGAAAAGCCGGGTGGCCCTGGCCAAGATGCTGGTCAAGCCTGCCAATCTCATGCTCCTGGATGAGCCTACCAACCATCTGGACATTACTTCCCAGGAGGTGCTTCAGGAGGCAATGGCCCAGTATGAAGGCAGCATCATCGTGATTTCCCATAACCGGGCCTTTGTCAATTCCTTTGTCAATAAGGTGCTGGAGATCCGGGATGGTCGGGCGATTTTGCATGAAGGGAATATTGATGATTACCTTGCGGCCCGCCAACAACTGGACGAGGAACAGCTTGCTGTAAAAAAACAGGAGAAGCAGCAACAGAGCGGCCCTGCGGAGGTAAAACAGGATGCTTCCGGCTCAGTTGATCGCAAGGAAGAACGACGCCTGCGGGCGCAACGACGGCAACAGCTCAGTTCTCAGCTCAAGCCCTGGAAGAAAAAGGCAACAGCTGCGGAGAAAGAAATAGATGTCCTGGAGGAGCGCAAAGGGGAGCTGGAGACCTTAATGGCCGATCCTGATCTCTATGCGGACCAACCCCGCTGGCTCAAGGTCAACAAGGAGTATAATGAGGTGGAGCAAACGCTGAAGCGTCAGTACGGGGTTTGGGAGGAAGCGCAGGGGAAGATTGAGGAGATTGAGGGGAACGAGTAAAGCAAAGAAATGGACTAAGAAACAACTTGATGGGAGGTGAATTATGGAGCTGAATACGGAATTAGGCAATCAGCATTATGAGAAACTTCGGCAGCTTCAGCGTACTGTGGGAAAAGATATGCGCAGCGTGCTGGAACTTGCCATTGATGAACTGTATGCACGCCGTCAAGTTGCTGTCGGTGCGGATGCGCTGGCAATCCTACGCAAGAACGGGGTGGTCGGCTGCTTGCATGATGACAGTGATCTCTCCGAAAAATATAAGGAAAAACTGGATTGGAGTAACCGTTCAGATCCCTCTCATTTTTTTACGCAGCAAGAGGCAGAGGAGGCACATCCAGCCCCTGGCGCCGAGCCGTGATAACCTCAGCGAGATATTT
>JAABTP010000077.1 GCA_011389815.1 Desulfobulbaceae bacterium | reverse complement strand
TAGCTGGAAAAAAAAATTTCGGTAATTAAGTTATCCCGCTTGAATGTTTAGGTGTTTTTTTACGAGCTGAATTGCTGCAATTTTTATTTTCCAGATAATCAAGGGTCTGCTTTCTGACATGATCAGGTGGTTTCCAGCAAGGCAAGAATGCCCTTAATAGTAGCTGTTACAGGAGTAGCCATTCCTGCGCATGCTTTTGCTGCTTCGATCAATCCTTCCGCACTCAATTCGTACCATTTTCTTCGCGGTGTTTCCTTTGTCGCCTCTTTTACCAGACTATCCAAATCCTGAGCTGCCTCTTCTCTCTTCTCTTCCGGCAATTCGGGGAGCATCTGCTCAACTTGCTGACAGAGGCGTTCCAGTTCAGCTTTCAAGGCTGGTTCAGCGGCAGATTGGGCCACTGTGTTGAAGCTGTTTTGGATTGTTGCGTTTGAAATGACATTGCCTCCAATCGTTGAGCCATGAATTGAGACGCTGTTGTCGTTTTTAGCTGCCTGATCGCCGATCATAATATCCCCCTTTGGATTATGGATGACTATATCTCCGCGTTGGTATTCTCTTCTTGCCGTTCTTGGCATGATCTGTAAAATCTTGGCAAGATCAAACGTGCCAGCTTTGCAGATATATTTTGTTGCGCCGCTTTCTTCCAAGGCCAAGAGGTCTTGAAAATCTGCTTTGACTATTTGGAGACCTACCGTTATTCCTTCGATGATACGACTTGCTTCCGGCACAATAACCAATTCACTGAAACGCAGCTCCGGCATAAGATTAAGAATACGCTTCAGATCATCATAAATGATTTTGAAATAGTCGTTGGCTTTGGGTCCGCGCAGCCAGAGCGACAGCTTGCGGTCGTGGTAATCCACCTGAACCAGGGCATCTGCGCTTTCATCCTTGCGCTGGAGAACAACCCCGTTCTGCCAGACCAACTCGCCTTTGATTTCATCATGTCGGCCCACGATGAAGTTGGGCATGATGTGGCGGGGCAGGAAGCCGGTAAAGTCGAATTCAAAGGCAAGGCTGTTTTTTTTATCAAAGCCGTGCTTGGGTTGGTCGGAATCCAGCAGAGCCGGGATGATGATCATGTCCTGTTCATGGCGGCAGGGGAAGCAGAGCTTGAATTGCTCCATCGCCTGAATGATGATGGCTGCCTTTTCTGCGGGATAGCTGAGTACATTTCCGAGGTTATCCTCCACCTTGGCGGCACTGAGGATGCGGACAATCTCGTCCCTGTCCAGTCTGCCCTGCTTTTCCTTGGCCTCTTTGGAATAGAGCAGGGTATAGACACCGTATGTCAGCCAGCGCGGGTTGAGGATGTAGCTGTCCAGAGCAGCCAGTTTGGGGAAATGGACAATAACGCCGAGCTTGTCAAAGAGGTCCAGGAGCCAAGCCTGATTGAGGTCGCCCTGCTCGGCAAGCCCTTTGTCGGCGCAGAGATCAAGCCAGTCGGTTTTGGGGAGAAAGGATTCCGTTCCGGAGCGGTCGGTCAGCTCGTCCAGCACTGCCAGATGGGCCTTGCCAAAGCGGACGCTATGCACACCCAGTTCCGCAACCTCTTTGCTGAGGTCTTTTTGGAAACGCTGAAACTCCAGGGCATAGTTGTTTTGGTATTGAGTGCAGGAGAGCGGGTAAAAACCGAGCACGTTATCATGCTTTTCCTTGAGCCGGGCCATGTCCAGGTTAACGGCGCAGAGATCGGCCTTGTTACCGACCAGCATAACCGGGGCCTTGCTGCCAAAGGCCCGCACATGCTCCAGCCAGTATTCGGCCTGCTCATTGGCGTTGATCTCGGTGCGTCCGTCCAGAAGGAGGACATAGAGACAGCGGGAGCGGAGAAAGAATTGGTGAGTGGCATGGGCCACGACCTGACCGCCGAAGTCCCAGAAATGAGCGGTGATTTCCGTGCCCGGCACCTCCCAGGTGGAGATGTCTATGCCCGGTGTCATTTTTTCTTTGCCGGGGTTTACTTCAAGGCCGTTCAGGGCGCGAATGAGGGATGTTTTGCCTGCCTCGCCGTAGCCGAGAAAGATGACGCGGACTCGGTTGAGGGCACCGATTGTTTTACCAAGACTTTTTAGGTAAACGTTGATCTGGACGGGTTCTTGAGCAAGGATTTCTTCCGGGAGATTGACAACGGCTTCAAGGAATTTTTTATCTGTTGGCACCCCGTCAATACGGCCTTGGAACCAGTCAGCCCAGATGTCAAAGCCGTGGCCAACGTCTCGGAGAGCTTGAACTAATTTTTTTGCGCGTTGACGCAACTCTTGGTTCTGAGAAGCATAGAGATGGAGATAGAGATAGTCAACGCCTGTTTTCTTGTAGTTTTTTTTCTTTTCGAGAGATGTTAATTCGTTAGCAAAGTTTACGCCTGTGGATTGAGCTGAAGCAACAAAAGCACCAGTATTTAGCTCAGTTAGAGAGAAATTTAATGCTGCATTATAACATCTGTTTTTCTCTCCAGAAAGAAAGTAACCTGAAATTCCACTGGAAAAATATTTTTTTTCTATCGTTTCTTTTTCTATTCGTGAGAATGAAGAAGATAATTCTATAGTGAAAAGTTCAAGGCGTACATTAAATACCAAAATATCTACTATTTTTCTTGAAATACTATTCGGGAGAGAGTGGAGAAATACTATACAATTCTTCTTGCTTTCAATCAACAGAGCTGGCAGGCATTGTGCAGCAACACGGGCACCTAAGGCATTAATCCATTCCTTAGGTAACTGTTGCAGCTTTTTTTCTATTTCTTCCCTGTTCATACGCGTCCTTCAGGCCGGGGCTGTAGGGGCGTTTCGCGAAACGCCCTTACGACGACACCGGCTCATCCATTGCAACCTTGCACAAGCACCCGCCCGCTACCGATAAGTATATTTTTTCTTTCTCTAAAAAGAATTACCCCTTGAATGCAAAGGGATTAACAATGGTCAACCGGTCTTCAATCACCTGCCCGGCCTGCATATCTTCAGAATAGACAACAGAGCATGAACCCTCCAAAGCCGCAGCAAGAATCAGGCTGTCCCACCAGGAAAGCTGATATTTCGTCATGATCTCAAGGGCAATTGCAATTGTCCCGCCAGAAATGACAGTGATCTGAAAGAGATCAAGAAATTTGCGGGCATACTCTGTCACTTTTGCCGGTTCCAGGATGCGCTTCCGAAGCGTCACTGCGACAAACTCGCTGATCACTTGGGGGCTTATCACAATACCGTCCTGCATCAACAATTCTTCCGCAACGGCCCGCTTATCAAGATCATCAGCCACTGAATACACAAAAATATTCGTATCAACAAAGAAATTATCGCCCATGAATCTCCTCCCTGTTAAAGGAGTAATCAACAGGCAGCTTCCCCTCAGCCTCCTGAAAAATCTCTTTCAGAATCGCCTTTTTTTCCTGCGCCGATCCTTTCTTCCGCCTTTGATACTTGAAGAGCAAAAATTCGTAAAAAGTCAGCAGCTCCTGCTGTGCTGCTTCGGGAAGAGAAGAAAGATTAATAAAATTATGGCCGATCTGAAGGGAATTTCTGTTTGTCTGCATGATATGTTTCCTCATAAAAAGTACGCGGGCAGCAGCCGTAACCAAGCACCCGCCTGCTGCCAATAAGTCTATTTTTTCTTTCTGAAGATATATTTTTTATACCTCCAGGTATATTTTTTCTACTTCGAGATCAAAAAAATACACCTGGAAATAGTCCGATTACACCTTCCGGTATATTTTTTCTTTGCAAAGACGTTCGATTTCCTTTTTTCATCCCCTCTTTTACAGCTGCACCTTGGGCTGTCCAGCCTGCACCGTATTATGAATATATTCCTGAATAACGTCCGCAGCCAACTGATTGCCAGCAATATTCCAATGCGAGTCCCTTGGCCTGTACAAACGCTCTGTCTGGGCCTTTTCCGCAAAAAACGGCAGCAGGTCAAGAAAGGCAACCCCCATGTCCTTCAGCCCGGCGGCAAGCCGCTCATTGGGCAGCACAGTATTCCAGCCGCTGTCCTGCACAGCAAGCTCTGCGCGGACTTTTTGCTGCAACCCCTTGTTAATCTGGACTTCATCAGGGATAATCACGACTGCAAAGGGAATATCCAGCTCCTTGCAGATATTCCGCATCTCCTCCACAGAGGCGAGGACCTGGTCAATCAGCGGCAGCACATCTGCCCGCTCAGTCAGATAAAGCACGCTGCGCTCCTTTTCCACATTCAGATAAGCAGACTCGTCAAACGATGGGCAGTTGTCGCAGTAGGTACCTGTGCCATGCACAACCTGGCCCTCATATTTAGGGCGAATGACGAACAAATACCGAAGCAGGGAGGCTGCATAGGAATACTCATACCATTTCTTCTTTCTGATGCCTTCGATTATATCATTGCCGATAAAAAAGGAGAGCAGCACCATATCCGGCTCAAACCGCAAGGCTTCCTGCCGCAGGATGGCAAGGTAGTCTCCAGGTCCGGTGCTGGGAATGCCCAGATTGCAGACCTCTGCGTCAAACCCTTTGTCCTGGAGTTGAGATTCCAGCAGGGTGAGATAATTGTGCTTGTACGGGACAACACCAAAGGCAAAGGAGTCGCCAATCGCTGCGATGCGAAAACTTCCCTTCTTTTTCCCGAAAAATTCCGTGTCCTTGAATCCTTGCGAGTTCAGCTTGAAATTAAAATCCGGGGAAAAGGGCTTGCCACGGAAACGGTTGTACGAATCATCATAAAAGATGAAGAGCGGGTGGAAAAAATGAAAGATGCGGACAGTCAGTTCGCCTGCTGACAGGGAGAGCAGCAGCACAAAGAGTATGGAGGCTGTGGTTCGGAAGGCACGCTTGTTCATTATTTTCCTGTTTTTCTCGTTCATACGCTTTCTTCGGGCTATACTGTAGGGGCAATTCATGAATTGCCCCTACGACGGCACCGGCTCATCCATCGCAACCTTGCACGAGCACTTGCCTGCTGCCAATAAGTCTATTTTTTCTTTCTGGAGATATATTTTTTATACCTCCAGGTATATTTTTTCTACTTCGAGATCAAAAAAATATACCTGGAAATAGTCCGATTATACCTTCCGGTATATTTTTTCTTTGAAAAGGCAGACAGAGACTATTTCAGGAAGCAATCTCCTTGTTCTGAGACAAACAATTCAGTTTACTGCGCAGACGCTCCAGCGTCTCAAGCTCCCCTTCCCATTCAATCAGTTCCATATCATCAACCTGTCCGTACATTGCCTCTCTGTCGAGCTTGCCGTATCGGTCTTCAAAACCTGTTATTTTATTCTGAATACCGCTTATCTGTTTTTTCAGGAGATCGGCTTCCAAACCGACAAGAGCCTGTATCTTTCTCAGTGTCCAGAGATCACTGTTCTGTGCAATTACTTTAGTCATGTTTCCTCCTTCTTGTTCATGTACTATGAAATGAACTGCATAATTCCAGCATAATATTTCAGAGTCCAGTAAGGTAATTTGCAAAACATCCCTCCAATACCATGCAACGCCCTCCCCTTTCTTACCAGACAATATCCACAGGATACTGCTCAACAACAGCATCACGGCTGAGAAGGATAGCTTTTTCAACCCTGGCCTGGGCAATAACAATTCGGTCAAAAGGATCTTGATGATAATGAGGAAGGCTTGCCAGTGCAAAGACGTGGGCAGGGATGATAGGGAGTACCTCAAGCCCATTGATTTTTTGCTGGGCCTGCACAATATCATGCAGAGGCAGCTTGAGTTTCAGCCTGCCGAGCTGGTGCTTGCTTTGCATTTCCCAAATGCTTACCGTGCTAAGCAAAAGGGTGTTTTGCGGGTCTTGACAAAGCTCAAGAGCTTTTGGCGAGAGCTTGGATATATTACTGTCCCACCAGATAAATGCATGGGTATCAAACAAGATTTTCATGTATTCACCTCTGGCCAGAATTCTTCAGTTAGCGGTTCATCGAAATCCTCGGTTGTTTCCAGAGCACCTGAATGCAGTTCAGGAGTGCGTCCGCCTGGAAATGGAGTGAGAGGAACTATCCGGGCCAATGGAATGCTTCCATCTGTAAAGGTAATTGCATCCCCATTCCGAACATCTGTCAGTACTTGTTCAAGGGTTGGTTGTTCGCTTTTAATATTAACGGTTCTAGTAACCATTTTACTGCCTCTTTCATAGAAAAACTCAAAGATTTAAAGATATATTTCTCATTAACCCGATTTCTTTCAGATGGGTCAGTTTACCACGCACACGCTCCAGCGTCTCAAATGAATTGATAATGCTGCATAATGGCGAGTTTATTTGGTCATATCTCTGTTACTGCCAAGAAATATTCCGCTGGATGTTGTATGCCATATTTTATTCAACCATAATTCCCTTTTCCTTGCTTGCAATTTCCTGATAAGTACTCTAAAAATTCATCTCCAACTAACGAATCATGCAAAGGACGATCTTATGTCAACAGAACGTAATATTGAACTCAACACCAGCGAAGTACTGTGGAAGCTCACCGACCTCTACGCATCCCTGGACGACCAGCAAATTCAGGATGATCTGGACTTTTGCCACCAGGAGGCAGATCTCATCCAGGAAATTCAAGGCAAACTGGACGAACTGGAACCGGCAGTCTTTGCCCGCACCATCCGGCGACTGGAGCGCATCCAGGAAAATCTGGGCCGGATTGCAACCTATGCCTTTCTCAATTTCTGTACCCAGGTCAAAAACGCCGAAGCAGGTGCTTTTCAGCAAAAAATCAAGGAAGAAGCCAGCAAACTTGAGCGCAAGCTGGTCTTTTTCAATCTGGAATGGGCCAAGATGGATCAGGCCCTTGCAGAGCAGTTCCTGGCCCATGAAGAGGTTGCGACCTATGGGCATTTCCTCCGTAACCTCCGCCGCTATGCCGATCATCTCCTTTCTGAGCCGGAAGAGAGTCTGCTGGTGGAGTTCGAGCCTGTGGGCACGGAAAGCTGGCTGAATCTCTTTGAAAAGGTGCTCGGATATCTGGAATTTGGCGAGAACAAACGCAGCGAGGAAGAAGTGCTGTCTGATCTCTATGACAGCGACCGGGAAGTCCGGCGCAAGGCAGCCCAGGAACTCACCAAGGGACTGCAAAGCCAGCTCCATATCCTCACCCATATTTTCAACACCATCCTGGCGGAAAAGATGATCAGCGATCGGCTGCGCAACTATCCCTCTTGGATCAGAACCCGCAACCTGTCCAACGAGTTGGAGGATGTTACGGTTGATGCCCTGGTCACCGCCTCAGTGGATCGCTACGACTTGGTGCAGCGTTATTACCACCTGAAAAAGGACCTTCTGGGCCTGGATGATCTCCAGGATTACGACCGCTACGCCCCCCTGCCCTCCCTGCCGGAGCAACAGATCTCCTGGCAGGAATGTCAGGAAATGGTTTTGGAGGGATTTCGTGGTTTTTCCCCGGAGCTGGCCGATATAGCCGAGCTCTTCTTCAGCAAGAACTGGATTCATGCCCCTCTGTTGGATGGAAAACGGGGCGGAGCCTTTGCCCATCCCTGCGTGCCTGATGCCCATCCCTATGTGCTGGTCAATTACACCGGTAATCTGCGGGATGTCTCTACTGTGGCCCATGAACTGGGACATGGTGTCCATCAATATCTGGCCCGCAAACAGGGCTATTATAACAGCAACACCACCCTGGTCCTGGCCGAGACTGCCTCGGTCTTTGCCGAGCTGCTCATCTTTCATCGTCAGCTGGACATCCTGGAAGATCTGGCCCAGCGTCGCGCCTTTATCTGCCAAAAGCTGGAATCCATCTTTGCCACAGTCTTTCGCCAGATCTCCATGAACCGCTTTGAAGAGCTGATCCATAATACCCGCCGGGGACATGGCGAACTCTCCACCGAAGCCCTGTCTGACCTGTGGATGGAAAGCCAAAAAGCCATGTTCGGTGATTCTGTTCATCTGGGCGAACAATACCGGATCTGGTGGTCCTATATCCCCCATTTTCTCCACACGCCGGGCTATGTCTACTCCTATGCCTTTGGCGAGCTGCTGGTGCTGGCCCTGTACCGCATTTATCAGCAGGAAGGGGCGGCCTCCTTTGTACCCAAATATATTGAACTGCTTTCCCAAGGCGGCAACCAATCGCCCTATGAGCTACTCAAACCCTTTAATATTGATCTCAATGATCCTGAATTTTGGCAGGGCGGTTTGGCGGTGATTGAGGAAATGTTGGTGGGAGTTGAGGAAAAATTACTTTACGCAACGCCATAACATGTTAGAATACGTTCCAATATAATTACCATTCCGCATTTTCAGGCCGGAACAACAAAACATGAAAGTTGATCGGGTGACTCCAAGGAGTCGATCTTGTACTTTCATATAAACTCAAGAGAGGCGTATTGACATGTTACGATCATTTCTATTTTTCATCTCCATTTTTTCAGGCCTTTTTATACTCATAACTCCTTTAACTCCTCTCCAGGCCACTCCTACCGGGAATAATTCACCACAGACCGAGCAAAAAACAACAGGTACATCCCAAGCAACAACAAAAAATACAGAGAAAAAAGAAGAAAAGAAAATAGACCCTGCCTATGCCAAAATGACACAATCTCAACTCAATCAAGTAAAACGGTACGACTGCCGCTTACCAAAGGAGTTAGTTTCTCACGATTATAACGCTCAAAAAGAAAAAGCTTCTGCCCCTGAGAAAATGACCCAAAAGGACGCCAGTAAGCCCTCCAAAACGCCTTTATAGCATCTGACAACTCTCTTCAAGAAAACTCCCTGGGCAAAAAAGAAAAATCATCCTTTACATTCAGCGTGTTAAGAAAAAAAGAATAACCATCACTAAACTTCTTGCATTTATTCGGTGATTTCATACAATTGATCTTAAGGATGAGGCGGTGATTTTTTTTTCAGCCTCAGAAAAAAAACTGCCTGCCACAATACTCATCATTAATGTAAAATATGATTGTACTTTGATGAGCAGGCTCAGATAACCTAAAAAAAGGAGTTGGATCAATGAAAAATTCACTTATCTTTTTGACAGCATTTGCAGCCTTATTCTTTGCTGGTGCTGGAGCCAATGCAATTGCAGGTGATGCCCAGCCCGCAGCAGCCACAGTAGAGGCTGAAGATCCCCAACCAACTCTTTACGAGCAACTGGGTGGAGCACCCGCTGTTGATGCTGCTGTAAAAGGTTTTTATGATAAGGTGCTGGCTGATGAACGGGTGAATGGCTTTTTTGAAGGTGTTGACATGGATCGCCAGATCAGGATGCAAACCGAATTCCTGACCTTTGCCTTTGGCGGACCCAATAATTACCAAGGAAAAGATCTGAGGGCAGCCCATGCTCACTTGGTGGCTAAAGGTCTGAACGACACCCATTATGATGTTATCATTGAACACCTGGGAGGCACTTTGCAAGAGTTGGGTGTGTCAGATGAGTTGATTGGAGAAGCAGCTGCCGTAGCCAATTCTGTTCGTGACGACATCCTTGGAAAATAAGCACCACAAACACTGAGTCCCTCCTGTCTCAGAGCAAGGATTGCTGAGAACAACAAGGCAGGCTCTCTTCAATGAGTCCTGCCTTTTTCTTTATCCTCTCCCTCACCTAAATCGACTCCTGTTTCACCGCTCCCAGGAAAAAATGAGATCAGCACCACTGGTTTTGGCATTGGTGGCCGTTTCAACGGAAAATCCGTACAAGAGGTCATAGCGGGCCTTAAAGGTTCCTCCAGCTCCGGTCAGATCCTTACCATAGCTAATATAGAGATCTTTATAAATCTCCTTGCCCATGACTAAAGCCACATCTGAGGCATCCTCACCACCACCAATACTGAGATCCACAAGGCCTTCCATATCAAGGTTTTTGAGCGGATCAACTGTCTTGAGTAAAACCCCGCCACCAACCTTTCCCAAAGCTGCTTCAGCTGGAGAAAGCCCTTTCTCTTGTGTATCAGACGTAGAGATGTCCTGTCCTGTTAACAGATACGAAAGGATCTCTGACTCATCCATTGCTGTATCTGAAAAAAGCTGCATCTCCATACTGTTGACAGACCCCATAAGACGCACCCCTAATTCCATATTATCTATTTCTCTGGAGGCCTGAATATCCAAGCCAGGATCGTCAATCGGTCCGCCCTGATAAAAAACCCGGCTCTGGCCGAGTTCCAGCCTATTGCCCTCAAAATCAAAGGTCCCGTCACGAAGATCAAGATTGCCAAGAGCAGTAACCGGGCGCCCAGGCTTGGCCTTGATCTGCAAAGTGCCCTCCAAAAAACCTTTTAAGCCAAAGGTATTGACCATAACCTCTTCCCCCATGACCAGCTTGAGATCAAGATACATAGGAGAGGCTCCTTGTACAGGCTGGTCATCATCAATAATAACCACATCCCTTGAAGAGGATAAAGCCCCGCTAAAGCCTGTCGGAGCGATCTCTGCCTTATTCAGGGTCACTGTTCCACTGAGCCGGGTATCAGTGCTTGCATAATACAAGCGAAGATCTGGACTGATGACAGCGCGATATTCCGGCAGATCAACTGCCTGAAAATTTTCACCGGAAAGAACAAGATCAGCCAGCCAATGTTGCTCAGCATCCAGGCGAGCTATACCGCTGAGTTTCATTCTTCCTTGACCAGAACGACATTCCGCCTCTATGGTATTGGACCGACTATCCCCGGCAAAGGCAACCTGGAGATCCTTGAGACCAATACCAGCTACGGGTAGAAAAATTTCGCCTTCTTTCTCACCCTTCTTTGTGAGACCTTTACCTTGGGCCAGGGTACCGTTCACTATTGGCTTGCGAGCTGTTCCACTGAACAACACACGACCTCCGAACGTTCCTGTGGCCTGAACAGCCTCATCAGTCAGGTAGGCCAAGGGACTGAGATCTTTTAAATCCAGATCCAACTGACCCCGCAAGGGCATTTTTTCTGGCTTGCTGAAATCCGTACAATTTTCCACGACAATGTCCAGATCAGCAGTACTGTCATCTTGCTGGTCCTTCTTGTTTTCCCGATTATCATTCTGAAATTGGGTACGGGCCTGCAAACGAGCTGTTCCATCACGCAGTTGAGCCTCAATACTATTTTCTGTCCAGCGCCAAACCTTGGTGCTGACCTCCTCTTTATCATCCTCAAAGACCTCCGTGGTCAGAGAAAGTTGAGGAAGTTTGAAAGAGAGTTTTGCCTGCTCAGGAACAGCACCCCGCCCTTGAGCTGTCAAACTGAGTTGGGCGATGCCTTCAAGGTCCGGGACCGGAAGCTGCCAATCCTGCAAGAGTTTGAGGCTGAAATCATCCACGCCCCCCTTGACCTGCCAACCATCTTCCTGCTTCCAGGCCCCGTTAAGGGCGATGTTCATTTTTTTATGATGCAGTCTGAAATCAGTAAGCCTGGCTTCCTGGCCAGATAAATGCAAAGCAGCAGGCCTGGCCATTGCCCATGTACCAAATTGCCTGTGTTCAAAATCCAGTGCAGTCAACCTGCCGGTCCATACCTGTTCTTGTAAACCACCCGCCGCCGTCAATTGGGCCTTTCCCGGTGTTCCATTCAGTACTATCTCCAGTTCATGATCCTCGGTTGTCCCCTGCACATCCAAAGCAAGAGTACTGATTTCTTCTTCCTTGACCTGAATCCCGGCAGCATCCAGATGGGCTGCAATCTTCCCTTGCTCACGAAGATTTGCCGCAATATCAGTGTTCAGTTCTTTAAGTCGATACTCTGCATACTGGATATTACCGGCCTTCATGGTCAGATTCAGGTTAGGCTGGTGAGCCTTGCCATGCAGGGCCCCTTGCAGCTGAAAATTACCCTGGGCCCCTGGGAATAAATCAGCAACATCTGCTGATTCTGCTTTAAAAGTAACATCAAGCTGCTGAGCAGAATCAACAGAGCCGTGAACCCATACCTGCCCTGAACCAAGGCCCAGGTGTAGATCATCAACCTGAAGAGCTTTATTTCTCAGTTCAGCTGTGCCGCTTCCGGTCAGAGGAAGATCCCGTAAGGTTCCGCTCAGTCTTTTAATGTCCACAGCAACAGCCAGTTCATCACCCTTTTTCTGGCCCAGAGAAGATATTTCCGTTGTTATGTCGCCAGACCATTCCGAAGCAAACAGCGAGGGATCAAATTGCTCACCTCTGCAATCAATCTGCCAGGCTATTCTATCTCCCCAGCCCACAGTCCCTGTTGCTGTAACCGTTCCCTGCTTATTCACAACAACACGAAACTCATCCACACTGGCAGCCTGTTCCCCCTTTTTCAAGTTCAGTTTCGTCTGCACATCGGTTTGCAGATGTTGCAGACTATAGTCCTGAAAAATAAGGTCGCCCCCGGTCAGGCTGAGCTGAATCACAGGCTGCATTAAAATTCCCCGGGCCTCAATTGCGGCCTCAAAATGACCTTGAAGCTCAGGAAACAACGACGATAAATCATCAGATCGTGCCTGAACCGCAACCTGAACCTGTTGTTCATCTGCCTGCCCGGCAACCTCTATCTGGGTGGAACCGGATTGGAGTTGCAGATCCTTGATATTGATTCTCTTGCCATCAACAGCAACCTGACCTTTGCCAGCAAGGGGGAAACCGCGTAAGGTCCCACTCAACTCATCAAGTTCAACCTGGGCAACCAGTTTTTCGCTGTTTTTTTTCCCCTGTGAACGTATTGTGGTTTGAATATTTCCTGACCATTTTGGAAGAAAGAGTCCTGGGTTCACTTGCTCACCACGTACTTCTGTCTGCCAGGAAATTTCTTTGCCCCAGCCAAGCTGCCCACTCACATCCAGAGACATATTCTGATCAAGCTGCAGACGCATTTTCTTGATCTTCATCTGATTTTCTTGAGGCTCCTGATCACCCATAACCAGGTCAGCAGCAAGATCAGCCCGTACTTTGCTCAAACTATACCCAGCAACTTCAATTCCTGACCCTTCCAGCATCAGATTAACACCAGGGTTTTCCTGTTGGCCTGTTGCGGTTCCCTGGAGATGAATTTTTCCGGCATATTCAGGAAAAAAATGAGAAAGATCATCGGATGCTGCCCGGACTTTAAGATCAAGAGAGTTGTCCTTGGCAATGCGCCCGTCAAGATGGGCCTCAGCAGAACCAGCCTGAAGCTGCATGTTATTAAAAAGGATACCCTGGTTATCCAATACCATGCCACCGCTGCCTTGAAGAGGAAAGCCCACAAGTTCGCCATCCAGAGAAGTAATATTCACCTCTAAAGAGGTACCTGAAGGCCCCATCTGACCTTGACTCTCAATGAATCCATTAATGCTACCTGGCCACTTTTCTGCAACCAAGGCAGGATCAAGAGCCTTTCCCACCAGTTCAGCCTGCCAGGAAAAACCGCCTTTCCACTGAATTGCTCCTCGGGTGGTGAGCTTCGCCTCCTGATGTTGAACTGAAAAATATTCAATGGCAAGACCTGTATAATCCTCAGCAATAACCTTGGCCTCAGCCTGAACAGGAGGGTAGCCCTGATAATGGATATCAGCCGCAAGGGTGCCTTGATAACTACCTGTTGTGCCTGATGCCTCAATAATACGAAGCGTGCCATCCACCGGCACATCCACCTTGATATCGCTCAGATAAAAATGACCGGTCTTGGCAGCAGCCTGCCATTTAAGATCATTGAGTATATCTGTAAGTTTACCCTCTAAACTTACCTCAGCCGGGGCAATCAGGGTCAGCAACAGGTCAAGTTCATCAAGATCACCCTGAGCATCAATGGTGCCATCAAGATCATTAATGCCAGGATCAGCAACCCGCCAATTCCCTTTAAGATTCATGGGCCAGGCATCGTGAAAGGTAACCTGCCCCTGAAGGTCTACACCATAATCGCGGAGATCCAACTTGATCCGTTGAATATTCACCAAAGTACCCTGCTGCGCTCCTCCAGTCTGGGTCTGCTTCTGAGTATCCAGAGTACTGGCCTGAAGGACAACCTCATTAATAACAAGAGGGTTTTCTTTTTCTGCAAAAGATATCTGGCCATCACGGAGATGCAGTTCTTCCAGCTCAATAGCCAATGGTAGCCTGATGGTCGGCATGGTTACAGGACCATCCTGATCCTTTTCCTTATCGTTCTTACCCGATCCCTTCAAACGAAGGTCCAGTCCCTGGACTGCGATCTGGTGCAACACCAGTCTTTTTTGCACCAAGGCCAGCGGGGACCAGGCAAAAACCAGCTCATCCAAGGCCAGGTCAATCTTTTTATCAATATGCACCTTGACCTTGACCAGTCGCCAACGGCTCAGCAAATGCCCTTCCACCTCCTGCACAGAAAAAACAGGCCCACTCAATTTATCTGCTGTGCGGAGCATAAACTGAAAACCAGGCTCAGTGGAGAGTATCAGAAAGAAAAGAGCACAACAAACCAGACAGGATACAAAGAGTAAAAACAATCCATTCCGCAAAGGACGTCGGGGTGGAGGTAGATCGTCAGATTTCATCAATCAGCAGGTTATTATTCGTTTTTTTAAGAGATTCTTCCCGGAGACATCGGGATCGACCGACAACAGGGTATCAGGAAAAATTAACAAGGGCATGGTATACGCTTTTATGATGAATTAATAATATGCAGCGGTTGGGCCGCATTGTATATTCGGTTGAAAGAATGCAGCCGTTGAATGCCTTTTCAGTTCAGCCATAACCGATTATATGCTATAATGTCAAGATGCATAATCCACCCGCAACCCTTTCGATAGTACGTAAATTACAAAAAACGTCATGACAGAAGTATTTAATCGGGGTCTGTCCCCTGTTTTTCTGCATGGCCCGTGAGGTTGCTAGCGAAGCAATACTTGCCCGGAGTGTTACCTCGGGTTGATATATTCCGCCTTCATAACCTTGGAGAAAAAAAGTATGGATAGGCATCTGCCCGCAAAAGTACTTCTTGTTGATGATAACGAGGAGTTTGCCAATCTGCTTGCCCATCGCCTTGAAATCAGGGGGATGAAGGTCGTTGCTGTAAGCTGCGGTGAAGAGGCCGTGGCCTTGGTGAAAAAACAACGTTTTGATGTAGCGATCATTGATCTATCCATGCCAGGTATTGACGGAATTGAAACATTGAAACAGATTAAGGCCATAAGACCTGCTCTTGAAGTTCTGATGTTGGCCGGGCATGCCACTGTGACTGGCGGTATTGAGGCTATGAAACAGGGGGCCAGTGATTTTTTGCAAAAACCAGTGGAGATAGATGAGCTGTTGAAAAAGATCAAGGCAGCAAGGAAGTCCCGGCTCACTACGTTGCACCAGAGAACAGATGCTGAGATGCAGGAGATTTTGATACGAAGAAGCTGGTAGTTCAGGGCGATCTTTTTTCTGAGGAGAGAGCAGGTTATGCCAAACAGAACAAAGGATATACGAGAAATGGTTATCCCGCTTGAGCGTTGTCCCTGGCTGTACGATGACCAGACTCTGGACAAAGCCATTGCCCTGTTTTCACGGAGTCCATCTGAAGAATACCCTGTTGCGCTTCCTCTCTTACTTATTCTTAACCGAAAGAATACTCTGGTGGGGAGGTTGTCACGGGCAGATATCCTCCGAGGTCTGGTACCCAGCCTGTTGGGAACAGGGAGAGGCGGAAGCAAGTTTTCCTGGACCAATACCGATGATCCGCACCTGACCTGTCTTTATGAAGACCATGCCCTTGCCGAATGCGGAGGCAATCGAACGCGATTGGTTCGTTCCCTGATGCGTCCTGTGGATTTTACCCTGCCAGCAGAGACGCATATTCTTGAGGCTATTGTTGTGCTGCACCGCCATAATGCCTCCTGTGTCCCGGTGATTGATGCTGGAGCTGTTATTGGGATCCTTCGTTTTGAAGAGATCTTTCATGCCATGTGCAATACCTGGTGTACGCTGCCGCAGAAATAAGAGCCTTTCCTCGGTGGAGAAAAGCAAAAAACAATACTACGTCGGAGCAGGAAGATGCAGTCTGCACATCCTCAGATACTTCGTTTATCCGGGGTGAAAAAGCGATTTGATTGGAAACGATTGCTCTTTATCTTCACAGGGATAGGGCTTTTTACGGTTGTTTATTTTTTTCCGCCCTGGCCAGATGCTGTTGACCCGACAGGGGCGCATTTTACCTTGACCCGTGAGGGAAAGGGTGCTTTGGCGATTTTTTTGCTGGCCGCAACCTGGTGGATATTTGAAGTAGTTCCTATTGGCGTGACCAGCCTGACCATCGGTGTCCTGCAAGCCCTGTTCATGATCCGGGATCCTGGCACCGCCTTTCGCGATTTCATGGACCCGTCCGTGCTCTTCATCTTCGGTTCTATCATCATCGGTATGGTGTTCACCAAGACCGGCCTGACCCGGCGAATGGCCTATAAGATGCTCTCAATAGTCGGTGAACGAACCAGCATGATCTATCTGGGCTGTTTTGTCATGACTGGCGTGCTGACCCATTTCATGGCCCATACTGCGGTTGCCGCCACCATGTTCCCTTTGCTCATGGCGATTCATTCCCTGTATGCTGATGAAGAAAACCCCACCCGTTTTGGTAAGGGCCTGTTCATGGGCATGGCTTATGTGGCGGGCGCAGGCAGTATTGTCACCTTACTGGGTGCGGCCAGAGGTGCGGTTGCCTTGGGGTTTTATAAAGATATTATGGGGGTGGATGTCAGCTTTTTCGAGTTAACCTGGTATATGTTTCCTGTGGGCTGGCTCATGATCTTCCTGCTCTGGGGCTTTTTCCTCCTCTTTTTCAGCCCGGAACATAGCCGGATTCCTGGCCTCAAGGAAAAGGCGAGCAGGATGTACAAAAATTTGGGCCGTTGGAGCCAGAAGGAGCTCCTTGCAGCCGGAATCGTGTTCGGAACCATCCTGATCATTGCCCTGAAGAATTTTATTCCTGCCCTGGCTAATATCCATAAAACCGGTATACTGCTCTGTTCCACGATTTCCTTTTTTCTCTTCAATATCCTGACTATTGACGATCTTGAAGAGGTGCCCTGGAATATCATCCTGCTCTTTGCCGGGGCCATGTCTATCGGGTTCTGTCTCTGGGAGACCGGCGCAGCCCGCTGGCTGGCTGTGAACTGGCTGGTGCTCTTTCAGACCTCGCCACCCATCGTTTTTATTATTGGCATGGCCTTTTTTGTTATGATGATGACCAATTTCATTATGAATGTGGCTGCCATTGCTATTTCCCTGCCTGTGGCCCTGGTCATTGCCCCGTATCTCAAGGTCAGCGGCGAGGTGATTCTTTTTTCCTCCCTTGTGGTTGCTGGTATGCCCTTTCTCCTTCTGGTCGGTGCCGCACCCAATGCCATTGCCTATAATTCCAAACAATTCAATACTGGTGAATTCTTTCTCTGGGGGATTCCGGCCAGTATCCTGCTGATGCTGGTGGTCTGGCTGGCTGTGGCTGTTATCTGGCCGCTCATGGGGATGGATGTTCTTGTCCATGTAACAATCTGAATTAAGGAGTAATTATATTGGCCCCATATTTTCGGACAGCTATTTAAGGTAGATTTATTCCTAAAAATGCTGAATGTATTTTGACCGCTCGACATCGAGTTTAAAACCCATCCAGCTACTACCGGAGATCATAAGCATGTGACGAAAGACAATCCCCCTGTGACGCAGGGCAATCCCCCTGTGACGCAGGGCAATCCCTCTGTGACGCAAGACAATCCCTCTGTGACGCAAGACAATCCCTCTGTGACGCAAGACAATCCTCATGTGACGCAAGGCAATCCCCCTGTGACGCAAGACGATCCCCCTGTGACGCAAGACAATCCCCCTGTGACGCAAGTCGATCCCCCTGTGACGCAAGACAATCCCCATGCGACGCAAGATAATCCCCTTGTGACGCAAGACAATCCCCATGCGACGCAAGATAATCCCCTTGTGACGCAAGATAATCCCCCCAAGGCGCACATGGCAATTTCCTTTTCCCATCTCCTGCCCAGGCAGATGGGGAAACCCCGCAGGCAGGATACAGGGTGTGCGGCAAGCGAGAATGTGGGGTCGCTCTTTGGGAACCGAAGGGTTTTCCAACCTACAGGCTTACCCTCCAGATGATACTTGCTTTTCCGTCTCATACGCTATACAATAAAAATTAATGATATTTTTCAATGAGGTGAGATATGGAACAGGTTCAGTATATTTCAAATGCAAACAGCAAGATTACCGGGGTTATTGTTCCGATAGACCTGTGGCAGGAGATTGAGTCAGAGCGGGAAACCGTCCGGCTGTTACGGAGTGAAAACATGAAACGCCGTTTACTGAAAGCAAAAAATCGCAAGGAAGGAATCTCTCTTGACGAAGCCTGCACAAGGCTTGCAATTTGATTCAGAGAACACCATGAATGCAGCCTTGAAACCGATCATAAAAAATATCCGTCAGTTTCCCTTATCGGACCAATTGGAATTGATCAGTGAAATAACACGCACACTATCTCGCTGTTACCCGAAGAAACGTGACAGCAACGCAAAAACTCTCTCGAATCACCATGAATGGTTTAAAAAGATCATTCATCTGAATCCGTCTGAAACGTCAACAGAAACGCTTAATCGTCGGATAGAGCAGGAAAGAGAGTCCTGGGATTAGGCATGGCCTTCATTTACGCAGATAGCTGCATTATTATTTACCTGATGGAAGGCGATTTTAACCGAAGAGAACGCATTGCGAAATATCTCTTGCGTTCCAAGTCCGCACCGAACCGGATCGGCTTTTCTGACCTAACCCGCATGGAATGCCTGATTCATCCTGTTCGTGAAGGGAATGTGCAGTTGCGTTCCGCTTACGAAGAATTTTTCAGCGGCCCTTGCTCTGATTATATCCCACTGACTTCCGAAGTTTTTGACAAGGCGACAGAACTTCGTGTCCAATATAGCCTCAAAACACCGGATGCAATTCATCTGGCTGCTGCTCTGGTCAGCGGATGTGATGTATTTCTGACAAATGATCTTCGGCTCAACAGGGTTGATGTCGAAATTTCTCTTGAAGTTCCTCCATTTTAATCTCTTTACTCTTTCCTCAACTTCCTCCTCAGTGCAGGGCACAATCCCCATATGACGCAAGACGATCCCCCTGTGATGCAAAACAATCCCCAAGGGGGGGGGCCGCTTTGGGTGAAGCGAAGGGTTACCCGGCCTACAGGGTTGAACAGGCATCACACAGAAGCACTTGACCGTTGAGTTCCGCTCTGCCGTCCCGCAACAGGCTGAATCGTATGCAGTGCTTTTTCTTCCGACTTCATAGCAAAATACAAATCCCATCGTAATTGAAGGTTCATCCAGAAATCGGCGGAGACACCGAAAAACTTTGCCAGCCGCAGGGCCGTGCTCGGAGTGATGCCGCGTTTTCCATTGATGATCTGATTGATTCGCTGATACGGGACATGAATTGCATCAGCAAGCTCTCGCTGGGTTATTTCCATCGGTCGCAGGAATTCCTCCAGCAGCATTTCGCCCGGATGTGTCGGGGTCCTGTGTGTGGGTATTCGTATCATTATACGCTCCTGGTTAATGCAGACATCGTAAACTTCAAGGCACCTCTTTGGACAAAAAGCGGCACTTTTTAGCAGCTGAAAGTAATTTTATCTTGTGAAAACAGCACATCTTGTAGATGGCATAGTTTTTGCTAATGTCCATTTTTCTTAAAATCGATATGCTTTTCTTATCGTGCTGTTCTTCTGTCGTAATACGCTCTCAGTTGTCCATTTTTTTTGTTGAAAATTGTCCAAATTTCATGGTCAGCTAAACGGAAAATATAAAAGAAAACAGATAGACCTAAAAATATAACTTATTGTTTTCCCGGTATATTGCAAAATGAAAAAAAGGTACAAAAGAAAAAATCAGGGAAATTACAGATAGCCAACTACAACAATAACAATATTTGAAGAAAAGCAATAGCTGACTTTATGCAAGATTTCAAATGCTTATTTTACAAGATAAATCTGATCTTCACGCCATAATTTCTTTACTATGTCTGTAATGGTAATCGGTGATTTCATCATCTGTCGGACCGTTTTCTGTCCATCTGAAACAGATGCGATATTGTTTGTTGATGCGGATACTGTGCTGCCCTTTTCGATCTCCGCTCAGAGCCTCAAGTCTGTTACCTGGCGGCACTCGCAATTCATCAAGCACTGCGGCGGAATCCAATTGATCAAGTTTCCTGGACGTAATTTTCCATAAGTTTTCTGGGCAGGTGTTTCGTGCAGCCTTGGTTGATTTTCCGTTGAAGATATCCTTGGCGGCTTTATTTTTAAAGGATTGTATCATGAGTATATAGTACACGGTTATGGGTGCGATTAAAAGTGCGGTTTTCACCTTTCCGCAGTTGTTTATGCAGCCTTGCAGATACTGTCCCAATACCTGTC
>JAABTP010000076.1 GCA_011389815.1 Desulfobulbaceae bacterium | reverse complement strand
TTTCTCCAGAGAAAATTATTTCGCTGTACGAAAACCACGGCTTAAGTGAACAATTTCACAGTGAATTCAAAACAGATCTTGACCTTGAGCGACTTCCGAGCGGTAAATTCGCCACGAACAAACTGATCATGACACTCGGTGTGTTTTCCTATAATATTTTAAAAATAATCGGACAATTCGGTCTGCTCGGCAAAAATGCACCGATTCGGCATCCGGCGAAAAGACGGCGTATAAAAACGGTTCTGCAGGAGCTGATTTATGTTGCCGCCCGTATTATCAAGACCGGAAACCGGATCAAATTACGCTTCAGCTGTCATTGTCCTGTATATCCGGCATTTGTCGGACTGTACAACAGGCTGTCAGGCGTATTCTGACGGCCATTTGAACAACAGCTGGCTTAAATACGACAGGGGAGGTGCGTCTTTTTTCTGAGTATTTATCGTTTTTTCAAAGAGCTGACCGAGAAATCTCTTCAACTGCGGTTTGTTGAGCAGTAATATTGTTCAGTCGAGCAAGGAAAAAAGCCTTTTTTCCTTGAAAAGGGAAAATGTGGTCTATGGCTTCACGGATTCAGGTTCTTGAGTAAATTTCTGTAAGGTTGCCTGCTGCTCGAATCGTAAGACCGGCATCAGAAGCAAATCGCTTATTGAACTGATAATATCTTCTCTTGGTACCTCATAAACTGATTCCAAGACCCAGATAATCTCCAATATGACAAGCAAAGGGACAAAAAGTTCCTTTTTATCCGCCTCCGCCTGCTTGAAAATATTGTACACTTTCTTTGTCTGAAGCTCGTCGTCGCCGATGAGAAAACGAACAAGAATATTGGTATCTATTCCCTGCATCGGAACCTATCTTTCATCCTGCTTTTAACGGCTTCATTGATAGCTTCAAGTGGTACGGCTTCTCTGCCGGGCTTATGTAATCTGCAAAAGACATCATCCACCGTTTTCGAGACCGGCCTGATAACGGCTTCTCTTTCTGCGGTGACTGTAATTTCAATTTTATCACCAGGATGAAGTTTTAATACTTCCCTGATGTTTTTCGGGATAGTCACCTGTCCCTTTGTCGTGACGGTTGCCAGAGCCATAACCCTCTCCTTACTTTTTAAGTATCCTTACTTCAAGGGTAAGAAGTATCCATCCTTCTGTCAAAGAGTTTCCTGATGACCTTTCTTCCTTTCGGAGTTATGAGATCACATCATAGATCGGGTTGGCTATACGCATCGGTTCAGTCTCCTTCAGAACAATTCTCAGAACCCTGTTATTGATTCTTCATTTTTTCCATCAGCTCCCTGATGATTCTGTCTTTTTCCTCCAACTCCTTCTTATTTTCCTCCAGCTTCTCTCTGTGTTCCTTTATGGTTTTATCCTTCTTCTCTATGGTCCTCTCCATATTCTCCAGCTCTTCCAGGATATCGTCCTCTGCGTCCATCGTGTCCATGACCTGTTTCTCCGCTGCGGCCCTGATCAGCCGTCTGACCAGCTGCCCGTACTCTTCGGGATAATCATCCTCGTTTATCTCCAGGATATGGTCGCTCACCTTTCTGTGCTGGTCAAAAATACTGAGTAGTTGCTCCAAGCGACTCCTGTACGGCTGTTGCAGACTGGGAATCTGCACAACAAAGCTGTCGTGGGTCAGGCTTTCGATGAATTCTTCCCGGCAGGAGAGCTGCTCCCCGGTGACGCCGTCGTAGTATTCCCGTTGTACCTTGATTACGGCCCGATCCGAGCTGCGCAGGCGATGACCGAGAAAATAGATGCTGATGATGGGCAGGGCCTTGCGGTTCCCGTCTTCATCATGCCAGACATTCTCCCGGTTCCTATACTGCTCACCCAGGTATCGCCGGAAGCGCATGATGTCGGTGGAGAACTTGGCCTTCTGGATTTCGATGATGACCTTGCGGTATCCGCCTTCTTTCAGTTTGATCTTGGCGGCAAAGTCGAGCCGGTATACGGTGATGCAGCGGGTTGGCCCGGAAATCTCGGCAGTGCTTTCCTGCGGATGAAAGGCAAGCTCGACAATCTCCTCGCCAATGATCTCGGACAGCAGCAGAATGGCGGATTCGCGGTCTTCCATCAGGTACTTGAAGACCACATCATAGATCGGGTTGGCTATGCGCATGGTTTGCTCTCAGAACAATATGACCGGATAAAATGCTCGCTGGTTGCGTTTCCTGCTGCGCCGACAAAACCGTAGGTTGCCACGGAGATTCCCGGATCACTCCAGAACAGTAACATGAGCGGACGCCCTTATCTCAGGATCATTGGAGATAAGAGGGAGGTCTAAATATTTTGCTGTGGCCGCAATCATGCGGTCATGCAGTTCGGGTATGTCATCAATTCCAGAGGCAGTTTTAAGAATATCGAAACTGAGCGGCTCGAACTGATAATTCCGACTTTTGAAAAGCTCTTCAGTTTGCAGCAGTCCCACATCAATTCTGTTCTTTTCAAACAGGTACAGAACCTCCATCAGGACGACCGCCGGAATGATGATGGTATTTTGTCCTTTGTCGGCAAGCCGATAAGCCTGATGTGAACGCTCGTTGATCACCTTTTTTCCCATCATGAACTTCACAAGGGCCTGCGTGTCGGTGACAAAACTATCCATTGTCAGACTCCAGATCAACGTGTTGCCAGGTTTCCTTTCTGAACGCTTTCAGGTCGGACAGATCAATATCATAATTTTTTAAAAGCCCTTCCAGCCTGACCACCTTCTTCTCTCCGATTCCTCTTCTATATCGTACAAAATCAATGTACTCTGAAACATCAACCAAATCCTGCTCGGTAAAACCGACCAGCTTATTGTAAATCTTCTGCTTGGTGATAGCCGCTTTATTCATCGTTTCGCTCCCGGCGCAAACCGTCTTGCCTGTTTAGTCGTTCCCTTGGTATCAGCTCTTATTTCCCGCTTTCTTTATTCGTAACGATTTATTATAGCACAGGAACAGGAAGGGCGAAAAATCTTTCGCCCCGGTAGCGGATTCACGGTCTTCCATCAGGTACTTGAAGACCACATCGTAGATTGGGTTGGCTATGCGCATTGATTTTCTCTCAGAGGGATATTACCGGATAAAAATACTGCTCACTGGTCATACTGCCGGTCGCACCGACAAAGCCATAGCTTGCCGTAGAAGTTCCCAAAAGGGTTTTGAGGTCAAGGCCCTCATGAGTAATCACTGTTGTACCGTCGAGAGACACAGAGAAGGTCTGCGTGTCCTTGTTCCATCCGACAGTCAGGGAATGCTCTGCATCGTCTTCAATATTGAAGGAAAGCGGAACTAAAGGCAGTGCCTGATTTTCCGTACTGCTGTGCCGCACGGAGCTGTTTTGGATCAGGGCAATATGATCTTCCATCGGATCGGATGTATTACGGTAGGTATCTATTTCAACGCCGAAACATGGTTTGTTGTTACATGCGCTGCTAAAACCCAACCCTTCTCCTCCGTTCAAGGAAGTACCTTCTGGAGGCAATTCAGGGAACATGGCAAAGACCATGCCGTCGGCCCCGTTGTCGCTGTCTCCCATATAGATAGTGAATGTCTTTTCAAACGAGCCGTCCAGATTGAGTGCGCCTTCCCGCAGGGCCATGCCGGTCTGCCATGCTGCATCAGGGGTGATGCGGATAACCTTGTCGCCTTCGGCCTTCTGCGCATCCTCGTAGAGTAGCCAGCCGTCGGTCACGGTGATGGATTGTTCAGGCGGGGTGAGGTCTGTCATATTGTCGGCAAAGGTGGCGTCGCCGGTCACGCCGACATCCAGAATGCAGTCTTGTAACAGGATAGGATCGGTGATACCGGCATCACGGCAGGTCTGCTCGGCATTTGTACGCACGGTCGCGGAGAGGTCGTCCGCCTTGACCAGTTCGTAGGGGAAATTGAGGTCGGTATAGGTTGCGGTGTCTTCTCCCTCGGCATACGTGAAGAGAGATTCTTCCTGAGTGATGCGCCAGCTATTGCCGAATTGATTGTACAATTCGTCTTTCGTCAGCTCGGTGCTTATATCGAATGTTGTGCTGCCGTCTCTGGTTTGCAGGTCATTGGTTTTGTCGTCATCGATGTTGCCAAGCAGACCTTTGACAAGTCCTTTGCGGCTGTCCGGCAGGGAAACAGAAATATCAAGATGCTTGTTGTACATTTTCACCTCTGCCATGCTGTTATCCTTCCAGATGACCCAATATCTCCACTGGTTTGCAGCATAGATTTTACACCCGTTGCTCAGTTGTCTGACTTCTTTATCCGCCATAGTCACCGGAGCATTATTGATAAACAGGCGGGGATTACTTGCGACGTTGAACACGACAAGATCTCCGGCAACGCTCATAGCAACGACTTTGTTACCCGCAATATGGTTTGAACTTATCCAAGAACCTTGACGGATTTGGATGCTCATCTCAGCAGGATTTACGGTAGATTGCAAAAGAATAAACTCTCCAACTGCTTGAAAATCGTATTTTGACCGGCCAAATGTGAATATATGCGGGTCACCTGAAGAGCTGCCAAACCAAGGGTGGCTGGCTATATCATCACCAAAGTCTTCTATAATAAACAAAGTTAAAGCACCTGCAACAAATCCTACAGGACCGGAAAAAATCATAGCAGCACTTACATAGGAATAAAGTAAATTTAATCCCTGCCTAGTGGCTTGCGATTTTGGTGGATCATCAGGGAAACACGTTATATCTACTGCGGTCCTCGTAACATAATTGCATTCACCAGCGAGTAGTGCGCCTAGAAGTCTTAGTGGCTTGATCGGATTAAATGCTTCTAATATTAAACATTTGCGTGGAACTTTTGAAGTTCTCTCGCAATCTGCTGCTACAGTGTCAGAACTTGACATCGCATTCATGTAATTTCGTTCGTGATAGCTTAGAGTCCCATCTCCAACCGAAATCGTAAATAGTTTCCAATCTAAATTGACTATTTTCCCATCATTTATACTGAGTTCTACCGGTTGTCCTGATTCATCAAATACTACCTTAACAACATCACCACTGGCATTATTCTCCGCATAGACAAATGTCATGCCTGTCAGATAACCTTCAGCATTCTTTGTTCCAAAATACTTTATTGTCCAGCCGTTATCAGTTGTTACTGTAAGCCATAATGGGTCAGAAGGAGCTGTATTACTGACGAATTCAGCCTGATCATTTATATCGGGTAATGGTATCGAACTGAAATCAGGTAACTCACCAAGAACTAACCAATCTTTTTTTCCATAAATTGTACAGTTATCCCAATTCATAACCAATAGATTACCATCCTGCTGTTCAATAGAAATCGGTCGGTTTTCCCCATCTGTTTTTATTTCAAGATATTCGTCTGTATCATCCTTTTTGGCATGAATTCCCGTTAAAACAACTGGAGCACCCATGTTGTCTTTCACGGCAAAATATTCCACAGTCCATCCATTGCTCGTCACCGCCGTGAGCATAAGCTGATCGGCTGGATCAACATTCATCGTAAACGCCGTGTTCTCATCAATAAGCGGTTCTGATGAAAAGGAGTATTCCGGAATATCGCCGATAATCGTCCAGTTGTCTTCGCAGCTCTTATTGGCAACATTGTCAGATAATAGCAATAATATCGATGGGAGAAACGCGAGCGATTTACTTGATTCTGCCGCTGCAACATATAAAGCATCACCCGATATAGAAATTAATGTCACCAAAACAACTATCTTCATTCTCAAGGTTGCCATTATTCTCTCCTTATTTTTTCGATTGGTAACACTCAATAGAATTGATATACCTCCTGTTCCTGTTGAGGGAACAAAAGGATAGAAGCAGAAAGAAGTGTCCCAATGCCGGGAGAGGGAATAGTGACGATATCGGGACACAGGAAGTGAGAGATTTTCTATTAAACATCACCTTTACGATTTGTCAATACTTTTTTCAAAGTTAAACAGTGAATCCAAAAAAGAGACTGAAAAATCACACTGACAAGCAGGAACTTTCCGGGCACGGTTGAACATGCCCTGCTGCACACTCGCAACAAGGTATTCTGAACGTACAACACGACGTTTGAAGTGTACAACGAGGCATCGGAAGCTTCAAATAAGGCATTCGAGGTTTAAAACGTCGCATTTGAGGTTTTGAATGAGGCATTTTAAACATCAAATGAGACATTCAAAGCTTCAAACGTGGCATATGAAGCTTTATGTGAGGTATTTGAAGTTCAAAACGTGACATTTGAAGCGTGAAATGAGCCATTCGATGTTTCATATACGGCATTCGAAGCCTCGAACAAGGCGTTTGAAGTCGCTTATGAGGTATTTCATGCTTGCAACGCAACGTTTCACGCTTTTCACGAGGCAGAATAAGCATGAAAAGTAACATTTTAAACGTGACATGAGGCTCGAAAAGCTTGCAACGTGGTATGTCAAACATTCTGCGAGGCAAAGCAAGCGTAATATATTGAATATTAAGCATAAAATACCGCATGTTTAGTATGCCCCAAAATACGTACAGTTTCAAATGAAATATTTCTGTCCAAGTGAATCTTAACAAAAACAATGAATAACACAGGTCTCTTGCGGTGCAGTTAATACTTGCCTCTGGTTCGCAAACATGCTAACATCATCGTATGATGAAAAATAATATTCTACCGTCTTGATAACGGAAAGTGTCCTGTGGAGGACTACTTTGATTCTCTCTCCGAGAAACAGGCTAAAAAAGCAGAACAGTATGAGTGATCTGCAAAAATACAAAAAGGAACGAATGGCTGAACAACCTGATTTCTGGAAAGATTATGAAGAGCGATTTGAAACGTTTAAACTCGGCGTTCTTTTAAAGCAGGCTCGGATGGAAGCCGGATTAACGCAGAAGCAGATTGCCGATGAACTCAAGACAACAAAGTCTGTTATTTCCAGAATGGAAAATCATGCAACTGATATTCGTCTGTCCACCTTGGAAAAATTTGCCAAAACTGTTGGCCGTCATATCCATGTAGCTTTGGTTTAACTTCCTCCCTTATTCATTGAATGGCGACAGACCGGCCATTTTACAGGCTCCTTTACCAGGTACTGACGGGAACAACTCGTAGATTCTCTTCAGGGGGTAACCGGTGGTCTTGGAAAGGATGCGTATCATGGGAGCAATACCATTTTTCCCGAAAACAGCCTTGCTCCTTTTTCTCCTTTCATCAATCAGATAAGCGTCACCGCCTGCCGGTATCGCTCCATGACCTGACTCAGAACAGGTTCAAGTTCATCAGGATGAATGACCAGCAGATCTCCGGGTTCCGCTTGGGCAAAAAGACAATCCACAGCCTTTCTTGGGTCTGTAATGATTGCGTCTGGAACGATTTCGATATGTTCTTCATTGAAGCCTCCTTGAAGCAGTCCCTTGCGAACCAGGCCGACCGTTTCGCCCAGAGGCCGGTTGCGGGGATCTAAATCCGCCAACACGATATAATCGAAGACCAAGGCCAGGGCTGTGCCGTATTCAATGATTTGCTCATCGGTGCGGCTGCCTGTTCCGTGACATAAGGCGACTTTTCGTCCCTGTGAGATTCGAGGCAGCAATTTAACCATGGCCTGAGCTGATTCCTGGTTATGACCGTAGTCCACAAGAACCTTGAATTTTTGAAAATCAAACAGATTCATTCGGCCTGGGTTTTGGTTGGCCGAAGAATGAAAGGTCATGATGCCGTTGCGAATCTGTTCTATAGGGAGATGTAATCCATGTAAAGCCCCGACAGCGGCAAGAGCATTGGAGATGTTAAAGTCAACGATTCCGCCGAAGGTGATGGGGATTTTTTCAAGCTCACAGATAATGATGTCCAGTTCGCTGTTTCTGATGATAACATTGCGTTTATCGACAGTGACAACAGTTCCCCCTTCCTGTATGTGGTCTTCCAGTGTCGGATTATCAGGATGAAGAGAAAATAAAATGATATTACCACAGGCACGATCTAAAACGCTCAAGGTAACAGGGTCATCTGCGTTGAGAATCGAAGCACCTGATTTTTTGACCACTTCCACAACCGTGGATTTTGCCAGACTCAGATCTCTCTGAGTTTCTATCCAGTCTGTTCCGATATGGTCGTTGCCGATATTCAACAGGACGCCTACATCAGCTTCATTAATCCCGAGACCCCGTCTGACAATTCCTCCTCGTGCGACTTCCAGGACTATATGGTCCACTGTCGGCTCTCTGACCACAATACCGGCTCCTTCAGGGCCGCTGTAGTCTCCGGTTAAGATAGGGTGTCCGTCAATTTCAATGCCGGTGGTGCAGGCCAGGCCAACGTTTTTTCCCGAATACTTTAAGGTATGGGCAAGCAGCTTACAGGTCGTTGTTTTCCCATTTGTCCCGGTTATAGCTACGACAGGAACCTGAGTATAACCATTGGGAAAAAGCATATCAACCAGCGGTTTTGCAACAGCACGGGCTTTGCCGTTTGTCGGATCCAGGTGCATCCGGAAGCCGGGTGCGGCATTTACTTCAACCACTTTTACACCGGATTGATCCAGGGAGAGTGATATGTCACGCGCCAAGGCGTCTACTCCGACGCAATCCAGTCCGATAATCCGAGCGGTTCGTTCAGCCATGAGACGAATATCCGGACTTACCTCATCCGTAACGTCAGTGGCGGTACCTCCCTGGCTGAGGTTAGCGGTTGTCTTGAGATAAATTTTTTCTCCTTTGCCAGGGGAGGAAGACGGAGAAAGCCCTTTCAGGGACAAGAGCCGCTCGGTCATGTCATCAATTTCGATTTGTGTTAACACCTTTTCATGACCAAACCCGCGACGGGAATCCGCATTGGTTTGCTGAATAAGTTCTTTAATGGAGGAAATGCCGTCGCCAACAACATGTGCAGGTTCTCGTTTGGCTGCTGCAACTAATTTGCCGTCAATGACCAACAGGCGAAAATCAAAGCCGTGAACATATTCTTCAACAATCACATCGGGGCAGTAGTCTTTGGCCGCTTGAAAGGCTTTTGTTAATTGATCCTGATCAGTAATATTGACTGTGGAGCCGTTGCCATGATTGCCCACATCCGGCTTGACAACAACAGCAGCTCCGATTTCATTGAACACGGCCAGGGCCTCTTCTTCCGTTGCAACCATTCGTCCGTTCGGAACCGGAATCCCTGAGTTTTTTAACTGCTCCTTCACACTTGTTTTTTCATCGGCGGTTTCCACGGCAATGGCTGAAGTCTGACTTGTTATGGAAGCCTGAATCCTTTTTTGATGGGCACCGTAACCCAACTGAATATAACTGTTTTTATTCAGCCGAATATAAGGGATGCCTCTTGATTTTGCTTCTTCCACAATGCTCCAGGTGGTCGGCCCCAGCATATCATCTTCACGCAGTACCTTGAGATCGGCAACAACTCTATTGACATCAAAGTCCTTTCCTGTGGCCACAGCTTCGAACAGGGAAACGGCCTCCCTGGCTGCCTGTACCCCTACAGATTCGACCAAATAGCGGAATACCACTATATACATTCCCTTTTTCTCTGTGTTCAAGGTCTTTCCGTATCCAACCTCTGTTCCGGCCAGACATTGCAGCTCAATGGCGATATGCTCTATAATGTGACCGGCCCAGGTTCCGTGCTTAAGCCTTTGAATAAACCCGCCCGGTTTTCCGATGGAGCAGCCATGCTTTTGGAAACTTGGGATAAGTCGAACCAGCCGGTCCGAAAAGCCTTCTATCTTGTCTGAAGGACGGCTTTCGTATTCCTTGATATCCAGAACCATAAATATCGCCGAATGAAGAGTATGCCGATTGGGGCCGCGTAATGCTCGTAACTCTTTTATCTCAATCATCTCTCTGCTCCGGGTTGTTATTTGACGGGGCTACAAAACGCCTGTTTTTGAAATTGTATCCATATCCATTCACCAGGGAATGAATGCGCACATTTTCCGCAGCAATGGGGCTGCCGGGTTGAATATCCATTATGTTGGAATGGTCAATATCGCTGCCGTCAACAATGATGACCTGGCCTGTGCCGATAACTTCCGCTTCCCCGTCTCCTTTGAGAATAACACCGGAATCTTCTCCAATGCCAACCCCGATGCAGGTCGGGTTTGTTGTAACAATCTGAACCAGTCGGCCAATACGGCCTCGCGCCATAAAATGGGTGTCAAAAATAATTTTTTTCACAAAACCGAATCCAGAGGTGGTGAGGACGCTTCCTTTGAACAGTCCGTCTTCACTTTGTCCTTCATAAATCATGGTATCGGAAAAAACAGCAGCCCCGGCACTGGTTCCGGCAATAAGTGCCCCGGCTTCAAGTCGGTTCTGAATGGCTTCGAATAATCCAGATCCGCCTATAATGGTTGTCAGGCGCAGTTGATCACCGCCGGTCAGGAAAATCAGATCAGCATCTTCAATCATTTGGACGGATGTCCTGTCGTTTGCCTGCATCCTTGCTGTAATATTTAATACTTCCACCTCGGGTGCTCCAAGCTGCCTGAATATCCGGTGATAATCTTTACCGCGTTTTTCCGGATAATCACTTGCAGTGGTGATTACACAGACCTTGTAATCGGCCTTGCCGACTTCATGGACAACCCGTTTGAGAACAAGTCGCTCGCCCGTCTTATCTTCATTCCCGCCGATGGCAATCAGACGGCCCCGAAAAAAAGATCTTGATTGCATAATCATTTCATCTCCGTAAGATGTGCCCAGGCCATGCCGTTTCGGGCACTTGATGCACATCCGTTTTTTGTCAGAATGATGATGCCCACATCAACAGCATCATCAAACAGCATCATCACCTTTTGTGCAGCTTCATCCGGGCGCATCTTGCCTTCCAGCATGTCATAGACTTTTTTCGCCAAAAGCTTCAGGGCGATATCTTCACCATCTCCGGTGCAGGCAACTGCTCCGGCAGGGCCGCTGAACAGACCGCATCCGGGAAGCGGAACGTCGCCGACTCGTCCGATGGCCGATTTTTTTAACCCGCCGGAACTGAGGGCGGCAGCAAAGGTGGTTCCGTCAAAGGCCACTGCTCCCACAGTATCGCAGGAAGGTGTTTTGTCATTTTTATCAATTTTTCCTTCACCGGAGCCGCTTACACATTTTAAACCCTTGAGGGGTATCTTCTGTTCTTCCGCAAAAATCCGGGCACCTTGTCCGGCAATGAGGATATGGGGAGAATACAGCAAGACCCCATGAGCTATATCAACCGGATTCTGAATGCCTTCAACGCAGGCGACAGCTCCGAACTGCCCGTTACTCGTCATGCATGACGCATCCAACTGGATCGTGCAGCCATCGGACCGGAGTTGCGATCCGATTCCTGCATTAAATCTGGGATCATCTTCCAGACATCTCACAGCATGAACCACGGCATCTAAAGCTGACGCACCATTTTTCATGAAATCCATTCCGATTTTGGCCGCCGACTCAGGGCCATCCGAATCCTTGCTCTCCGACCCGGCTCCTCCATGAGTTATAACAGCGCGTTTCAATACATCCATTTTCCACCTGCCTTAAACTTTTAATATGTAACGCATAACCTATACAAACGTATACTTATGCTGACCAAACTCAGTGAAATGTGCCGTTTTTTAACAGTCTCACAGGATACTTTATGCTTTGTAGGGATGAGGCGAATCCTTATTGCTTTTTTATCATAAGGATTGTCGGATGAGGGTGGGCTGGAGCTTTTGTTCATTTCTCCATAACAGATAAATATACATCATGCTTTTATCTGTCTATACTTTTTAACTTTCCAAAAAATGCAAAGGAGGGAGGGAGTGGTTATAAAGCGAAGGGGAGAGCACTCGGTTTGTATACATAGGCTGCTCGTTATAGGTATACGAGCACTTCAGGAACACACAACAGATCAAAAAAGGGCCACCCCGACGGGTAGCCCTTAAGTACTTCACATCTGTCCGACTCTACAGCTTATTACAGCTTATACACAACCTGTAGGTTTGGGCAGACCAGCCATCTTACAGGCTCCTTTACCAGGTCCTGACGGGAACAGCTCGTAGATTCTCTTCAGCGGGAACCCTGTGGTCTTGGAAAGGATACGTACCATGGGAGCAATACCATTCTTCTTGTAGTACTCCTGCAGAGAATCAATAACCTTCTGATGCTCATCGGTCATCTCACCGATTCCCTCAACACCTTTTACATAGTCAACCCAGTTCTCATCCCACTCCTCAGAACCGTTCAACAGGAAGCCATCTTCATCAACCTCGTAGCTGGTACCATTGTGCTCAATAGATGCCATTGTTTTTCTCCCTTGGGCTAAAATAATATGAAATGAACAAAAAAATTATTCACTGTGTATATCCAATTTGTGATGAAGGCAACTCTTACTATAGGATGTATTCTTTGTCAAGAGACCTGGCACTTTTTTGACTATTTATTTCTGATTTTGTATTCTGGAAGAGTCTGTTGCACAATAATTGGCTTTTTCCTTGATAACCTGCTATGCTTAACACCTCAAAGCAGAACAAATATAATCCGATTTCTTTGAATAATGATCTTGGGAGAGTAATATATCATGTTGAATATTTTGCGCAAAAGAGCTCAATCCCCCCTGATTCAGGGTTTGGTGCTCGTGATTGCTGTTGTTTTTATTTTTTGGGGCTTTGGCGGCAATCAAGGCAATAACCGCACTGCCGTTGCCACGGTCAACCAAGTCGATATCGCCTACCAGGACTATGTCCGGGCGTATAAACAAGCAACAGATAATTTCCGCCAGCAGTTCGGTGGCCAAATCCCCCCTGCTCTGATGGAGCAAATGGGCATCAAGCAGCAGGTACTCGGGCAATTGATCCAATCAGAGCTCCTGCGACAAGGTGGTGAAGAGATCGGCATCAGAGTGAGCGATCTGATGGTGCAGGAAAAAATCAAAGAGATGGAAGTGTTCCAGGAAGAGGGCCACTTTAGTCAACAGCGCTATGAAGATTTATTAGCACGAAACCGCATGACACCAACTGTTTTTGAAAACGATCTTAAATCTGACCTCAGAACAGAGCGAGTAACCACTGATATTGCTGACTTTGCTCTGGTTACTGATCATGAAATTGATCGCTGGCTTGCCTATAGTGAGGAAGAGATACAACTTCATTATGTGCAGCTGAACGCTGCTGATTTCGAAGACAAGGTCGTTATAGAAGAAGAGGAACTCGCTACCTGGTTCGCTGCAAAAAAAGAAAACTACCGCTCTGAGCCGAAAATTCGGCTGAAATACCTGGTCTTCAACCTTGACGACAGCATGGAGCAGGCCCAGCCAGACGAAGAAGAGATACGTGCTCTCTATGAAAGCAGAAAAGAAAGCTACCAACAGCCGGAACAACGCCATGCCCGCCATATACTTCTGAAAACAAATGAAGGTGATACAGAGGCTGTCCGTGCGGAGAAAAAGAAAAAAGCTGAGGAAGTGTTGGCACTTGCCCGCAAAGAAGAAAGCGATTTCAGCACACTGGCGCAAGAGTACTCAGAAGGACCGACCAAAGATAAAGGCGGAGACCTGGGTTTTTTCTCGAAAGGACAAATGGTACCACCAGCTTTTAACCAAGCGGTTTTTTCCCTTCAACCAGGAGAAATCAGCGAAGTGGTGGAGACCCAATTTGGTTACCATATCATTAAACTGGAAGAAATTCGTCCGGCATCTGTTCGCACCTTTGAACAGGTCAAAGACAACCTGGCAGTAACTTTGAAAAAACAAAACGCTAAAGACCTTGCCTTCAAAAACGTTACCAAGGCTTACGAAGGGATTATGCGATCAGGCAGCCTGGAAAAATACAGTCAGGAAGGTGAAACTGAGATTCTGACCTCTGATTATTTTGCCCGGTCCGATGTTCCCGAAGAGATAATCAATGATCCCAAATTTTTAAATGTTGCCTTTAGCCTTAAAAAAGGCGAGCTTTCCTCTATTGTGGAAACCAGTGAAGGATATGCAATTCTCTTTGTTGATGATATTCAGAAGCCTGAATTGCCGGAGCTTGCTACTGTCCGGGAGCAGGTTGCTGCTGATTATACCAAGGACAAAGCTGAGGAACTGGCAGGCACCGCTGCTGAGGAACTGCTGGCAGCCAGCAATGAGCAGGGAAGTCTTCAACAGGCTGTTAACGAACTGGAAAATAAGCCAGAGGTTACAACAACAGATTTTCTCCAGCGCAACGCTCCAGGCGGTAAGGATCTGCCTCCCAAACAACTGATTCAGGAAGGCTTTAAGATGCCGTGGAAGCAAAAAACAGCCCAGACCCCTGTCCAGATCGGTGCTTCCTACTATCTTTTTGAAGTCGCTGAGCGCAGAATCGGGGATGCAAAAGCCGATGAAGCCAAACGGAATGAAGCAAAAGAAAAATTGCTGGCATCGGCCCGGAAAGAGCTTGTCGGCTCCTGGGTGGCTGGTCTCCAGGCCCGATCCACCATAGCCACCAACGACTCTCTACTCAAGTAGCCCTTTAATGAGTTCATAGTTTTTTTGAGGCAGACAGGGCAAAAGGCTCTGTCTGTTCTTCTTGAGAACGTTCAAAAGAATTCCTCGCTGAACGTACGTAAAGACAACAAGTTTCCTCTTCTTCCTGTTACGAAAAACATGTCCCTGCCAGAGCAAACAAACGACCAACTACCGCCTATTCATACACTACCTCTGTTTGAACAATTCCTTCTTCAGTTCATCTCCATAATCTACGAGCCGGTATCCACCACCTTTCTGGGCAACTGCCTTGCCGGAACAGATCTTCCCATCCCGGACGTGCATCGATTAACCAGTCATGAGCTGGACTCGACCATTCAACAGCTCCAGGACCAAGGATTCCTTAATGCGTTAAACCAATGTCCGCCCTCTCTTGCTGAGCAATTAACCCGCCAGGCAGTGACAGAAGGACGATTCGCAGACCTTGCAGCCTTAATTGAAAAAAAAGCACCGGTCTCGTATTTATACGGGAAATGGACCACCCGCTGCCAACGGGCCTTGCGTCAATTCCGCATCGGTCTCTATGGAGACGATTTTGATAAAGTGGATGAGGCAGTCTCTTTCTTAGAAAAGCACGGGGCAGAGCATATCGGGCCTGAGCCACCAGCAGTGAGGATTATTGCAAGAAATTTTGATCCAGCCTGGTTTGGCAGCCTGCCAGGTTTTCAGCAATTTTTCTTTCTCAACACCATTATCCATTATGCAATGGATAAGTCCTGTCATTTTCCGGCAGTTATTGCCTATCTTGAAGATGAAGACGGCATGACCCTGTCTGAAGATGAACAGGTGCCTTTTCAGCGTATGCTGGCTGGCTACTATCTCTTGCAGGGTGATTTTGACAAGCTTACTGCTTTGGTGAAAAAACGTGCAGAAACCTTTCAGGGATCTGGTTTTGCAGGCACTCTTGCCTTTCTCCAGGGCGAGACAACCAAGGCCCTGGAACTTTTCGAACAAGACCTTGCCCAACTCAACAAGTATGCTGGCCCTGAAGAAACTTTTTTCTTTAATATAACTGGTCTTTTTTGCATTTTTTCCCTCCTTGCCCGTAATACAGAAAAAGACCGGCTCCTTATTCGTCGCTCTGTTACCCTGGTCCTGGAACGTTGCAAGGGCTGCCCGGAAGAGGTTCCCTTTCGTTTTCTTGATGCCTATGTACGAAGTGTTGACGGCACCTTGCCAGACATGAAAGTGCTGACAGAACAGCTCAAGGCGGAAGATCGCGGCCTGAGTTCCCTGATCTCTGTCCTCTCCCTCTATTGGATGGGAGTAGAGATACCTGATGAGTTACAAAATGACCTTATTTCCTTGTTTCAGCAGGCTGAAAAAAATGGTTTTTCCTGGTTTGTTATGGAGGTCGGAGAACTCCTCAATGCCCTTAAAGCCGGTCAAAATGATATGGCTGAAAAGGCCAGGAAACTGCGGGAGCAAAACAACTGCACCTCCATTATTCATATTGTCTCAACAGATAATACCCCATGGAAACAGAGCCTGCAGGAACTCATCACCGTAACCAGCAATTCCCGCAAGCCGGAACAGACCAGCCGATTGATCTGGCTGGTCCAGTTTGATGGAGAGTCCCTGAGCCTGTCAACGAAAGAGCAGAAGAAGAAAAGAGGTGGAAAATGGAGTAAGGGCAGAGGAATAGGTTTGAATCGCCTGATGCAACCTGAAGATTTTGACTTTCTCACTGAGCAGGATATAAAAATCTGTGCAGCCCTGCGTCAGGTCGGTGACATCAATGCCCGCAATGGTGGCTGTGAATTCGATATGGATGAGGCCTTGCCCGCCTTAGTGGGGCACCCCTATGTCTTTCTTGAAAAATCAGGAAAAACCCCAGTGGAAATCGTGGCTGGGGAACCAGAGCTGATGGTTGAAGAGAAGAACGAGCATCTCTTTATCCGTTTTCTTCAGGATATCGGTAAAGGCAAGATAGCTGTCTGGCCGGAAACCCCGACCCGTTTCCGCATTATGGAGATTAACGAGCAGCATCGAAAAGTTGCTGAAATAATTAATCGTGATGAAATGCAAAGCCAGGGAATCCCTATCTCGGCCAGTGCCCAGATGCTTGATGTTATCGGCAATGTTGCTTCCTTCATGACGGTCCACTCCTCCATTAATGTGGGTTCAGCAGAACAAGGTGTCCAGATTGTTGAGTCTGACTCCACTATTCATCTCCACATCATTCCCTACGGAAGCGGATTCCGGTTAGAGATGTTTGTCCAGCCTTTTTCCCGGCGCGGTCCTTATCTTAAGCCAGGGGCTGGGGTAGCCAACCTGATGGCCGAAGTGGATAAACGGCGGATGCAAACCCGGAGAAACCTGCTCCTTGAAGAAGAAAAGGCCCGTGAAGTAGAGGAAAGCTGCCCGATCCTGGACCTTGCTGTTGACCTGGAGCAGGAAAACGACCGTGAATGGCATATGCTGGACCCGGACGAATGCCTCCAGGCCTTGCTTGAACTGGAAGAGATCCGTGACAGGGTCGTGCTGGAATGGCCTGAAGGAGAAAAACTGGCTCTGCGGAGACGTGCCGGGGTCAACCAACTGAATCTCAATATCCGGACCTCCCAACAAAACTGGTTTTCTTTATCTGGTCATGTCAAGGTGGATCAGGACGAGGTGATTGACCTCAAGTCCCTGCTTGATAAAATTCGTGACTCCCACAGTCGTTTTATCCCATTAGGCAAAGGACAATTTCTGGCCCTGACCCAGGAGTTTCGTGACCGCCTTGAAGATCTGATCCAATTTGGTGAGACCAAGGGTGAAAAAAAATCCGAAGATGGCGAGATTCAGGTCCACCCTCTGGCAGCCCTGGCCCTGGAAGATCTGACGCAACAGGCCAATACCACAGCTGATGAAGGATGGCGTGAGCAGCTGAAACGAATAGATTATGTGCAAAACTTTGTTCCGGAGGTTCCATCCACATTGCAGGCTGAGCTGCGTGATTATCAGGCAGAAGGCTTTATCTGGATGGCGCGTCTGGCCCACCTGGGTGTGGGGGGCTGTCTTGCAGACGATATGGGACTTGGTAAAACCTTACAGTCCATCGCAGTTATTCTTGATCGTGCTGAAAACGGTCCCAGTCTGGTCATTGCCCCGACCTCAGTCTGTATGAACTGGGAACAGGAAGTGGCCCGCTTTGCCCCTACCCTCACTCTGAAAACCCTTTCCGGGGTGGATGACCGGAAGGCCATTGTTCAGAATCTGGGAAAACGGGACATCCTTATTACCAGTTATACCCTGCTTCAGCAGGAGGTCGATATCCTGGAAACCGTTTCCTGGGAAACTGTGGTGTTGGATGAGGCCCAGTCCATCAAAAATGCTGCTACTAAGCGCTCCAAGGCAGCTATGCGCATCAATGCTAAATTCCGTCTGATCACCACGGGTACGCCCATTGAAAATCACCTGGGTGAGCTGTGGAACCTTTTTAATTTTATCAATCGCGGTCTGCTGGGCAGCTATAAACAATTCAATAGCCGTTTTGGTATTCCCATTGAAAAACATCAGGATCAGGCGGCCCGCCGCCAGCTGAGAAAACTGATCCGTCCCTTTATGCTCCGCCGGATTAAGTCTGAAGTTCTGGATGAACTGCCGCCCCGGACCGAAATCTCCCTACGGGTGGAGATGAAGAAATCGGAAATGCAGTTTTACGAGGCAATCCGCCAGCAGGCTATTGAGAATATTGAAACCAATGGCCAGAAAAGCGGGCGTCATCTTCAGATCCTTGCGGAGATCATGCGGTTGCGGCGGGCCTGTTGCAACCCGAAACTCATTGATAAAGATACAAAGATTTCCTCCAGTAAGCTCCGGGTCTTTGCAGAGGTGATAGAAGAATTACTGGAATCTCGCCATAAGGCCCTGGTTTTTAGTCAGTTCACCGGGCATCTTGCCCTGATCTGTGAATACCTTGACAAGGAAGGTATTTCCTATAAATACCTGGACGGTACCACCCCCTCCAAAGAACGGATCAAACAGGTCGATGCCTTTCAGGCAGGGGAAGGCGATCTCTTCCTGATCAGCCTTAAGGCAGGCGGATTGGGGTTAAACCTCACTGCTGCTGACTATGTTATACATATGGATCCCTGGTGGAACCCGGCTGTGGAGGATCAGGCTGCGGATCGGGCCCATCGTATTGGGCAGAAACGCCCGGTAACAGTCTATCGATTGGTAACCGCAGGGACCATAGAAGAAAAAATAGTCCAGCTCCATCATGAAAAACGGAATCTGGCTAACTCCCTGCTGGAGGGTACTGATACCGGGGCCCGCATCAGTGCTGATGAGTTGCTTGAGTTGATTCGGGAGAGTTAGGGATTCAACACGAAATCCCTACCCATGGTTTTCTCCTGGTTCCCAAGCTCCGGCTTGGGAATCCTTATTGCTGAAGCTCTGCTTCCTACGCCAACAACTCCTTTTTCCCTTCCTGAAAGACAGCGGTTATCTCCAATTTTCCCCCAAGTGCCTCAATATAACGGTGTAAGTTACCAAGGGTAATATTGGGCCTCCTTTCAAGCTCAGACAGTGCCGACTGCGATAGCCCTAGTGTTTGTGCCAGTTCTTTTTGGGTGATATGCTGTGACTTCCGTACCTGTTGCAGGCGTATAGAGGCAATTTTCTCTTGCGCTTTACTTCGGATATTGGCCTGCTCGCTGGCAGAGAAGTTCTTTTCAAGAAGCTGATCTAATGTTTTCATGGACACCCCACTATTTATTCTGCATATTTTCCAGATGATCTGCGAAGATTCTATCTGCTTCTGCAATCAAACGTTTGTAAAACTTCTCCTGATTTTTTCCCTTTTTGTCTCCGCCGCATAAAATAACTGCTTGGCGATCAAGATCGAAAGCAAACAAAGATCGGTACACCTTGGATGAAGCTTTTGTTCGTAACTCCTTCATATTGGAATAGCGAGATCCTTTTATCTGATCAACATGAGGTCGTCCGAGTTGAGGCCCGAAATGCCGAAGAACCTCCAGGTCAGTTGCAATCGCCGCCTTATGTTTTTGAGGCAATTGCCTGAACCACTTCTCATACTCTTCTGTGATGAATATCTGCCATTCCATATATCAAATATAACATTTATACGATATTCTTTCAAGACCGTCTTCAAGGAAGCCCCGCACATCACGGGGCTATTCATTTGTATGTGAACACATATTACACACCACCCCCTCCATTGCAAAACAAAGAAAAATACAGTACAACTCAGATCGTTCCGAATAATACGACCAAAAACACCACATTTTCATGGCCGCACAACAAAAAACAGACTGGCATAGGTTGCTGGGCTTGATCTTCACCGACTTTTTCACCGGTTCGGCCTGGAACGTGGAGCTGGAAAAAGACCTGTCCATGAAAAGGCAGCTACTGGACATTATTATTCTTCGTCAGGATGGAGGCAAACTCATTCATCCCCTACCGGACGGACTGGAAGGAATGAAGAAACACAACCTGTTGACCTTCAAGTCAATCAGGGAACCGCTGGACGAATGGACTCTGAAAGAGTTGACCGGGCATTATGTCAACTACCGCAAGCAGATCAGCCCTTCTTTCCATAACCTTTACCCGGAAGATCAATTTCAGCTCTACGGCATCAGCTCACGATACCCGAAAAAGCTCTTTTCGCAACAACCGGAGTTGACAAAAGTTCAGGACGGTGTTTACGATATATGCAGAGGCAGCGACAATATCCGGTTGATTGTGCTGAACGAAATTCCCCATGCAAAGCATAATGCTATCTGGCATTTGTTCAGCGGCGTCCCCGGAGAAGTTGAGTTTGCGGCCCGGCAATACAGAGGCAAAACTCAAAAAATCAGCACCGTGCTGAATGACCTATTCGATAATTAGTATCTGCTGAATTTCTCGACAGCCGGAAGAATTCATAGTAGTCAATACCCTGACACGTTATTTCAAAACG
>JAABTP010000075.1:16785-20393 GCA_011389815.1 Desulfobulbaceae bacterium | reverse complement strand
TCCCGGGAATACACCACCAGCCGCTTGACTTCAGGATACCGGGCCAGAATGGTTTTGACAAGTGCTTTGCCAAATGAACCAGTCCCGCCGGTAATAAGAATTGATGAATTTTTCAACATACGCTATCCTGCACTTGCAGAGGTTGAGGTTGTTGGATCATAACAGTATAGCTTCCAGTGCGTAGGATTTCTCCCTGCGACAACGCAACAACTGTATCACACCCTGTCAAGGTTGAAAGCCGATGAGCAATCATCAAAACCGTCAGGCTATCATCCAAATTCTCAATTGATTTCATTACCGCCTTCTCCGTGCCATCATCCAGCGCACTTGTCGCCTCATCCAACACCAATACATTAGCTTGTTTGTACAAGGCCCGGGCAATCCCGATCCGCTGTCGTTGCCCACCAGAAAGTCGGACACCCCGTTCACCGATCAAAGTTTTATAGCCATGAGGCAAAGTCTCTATGAACTCATGAATCTGCGCCTGTCGGGCTGCTTGTTCCACCTTTTTTTCATTAATATCCTTAACCGGGACACCAAAGGCGATATTTTCCAGCATGGATCCATCAGATAAAAATATCGCCTGTGAGACATGGGCGATATTCCGTTGCCAAGCCTTCATAGTAGATGAATCAATTTTTCTTCCATCAACCCGCAACTGTCCCCCTGTCGGGATCAACAGACCCATAATGATATCCAGCAAGGTGCTCTTGCCGCTACCGGTTTCGCCAATAAATCCTATTCGGGAACCCTTTGGGATAGTTAAGTGAATATTGGACAAGACCTCTTTGTCTGAACCGGCATAGCAAAAACTGACACCTTGAAGTTCTATTTGTTCACGAAAGTCCAGCAGCGGAATCGAAGGAGCCTGTATCCTTGCTTCGCTGTTGTGCGCAACAGCCAACCATGGAGCTACTTCAGCCAACACAGCATGATTGCCATTAATATTTGACCAGGAAAAATAGATCTGTTGGAGACCAGGTAAAAGTCGCTGCGCACCTAAGGCAAAGGCCCCCAGCAAGGGTAAGGCATTTTGGGAAGAATTTTCCTGCATTGTATAGGCCAGAAGGGCTATCAGGGTAATCCCCAGAACCTCTAACAAGTTCTTCGGCAGCATGCTTAAAAAAGAATTCTGCATCCCGGCATGCTGGATTTTTTGCATTGTTTCCGCATAGCCCTGACTGAACACCTTTTGACTGTTATCCAGAATGACATCACGAATCCCCCCCAGCCCTTCCTGCATGCATTTCACCGCCTGAGGCTGATTCTCCCTTATAAGAGTACTGTTCCGTCTCACTCTGGCACGGACAAGCCGGGCAATAAGGATATAGCCGCCACCCCAAATAAGAAAAGCTGACAAGGCAACAAAAGGGTTAATGTACATCAGGGTAGATATAATGGCAAGGGACATAACCAAGGCTGTGAGCAGGGAAAGGATCTGCATTATCCCTGCATTAATAGCAGCCCCGACCTTTTGCGTGGTAAGGCTGATCAAATCACTGCTGTTATGGGCCACATGAAATTCATAGGGCTTATTAAGGGCCATGGAATAAATATCACGCTGTAGTTGGATACCCATAGCAGCTGTTAACCAGGCATTATACCAAAGCAGTACAATCCGTATTCCTGAGGCAAGGGCAGCAATACAAATAAAGGCAAGGGTGAGCGGCAAAAGGAGCTCGTTCGCTGTCTCAATACCAAGGCTTTGTATAACAGGTTGTATCCAGGCAAGGGTAAAGAGGTGCTCAGGTTCGGTCAATACACCAAGAAATGGGATGACTGCACCAATGGTTATGACCTCGGTAAAGACTGAAACCAGCATCAGCAGCGCAAGGAGGAGGAATTGGTTGCGACGTTTTCTTCCCAGGTATTTCCACAGGATAAGTATGTTATGCGTTATATTGGGGTCTTGCTGCATGATCAGAGGGAAAGCCTGTGAAGAGTTGAATGCGATGGGATGCAAGGACAAACACACACGAGTGTTCGGATAGCATCAAATTTGTTATGTAATGTGCTCAATGTATTCATACAGATGCCCATTGGCTCAGGATGCAAAGAGATCTTTCAGACTTCAACTCTGGGGTTTATTCGGCACACGCTGACCTCCTGCTTCGACTTGCTCATAAACAAATTGTGTTATATTCCTCGTTTTCACATCAAATACAATCCCGATGATCCATGTCTGATACATAGCATATTTCTCATAATAACGCATGGTCTTTATCTGTTGGAGCGGATCCTCATCCCTGATCTTGAATTCAAAGATATAAGCCGTATCTGCCGTGAGCAGGGTCAGATCCATCCGGCTGCGATTGGTCACATCTTCGGCAATGACTTGGAATCCAAGAGAGGCGAAGTAGGCGTAGACCACACTGGCATAGAAACCTTCGTAACGGTCTATTTCGTTATTCGTAAAATTATTGTAGGCAATGGAGGCGAAAAGTTGCTTCAAGTTCACTTCAAGACCTTCCAGGTGGGCTTCATGAAAGATGGCGTACAGATCGTCAAGAATACTGTTTTTTTGAGTTTTATCTACAAAATGATTCAGCAGATTATCAGTAAAACTGAGCCGTACCTCCTTGTTAGGGTACGTTAAGGTGTACAGGTAACGATCGCGCCTGTGTTGGACATCCGCAATAGTCAGATAACCTGATTGGAAGAGGATGCTTTCCAGGGAAATATCCTCAATATCAAAACTGTTGATCAGAGAACTATCCACTTCAAGGTGCTCCAGGTTGGGGAGGTAGTAGTGGTTTTCCCGAATGAGCTTGACAAGAAAGGATGGTGTGCCGGTCTCAAACCAGTAACTTTTGAATTGGCAGTCATTGTCGATAAAAAGCAGTATATCATACGGGTTAAAAACTTTTTCTCCCATAAAATTATAGCCATTATACCACTCTTTGATTTTGTCGCCGTCAACATTATGTAAGAGTTCAGAAAAGTTCAACCGAAGATCTGTTTCCGAGTATCCGCATATTTGAGCGAACATGGGTTTAATAGAGATATCAGTGAGATTGTTTAACCCGCTGAAAATACTGGTCTTGCTGAATTTACTGACGCCTGTGAGAAAGACAAAACGAATATATCGGTCACAATCTTTCATGACCGAGTAAAAGCTCTTGATAATCTCCCTGTTTTCAAGTGCAACATTAATTTGATCAAGATTATCCAGGATTGCCTTGTCGTATTCGTCTATGAGGATAACAACACCCTGCTGATACACATCATGAACATTTTCTATCAGTTCTTTCAGGCAGACGGCAAAATCTCTTGCATCGTGGCATTCAACGCCTAACCTCTTTTTGTTTTCACGCAAAGTGGCCATAAGCATTGTGTGGAGGCCTTCTGGACTACGTAAATCTCCGCTGAAACTTATCCTGATGAGCGGATATTCGTTGAATTGGTATTTGTCATGGATATACAGCCCCTTGAACAGCTCTTTATTGCCGGAAAATATTTCAGCGAGTGTGTCCAGAAAAAGGCTTTTCCCGAAACGACGAGGCCGGGACAGAAAGGCGTACTTATAGTTTTCAATCAGCGCAAGGGCCTCTTGTGTCTTGTCGATATAGACATAATCGCCATTGATAATCTCACTCAGGGTTGATATG
>JAABTP010000075.1:0-16685 GCA_011389815.1 Desulfobulbaceae bacterium | reverse complement strand
TTGGGAAAGGTGAGGTGGTAGATATCATTGTCAAATATATTTTCAACATGATCTATGGTCAAATAGCCGGATTGAAAGAGGACGCTTTCCAGGGAAATATCCTCAATATCAAAACTGTTGATCAGAGAACTATCCACTTCAAGGTGCTCCAGGTTGGGGAGGTAGTAGTGGTTTACCCTGATGAGTTTGACAAGAAAGGACGGTGTGCCGGTCTCAAACCAGTAACTTTTGAATTGGTAACGATTTTTGATAAATAAGAGAATATCAAAGGGATTGAATACCTTGGTGCCTAAAAAATTATATCCGTTATACCAGTTTGTTATTTTTTGAAAATCTGCTTCTTGCACAAGGGAAGGGAAATGTTGCCGGACATCCTTTTCGCTGTAACCGCATACTTGAGCAAAATCAGGAACAATGGAAATATCTTCCAGATTATTTAACCCGCTGAAGATACTGGTCTTACTGAATTTACTGACGCCGGTGAGAAAGACAAAACGAATATATCGGTCACAATCTTTCATGACCGAGTAAAAGCTCTTGATAATCTCCCTGTTTTCAAGTGCAACATCAATTTGATCAAGATTATCAAGGATCGCCTTGTCGTATTCGTCTATGAGGATAACAACACCCTGCTGATACATATCATGGATATTCTCTATCAGTTCTTTAAAGCAGACGGCAAAATCTCTTGCATTGTGGCATTCAACGCCTAACCTCTTTTTGTTTTCACGCAAAGTGGCCATAAGCATTGTGTGCAGGCCCTCTGGACTGCGTAAATCTCCGCTGAAACTTATCCTGATGATCGGATATTCGTTGAATTCGTATTTGTCATGGATATACAATCCCTTGAACAGCTCTTTATTGCCGGAAAATATTTCAGCGAGTGTATCCAGAAAAAGGCTTTTCCCGAAACGACGGGGCCGGGACAGAAAGGCGTACTTATAGTTTTCAATCAGCGCAAGGGCCTCTTGCGTCTTGTCGATATAGACATAATCGCCTTTGATAATCTCGCTCAGGGTTGATATGCCGATGGGAAGTTTTTTCATAACAAACGGAACAGGCTCAGGTTGCTCTGATAGGGAGCACTCCCATAAAGCAGGTCAAATATTACCTTTACAAAAAGCAACAAGTAGATCAAGTTTTTCCAGAGCTGCCCCAGAGGCGATAATCTCTCGGGCCTGTTCCACTCCGGCCTGAAGATCTGTAGCCTTGCCAGCAGCCAGCAGGGATGCTCCGGCATTCAGCAAAACCATATCAAGACGGGCACCGGGGGTATTGCCAAGCACCTCTCGTATTAAGGCCGCTGATTCCTGAGCAGTGGCTCCGCCCTGAATATCTTCGATGTTTGCACGAGGCAAACCGACATCTTCTGGGTTCACGGTGTAGCTTTCCACTGTGCCGTTATGGGCATCAGCCACATGGGAAGTGCCCGTGATTGTCATCTCATCCATATTACCTTCCCCCCAGACCACCAAGGTTCGTCGCATACCGAGACGACTCAGAACTTCTGCAATGGGTACAGTAAGTTCCTTGGCAAAGACACCAGTGAGCTGAACATTGCTGCCAGCTGGGTTGGTCATGGGGCCGAGGATGTTGAAGATGGTGCGGATGCCCATTTCACGCCGGGGACCGATGGCGTGTTTCATGGCCTGGTGCAGCATGGGAGCAAAAAGAAAGCCGATCCCCACTGTGCGTACGCATTCTGCTACTTGCTCTGAGGATAGAGAAAGGTCAACCCCCAAGGCTTCTAACACATCAGCACTGCCACAGGAAGAGGAGACAGCCCGGTTACCATGTTTGGCTACAGAAATTCCTGCCCCTGCCACAACAAAGGCCGTGGTGGTGGAGACATTAAAGGTGCCAGAGCCATCACCGCCAGTGCCCACGATATCCATGAGCAGCTTGCCTGATGCAGTGTCGATTCCGGTATCAACAAAGGTGGCTTTTTCCCGCATTACCCGAACAGCACCAGTGATCTCGTCAATGGTCTCGCCTTTCATGCGCAGGGCCGTGATAAATGAACCGATCTGGGCATCAGTGGCTTCACCGCTCATGATTTCCTGCATGGTTGCGGTCATCTGGGCTTCATCAAGATTTTGCCTGCTTACCACCAGCGAGATTGCTTCTTGTATCATGCTTGAATGTCCTCAAAATTCTGTCGGAAAACGTACCTTGTTATGCCAAGCTTTATTAGGCGTAGAGCTGACAACCTTCTTCAGAGAGAGCAAATAAGAGGGTGCAGTTATTGCCTCCAGGGTCATGTAGATCATAGTGAATGCATGTATAATTGTCACATCTCCTTAATGTGTAGTGCTTTTCTGCTTCAGGATATTCTTCTTTTACTGGAGGGACAACGTTCTTGATGGAATGTTTATGGTCTTGCATAATTTTTCCACTCTGGTAAGGGGAATAACTTGTAACATGCTGCTAAGGTTTTTTATCCTATCCTGTCCTTATGTACCTGGCAAGAAAAAAATGTTATATTTTGATCAGTTGGTTAATTTATGATGGGCTTCCTTGCATTCCTTTTTTTTCTCGGTCATAATGAACTGGTTATAATACAGTTTTGGAAGTATAAAATTCAGGCTGTGTTGCTTGATTAGTTCAAAGAAGTCAGCTGGTACTTCCATAGAAAAAATAAGTACGTTAATACCATATGGAGCTTCTTATGAAGAAAGGGAAAAAAGGTATTGTGTTGATCCTGAGTTTTTTGGTGCTGTTTGTCCCGGTGTCTGCTGTTGGGGCCACTTGTAAAAAGGGGGATGCAAATATGGATGGTGAAATTGATCATGCTGATTTGTTTGAGATAAAAGAGCTGATGCGTTTAAATGGAACCTGCGCTCCGGTGCCGGAGTGTGCAGATTATGACGAGGATGGTGCAATCACGGTTTTTGACGTGCGTAGTGTCCTTGTTGCCTTGAATAAGGAATGCATACCAGGGGACGCCAATGCAAGTGGTCATATAACCTTAGTTGATATCTGTAAAGTGGAGAAGATGATTGCGGAAAAAGAGTATGGAAAATGTGCAGATTGTAATGAGGATGGTGTGGTTAACAAGGAGGATATCACCTGTCTGCAGGGTAAGGTTACATCATAGCTTTCTCGTTTCTCCCATTTTTTCGTATCATATGCAGATAACAAAAAAGACCGTCCAAAGGACGGCCTTTCAAACAACAAACTCTCACAAAAAAAATTATAGGTTGGACCTCTGCGCAACAGTTATACGGGCAACAGCCCGTTGCAGAGCAGCCTCGGCCCGAGTTCGTTCGATATCATCAGCCTGGGCTCGGGCCTTTGCCAGGCGTCTTTCCGCCCGTTCTTTAGCTGACAAGGCACGGTCCACATCAATATCATGGCCAAACTCTGCGGTTTCCACCAGAAAGGTGGCCTTATTCTTGGACACCTCAGCAAAACCACCGCTGACCATTAAAAATTTTTTCTGCTTATCCTTTTTTAAGATCAAGGTACCTGTTTTAATCGCACTCAGAAACGGAGCATGATTTGCCAGCACACTAAACTCGCCGTCAACACCAGGTGCCGTGACGATATCAACGTCCTCATCGACAACGGCTCCGTTGGGGGTTACTACTTCAAGATGAATTTGTGCCATTCTTACTTACCTCTGCCTGGAATTCTCCTGAATGAATCAGGCCTGGGCCTTTTCCGCCTCATCTTTTTTAAGTGCTTCCTCAATGGTACCAACCATGTAAAAGGCATTTTCAGACAGATCATCGTGCTTACCGTCCAGGATTTCTTTAAATCCGCGTACCGTATCTTCAACCTTGCAGTATTTTCCGTCCATACCAGTAAAGACTTCAGCAACATGGAAGGGCTGGGATAGAAAACGCTGGATCTTTCGTGCCCGACCGACCAACAGCTGATCTTCCTCAGACAGTTCGTCCATACCAAGAATAGCGATGATATCCTGCAGCTCTTTATATTTCTGCAAGGAAACCTGGACACCGCGCGCTGTCTCGTAATGCTCCTCACCGACCACGTTAGGATCAAGAATACGGGAGGTGGAATCCAGCGGGTCAACTGCCGGATAAATACCCAACTCCGCAATCTGACGAGAGAGAACAACCGTACCGTCCAGATGGGCAAAGGTGGTTGCCGGGGCCGGGTCAGTCAGGTCATCAGCAGGAACATATACACACTGGACAGCTGTAATAGATCCCTTGGTGGTGGAGGTAATACGCTCCTGTAGAGCACCAAGATCGGTGGCCAGGGTGGGCTGATAACCAACCGCAGAAGGAATACGTCCCAGCAGTGCCGATATCTCAGCACCGGCCTGGGTGAAACGGAAGATGTTATCAACAAAGAAGAGTACATCCTGACCTTCTTCATCACGGAAATACTCAGCAGCGGTTAGTCCGGCCAGAGCAACACGGGCGCGGGCACCTGGAGGCTCGGTCATCTGGCCGTACACCAGAGCCGCCTTGGGTAGGACGCCGGACTCCTTCATCTCCATGTACAGGTCATTGCCCTCACGGGTTCGCTCGCCCACGCCGCAGAACACGGAAATACCACCGTGTTGCATAGCGATGTTGTTAACCATTTCCATCATGATAACGGTCTTACCGCAACCAGCACCGCCAAACAGCCCCATCTTGCCACCACGGGGAAAGGGGACCAGCAGGTCAATCACCTTGATACCGGTCTCCAGTACGTTCACCTCTGTATCCTGCTCAGTAAATTCTGGAGCAGAGCGATGGATGGGCATGGTCTTGGAAGCATCAATTTCACCCAGCCCGTCCACCGGACGACCGACTACATTCATAATCCGTCCCAGGGCCGGAGCACCCACCGGAATAGTGATTGGTTCTCCCGAATCCCGACATTGCATACCACGTACCAGACCATCGGTCTGATCCATGGCTATACAGCGGACCACATTATCACCCAAATGCAGGGCCACTTCAATAACCAGATTTTCTTCTGTATCATCAATGCCTGGATTGGTGACAAAGAGCGCACTCATAATCTCAGGCAGATCGTCCGCCTTAAACTCAACATCAACAACAGGTCCGATGACCTGAATAATTCTTCCAACTCGCAATTCACCCATTGAAATGGCCTCCTGGAAACAATTTTGCAATATCCAAAAATTTTATATTTCGTATCAGCCCTTCAGTGCCTCAGCACCACCGACAATATCCATAAGATCACCGGTAATGGCTGCCTGGCGAGCCTTATTGTACAGTTGCGTCAAATCCTTGATAATATCTCCGCATGCCTTGGTAGCATTATCCATTGCCGTCATTCGGGCCGCATGCTCACCAGCAGCAACTTCGATCATAGCGTGGTATACTTGTACGTTCAGATGCAAGGGAAGAAGGCTCTCCATAATCAAGTCAGGACTTGGCTCATAGATATAGTCAACTGCTGCGGAATCCCCCGCCTTTTCCTGCTCAGAGGGTTTAATAGGCAGTAAAGTTGTTGCTATTGCCTGCTGTTTAGCCAGAGAAACGAAACGGGCATAGACAATCCGCACTTCATCAGTCTGATAGGAACAGAACTGATTGCTGACATTTTGTGAAATCTCACGGGCATTGTACATCTGAAAGGAACCCATGAGGTCAGTATATGATTCACGAATCTTACCAGATCGTCTAAAAGCCTGTGTCGCCTTATTGCCCACTGTGACCACGCTGACCTTTTTTCCCTCAGCCTCGAATTGATCAATGAGTTTCTGGGCCTTGGCAACGATATTGGCATTAAAACTCCCGCACAGCCCTCGGTCAGAAGTAACAACGATCAATTCCACCGATTCCACATCACGGACTTCCATGAGTGGCTGATTGTCGCCTGCTCCGGTGGACAAATCCTTTATGGCCTCGTCAAATTTTTCTGCATAGGGGCGGAAGTTTTCCATTCGCTCCTGAGCACCGCGCAGTTTCGCTGAGGCCACCATATTCATGGCCTTGGTAATCTGCGAGGTTTTGGAAACACCTTCTATTTTATTTTTTACATCCTTTAATCCAGGCATGTGATCAGTTCCTTGTGCTATTTCCAGCTATTCGAGCTTCGTGCATCCCTTTAGTTCAAACCCTTGGTCGCCTTAAAGGCCTCACCGAAACTGGTCAGCGTTTTTCTCATTTTTTCCTCCAGCTCACTTGAGATTTCTTCTTTTTCCCGCAGCTCTGTGAAGATAGAAGGTTCATTGGTTTCAATATAGCTGTACAGTTCCTGCTCATAATCAGCAAGGGTATCCACTGGGAATTTATCCAAAAACCCCTTGGTCCCGGCAAAAATGATGGCTACCTGCTTTTCCATGGGCAGGGGCTGATACTGGGGCTGCTTGAGGATCTCCACCAGACGCTCACCACGGGTCAGCTGGGCCTGGGTTGCAGCATCCAGATCTGAACCAAAGCCAGCAAAGGCTGCCAGCTCACGATACTGGGCCAAATCAAGACGCAGGGTACCTGCGACCTGTTTCATAGCCTTTACCTGGGCTGCCCCACCAACACGGGAAACCGAGATACCAACATTGATCGCCGGACGAACACCGGCAAAGAACAGGCTCGGCTCCAGAAAGACCTGTCCATCAGTAATAGAGATAACATTGGTGGGGATAAAGGCGGAAACGTCACCTGCCTGGGTCTCAATAATGGGCAGGGCAGTCATGGAACCAGCACCAAGTTCATCACTCACCTTGGCGGAACGCTCCAGCAGGCGGGAATGGTTAAAAAAGATGTCACCGGGATAGGCCTCACGTCCTGGTGGACGACGGAGCAGCAGTGACAGCTCGCGATAGGCAACAGCCTGCTTAGAGAGATCGTCGTAGATAATCAAGGAATGCTGACCGCTATCGCGCCAATATTCAGCCATTGCACAGCCGACCATTGCAGAAACGTACTGCATGGGCGCAGGATCAGAGGCACAGGCCGCAACCACAGTGGTATATTCCATGGCACCATGCTTCCGTAATGCCTCAACAACCAGAGCAACTGTGGATTTTTTTTGACCAGTGGCTACGTACACACAATGTATACCGCTGTTTTTCTGGGCTATAATGGCGTCAACACAGAGCGCGGTCTTGCCGATCTGACGGTCACCAATAATCAGCTCACGCTGTCCACGACCCACCGGAGTCATTGCATCTACCGCCTTATAGCCGGTATAGCAGGGTTCATGCACACCCTTACGGGCGATAACACCAGGAGCCAGAACCTCCATTTTCCGGGTCTCTTTGGAATCTATTACCCCTTTGCCATCAATAGGCTGACCAATACCGTCTACAACGCGACCTTCCAGTTCCGGTCCCACAGGAACCTCAGCGATCTTTCCTGTTCGTTTAACAATATCGCCCTCTTTAATATTACGGACATCACCCATGACCGCAACACCAACATTATCCTCTTCCAGATTCAGAGCAAGTCCCATGATACCGCCGGGGAACTCAAGCAATTCCATGGCCTGACAGTTTTCCACACCGTAGACACGGGCAATACCGTCACCAACCGAAAGGACGGTTCCGGTTTCTTTCAGATCAATATCAATGGCATAACCGGCTATCTGATCCTTGATGATCCGACTGATTTCTGAGGCTTTGATCTGCATCTGACTATTCTCTCCCCTTGATAGATTCTTTTAATCCATTAAGTTGTGTTCTAATACTTCCGTCTAACACCAGATCTCCGACCCTGGCTATTATGCCACCGATAATCGAGGGATCAACCTGTGTTTCAAGAATTACCTTGTTACCTGTAAGTTCTTCCAGCTTTGCCTGGATCTTACCAAGCAAGGCATTATCAAGTTCTATTGCTGATGTGACTCGGCCATGACTGATATTCTTTTCCAGATCAAGCATACCGCGAACCTGAGCTGCAACCTCCCGGAGCACGTCAATTCGTTTTCGTTCAACCAGCAGATTCAAAAAGGCGGTCATTAAGGCATCTGCGCCTGCTGCTTCAGCAATGGCTGTCATAACCTTGTATCTGGCCTCAAGCGGGTACAGAGGATTGATCAGGGTTTCAGCAACCTCAAGCTTGGGATCATCAAAGAGTTCCGCAAGGGTGTTGAGAGTCTCTGCATAGCTGTCAACAGTCCCGTTGTCCTGCCCAAGTCTGAAGATCGCCCTGGCATACCGTTTTGCTATCACTGTCTGTTTCACTGTACTGCACCCACACGTTCAAGATACTGTTCAGTGATCGCCACCTGATCTTCTGGAGTCAGGTTCTTGACGATCAACTCTTCAGCCATGGCAACAGCCTGTTCTGCAATTTCAGCCTGCAACCTGCTCTTTGCCTGGGCAAACGTTCCCTGAACAGCAGCTTCAGCCTGACGCCGTATCTCCTTTGCAGATGCCTCGGCCTCGGCAAGGATCCTGGTTTTCTCGTCCTCAGCCATTGCCTTTGCTTTGTCAACAAGTTCTGTCAGCTCATCTTCCATGCCAGCCAAACGCGACTCAAAGGCTTTATAGGCCTGTTCTGCCTCGTCTCGTTGTTGCTGTATGGTCTCCAATTCGTCCTTAATTTCCTGTCGTCTGCCACCCAGACCTGCTGTAATGGGTTTGGCAAGAAATTTGACCAGGATAAAAACAAGAGCGGCAAAATTCAAGGCCCGCCAGAAAAGGTCTTTCAGCTTTGCTGCTGTTATCATAGGCGCATAATGTTCGCCAGCAGCTTCAGCATGATCGTCGGCTCCGTGTGCTTCTGCAACAGGTGCGGGATGTTCAGCTTGATCCTTGGCAGAGTCGTCAATAGATTGTGTGTGTCTATCGTGTACATCATGGACAACAGCCTGTTCAGCTGGATGTTTTTCTTTGCCGTGTTCCTCAGCAAAGGATGCAGTATATCCTCCGCACAGGCCGACAACAAGTAGTATCGGAATAATTTTTTTCATATTTCGAACTCTCATCCCTCCAAACTCCTTCCCAATATTTTTTCGGCCATCTCCTGAGCAAAGACTTCTGTGTTGCCCAATAATTTATCCCGGGTTTCCTGAAAATCAGCGTGAACTTGAGCGACCTGCTTTTCTTTTTCCTGTTCTGCTGCCAAACGAGCCGCAGCCACCTGTTCAGCACCAGCCTTTGCAGCTTCATTTCTGGCTGCATCTACTGCTTCCTTGGCTTTGACTGAGGCCTCTCGCATCTTTTTATCGACTTTTTCCTGGCGATTCTTGGCATTTCGCTCATATTTTTCAACGTCATCGCTCAGAGTATCCAGTTTGTCCTGCCGTTTATCCATAATATCAATAACAGGCTTATACAGTACTTTGTTCAATATGAACATTAAAGCAATCATATTAATAATGTGAATGAGCACCGTGATATCAACTGAAATCATATAATCACTCCTGACGACGCTGAAAAAGAAAGGGTTTGTTCTAACAAAATTGAAAATAAATTAAACAAAGGTAAGAGCTTTACAGAAATTACACTCTTCTGTCAAATATTTTTTCGTAAAGGAAAGAAGTTCTCTTGAAAAAAAAATAGAGGTACCACAGTAAAAGGAGAGCTACAGTTATGACATATTGAAAAGCTGCTGAATAGTTTTTTTGCTGCTCGCCTGAAGAAATTTATTCCTGTTGTTTTCACTCTTCATCATGTTGCTGATTTTGGCTAAGATTTGAAGGTATTCCTGGGCCATATTCATAGGTAAGAGAATCATCACAACCAGATGAACCAGCTTATTATCCTTTGACTCAAAACCAACCCCCTTAGTTGACCTGCCAAAGCAGACAAGGCATTGGTCCAGCTCATGGAGTTTTCCATGTGGAATCGCAACACCATTGCCAACGCCAGTTGAGCCAAGCTGCTCCCGTTCTAATAATACCTGTTGGATGATTTGCGCATTCAGTTCTGGATATTTTTTCTGAACTGTTCCGGCCAGTTCTTCAAGAAGTCCTTCCTTGTGCGTTGATTCTAATTCAAGGACAATGCATCCTTCTGAGAGTTCTATCATTTTTTCGTAAATATTCCTTTCCCACAGGATATGTTATTTCTTCATCAACGGCTTTTACGACGATGTTTCACCGGAAGAATTTTCATTTGATCTCTATATTTTGCCACTGTTCTTCGGGCAACGCTCAACCCTTCCTTCTTTAAAAGCTCAGAAAGAGCATTATCACTGAGCGGTTTTTCCGGAGCTTCTTGCTGGATCAGCTGTTTGATACGATTTTTTATCGCCTCAGAAGCGACAAGGTTACCATCAGTTGTTGAGACTGCACTGGAAAAAAAATATTTCAGTTTATACAAGCCCTGGGGGGTATGCACATATTTATTTGAAGTAATACGACTCACAGTGGATTCATGCAATCCGATATCCTGGGCAACATCGTTAAGAATAAGAGGTTTAAGATAACTCGGCCCTTTTTCAAAAAAATCATACTGAAACTTCAGCAGACTCTTCATTACCTTATATATTGAGTTCTGTCGATAATGAACTGAGTTGATAAAATTCTGTGCATGCCGCTTTTGTTCAACCAAATAACTCTTATCCGCCCCTGTCTTATCCTTATTCTTTATAAGATTTTGATAGGCAGTGGAGATCTCCAATTGAGGCAAGCCATCATTATTCAGCTGAATAATAAACTCGCCATCCAGGTTGTACAGGTAGACATCCGGGACAACATAGTTGGTTTGCTCATTACTATATTCATTCCCAGGGTAGGGATTTAATGAGGATATCACCCTAAAGGCATTGCGAACTTCCCGGGCAGTATACTCAATCTTTGCTGCGATCCTGGTAAAATTATGGGTCTGCAACTCGTCCAAATGCTCATCCACCAGCAGGTAAGCCAAGTCCTCTTCCAAACCCTCTCGTTCCAACTGAAGGAGGAGTGACTCTCGTAAATCCCGGGCAGCTACCCCAGGAGGGTCAAGGCTTTGCACCAGTCGAAGCATCCCTTCAGCCTCGTCCGTGCTACAGGCAGCGTATTCACAAATATCTTCGACAGAGGCCTCAAAAAAACCATGTCCGTTCAGATTGCCGAGAATAAACTGGGCCAGGTCCTGATCTTTTTCATCAAGTTTGAGATGGGAGAGTTGCCATTCCAGAAAAGAAATCAGGCCAGGAGCAGCAGAAATAAAATCAAATTGAGAGGGAGTGTCGGCAGAGGGGGCCTCTCTGGAAAAGGAAAAATCAGAATCAAAATTATTGGAGTATTCTTCCCAATCAACCTCTGCTACGGTTTTGGGATCATCGCCTGAAACCTGTAAATCCGGTGGCAGTTCTTCTGTTTTTTGCGACTCTTCAGCTGATAGGGAATCAGGGTTACTGATATTTTCCTGAACACCAACAGTCTCCTCCAGCATAGGGTTTTGTGCCATTTCCTCTTGCACCGCATTGGTTAATTCCAAGCGGTTCAGCTGCAGAAGCTTAATGGCCTGACGCAATTGCTGCGTCATGACCAATTTCTGCGTCTGTTTTACTTGTTGTCGGAGTTCAAGACTCATTGATTAAAAAACATAAAATGTATGCCGTAAGTACGGCCCCGCCTCTACATAGTAAAATTTTCGCCAAGATACATCTTCTTAGCCAATTCACTCTGGATAATATCATCGGCAGCACCGCTGGTAAGAATCTGTCCTGCATTCATTATATAGGCGAAGTCGCACACCTGCAATGTTTCTCGAACATTATGATCTGAAATCAGCACGCCCAGCCCTTTTGCTTTGAGTCCTCGAATGATTTCCTGCAAATCCGCCACAGACAGAGGGTCAACACCGGCAAAGGGTTCATCAAGAAGGATAAAACGGGGCCGGGTGGCCAGCGCCCGCATGATTTCCACCCTTCGCCGCTCACCTCCGGAAAGAGCATGCCCTTTATTTTTGGAGAGGTATTCTATCTTGAGCTCAGCCATTAACTCATTGATGCGATTATTTATTTCATTACGAGTGAGCCCCAATGGTTCTAAAACGATGCGAACATTTTCTTCCACCGTCAGTTTTTTAAAAACCGAGGCTTCCTGAGCCAGATAGGTAATCCCTTTGGATGCCCGCTGATGGATAGGAAGCCCCTGTATTTCCTGGTTATCAAGAATAATAGATCCTGATGTTGGCCGGATAAAACCAACAATAGAATAAAAAGTAGTGGTCTTACCAGCGCCGTTTGGCCCCAGCAGACCAACAATAGAGCCGTTTTGCACTTGCAGATTGACCTGATCCACCACCCGGCGGGCCCGGTATTCTTTGATCAGATTCCTGGTTTCCAGGATAGAAACAGGCTCCATTAGTTCTTGTTGTCAGAATTCGGGATAATAGTTGCTCTTACTCGTTCTGGTTTTTTCTTTCCATCTTTTGCTACTTTTGCATCAGGGCTTTCCACCTCTGATCGCTTTTCGTCAAGATAATAGGTGATGGTTTTCCCGGACACCATGTTCTTGCCTTGCCATGTCTTGGCATTGCCCTGCAGGACTACCTTACGTGCATTGGCAAAATAATCCATCCGATCCCCGGTACCCAGCCAGTCTTCCTGCGTGACTTTGACATTGCCGACACAGATCATCTTCTCCACCTTCTGGGCCTGACTTTTGGCTTTGTTGGGATCATCTTCTTTATAATAAATGGTCATTTTATCCGTACGGATGGTGACCTCTCCCTGGGTGGCATCAACGTTGCCTATAAATACCACGGAATTTTTCTTTTCCTGGGAAATCATCCGATCTGCTTCAATATTAATCGGGTCATCGTCACTTTGACAGAGTCCTGGGTTCGCAACCACCAGAAGAACTGTAACAATGAGGGCTGCCTGAAGGATTTTTCGAACTGATAACAGAAAAAAATACATTATTCTCTACCGATGAAGAATTTTTTTTTGCGACCAATCATGCTGGTCTCTTGAATATAGGTCTAATCCTGCTCAAACAAAAAAACAGGGATCTTTCCGTTATGCCGGAATGATCCCTGTTTGTCAACAAAAGTTTCAGTTTGTTTGCTTTAGGTTCGTTGCTGCTACACGGTCAGATCCTCTCTGACCTGCTTCCGTGGCCCACCATGACCGGCAGTGGACCAATCACAAATAGGAGCAGAGGCAAACAGTTCTTCCTGTCGTTGCAAACGGCCCATGCGATCATAGATCATTTGCCAGATGCAGTTCACCTCAGCATCAATTTCACAACGACCATCCACAGAACCACCACAGGGACCGTTCATCAGGCTTTTGGCGCAACGGGCCACCGGGCACAGTCCGCCAGTCAGATGGAGAACGCAATCACCGCAACCAGCACACTGTTCCGTCCAGATACCCTGTTCAGACGAGCCGCCGAAAAAGGTGGTGTTCAGGGCAGGAAAAACATTATCATCAGGCCGGAGATTGGCAATAAAGTTTACGCCTACCCCGCAGGCTGTGGAGACAATAGCATCGTACTGATCTTTGAACTGATCAATACCATTTATATATTCTTTATCGCATTGGCGAACCAGGGAGGCATCAGAAACCTCAGCGCTTTTCCCTGCCTTTTTCAGACCAAGCCGAATCAGGGAGGCCAGGATTTCAGCCTCCCGCTCACCACCTGCGGAACAAACTGTGACACAGCCTCGACAGGCCAGCACCAGAATTTTTTTGCAATCCTGAACCATCTCTATTATTTCAGCCAAGGGCTTTCGTTCAGCAATAATCATTATGAAACTCCTGAAAAAGTTGTAGGGGCGAACCCCTGTGTTCGCCCTTGTCTATCGGGCAGGCACAGGGGCCTGCCCCTACATATCGAAAACGGGGAACGTGTTTTTTTGGGAATCCCCCTTATCAAAAAGGAGAAGGTCCCAGCTCGGCAATATGGTCTGTCATCTCCTGGGCAACATCAACAAATTCCGGGTGCAGGCCGCGTGGCAAAAAAAACATCTTTGCCCGATCCTTTTCCAACCCAAGCTCTCCTAAGGCAGAGCGGACTGCTTCCACACGCTTGGCAGCTCGTTGACTGCCTTTTACATTATGACAGCCGTCAGCTGGGCAGCCAACTACGTAGACTCCATCTGCTCCGTCTTCAAATGCCTTGAGCAAGGTAATCTCTTCCAGCTTTCCTGTACAGACAACCCGGGTCATAGTGACATTTTCAGGGAAATCTAACTGCTGTAGCTTATGTCCCTGATCAGCGCAACTCTGCTGAGATGTATAATGGCAACTGAACAGGCGTATGTCCGGTGTAAAACTCATTGAATTTGCTCCATATTATTGCTTTATTATTCATTAACTGCCACAGGCAGCAATCAAGCGCTCATCTTCAGCTTCATTCAGGGTAATGGCCTGGGCCGGGCATTCAGCAACACAAATTCCGCAGGCCTTGCAATCTGTTACCTTAATCGTTGCCACGCCAGCGTCATCAATCTGCGCCACATCCCAGGGACATACTCGAACGCAGGTCAGGCAGGAAACACAGAGATCACGCTGTACCTGGGCTGCCTTGCCCTTTTCCACCAGTTGCTCTTCGTTTATATATCCTTTTTTCAGTGCCAGGTTTGCCAGGGCATTCATAATATCGGCAAAGCTGACATCCTGAGGACAGACAAAGACGCAGCTCCGACATCCTGAGCAATACCAGAGCAGGTCCGAGTCCAGTAAACGCTCCTCCATGCCCATGCGAACCATGTGGATGATTTTGCGGGGATCAAAATCAGGGACAGCCTGACTGACCGGGCAAGCCCCGGAACAGGCACCGCAGGAAAAACAGGAATTCAGATGCTGACCACCGGGTTCCGCAACCACCTCAGCGCTGAATCCAGGATTCATTTCAAATGTTTTTTTTGACATACTATCACCACATTGAGCAATTATATTTTCTGATCACCCCTGTTTCATTGGGCTAAACAGATCCTGTATCAGGAAACGTAGGAGTACCAAATGACAACTGCGTCAAAAAAACGCTGATACATTGACAAACTCTGCTACACGCAGTTGAAGAAGTATAAATATCCCATTTTTGTAATTTTGTCAACGAAACCATTCACAATGGTAATATTAAATATTTCCTTACGCTGTAACGCCTAAAAATTCTTCGAACATCTTTTTTTCTCTTTATCATGGCATACTACATTCAAGCAGTGAAAGAAAGCATGCTCATTGCTTACGAGATATTCGGCGCAAATATTTTTGTGAAAAAGAGCTTTCTTTGCCCTTAAAAAGAATAACGAAGCTCGGTAAACACCCGATCATTATCTGCAACCTCCTGCATGGTCAGTAAATCACCAGATTGATAAAGCACTGCCCCGCCGCGCAGGGTAAGCGTATCAGTCAGGTCATAATCCAGAGACAAACGCTCAAAGGCTCCATCAGCCTCAGAAGGACCGTACAGCATCACCAGCAGGCTCAGATTCAGAGTGTCATTCAAAAAGTCACGAGAGTAGCGAAAGGCCAGCTGATACATGTCCTGGTAGACTCCGTCCGGGGAGGTTTCCAGATAGGGTCTGTGGTTATTGATATGGCGATTGGCAAATTCCAGGGAAATGGTGGTTTCAGCAAAACCTGAATACTCCGCACCCACCAGCATATCCATTCGAGTATAACCAGCACCAGGCCGGTTGGTGTAATGGACTCTGTTGAGGATAGCCCCTTCAGTTTTTAATAACCAGTTTCCCTGGGCCTTATTATAGGCAAAGCCGAACATATGCAGACGTTCATGCTTTTGCTGTATTTCGGTGGAATCGTTGTTGAGCAGGACATACTCAAAATGGGGAGTATCGTTAAAAATACGGGCATAGTAAAGATCAAGATCCCAACCCGTAAAGATCCCGCTCAAGGATAGTGCCCATTCAGTATTGTCCAGCGAGCTATCTGGATCATCGGCTGGGGGAGCCGGCTCGTCTGCTGCGTAGAAATCATAACCGTAAACCGGGATTTTATTAAAGCGGATTTCATGAACAGCGATACCAGACAACTCCCAGTCGCCAAAATAATAATCCAGTTTGGTCATGGTCAGGGGAAGGCGCAGGTCTTCAATATCTGTCAGGCCGGGCTCACGCATATCCAGGGGATTGAGTACGTCAGTAATGCGGATCGTATCGGATTTGCCCCAGACCACGATCTGGCGACCAAGCTTGAGATCCACTGTATCTGCGAGCTGACCCTGTACATAGGCCTCCCGCAATTCCACTTCGTCTTCATACTCATTCAGAACATAGCTGGTGTATTCCTCCCGACCTTGGATGGAATAAATCCCGTCATAAAAGGTTTTGCCACCTACCTTGGCAGACCAGGAGTCAGAAAAACGGGCTTCAAGATCAAGCTGGAGATCAATGCGTGCCTTGGAAAAACCGCGCCAGTCGGGGTCGCCTTCTGCCGGTGCATTATGGGCAATATTATAGGTGGTGCCGAACTGGACCCAACCATCAACGCTGAGCCAGTCTGGTAACCAGGAAGAGATGGATTCTGTTTGTTCCTCCATCTCGACTTCCTCTTCTCCTTCAAAACCGTCCAGCACCGTATCAAGGTCTGAGTCTGCTGATGAATTTTCGCTGGACGGTTCTGTTTCAAAGCCTTCGAGTACAGCATCCAGATCGTTGGTAATGCTGTCGGATTGGGCTGTGGCAGGGAAAGGCGAGAGAAAAAGAAGGCTTGCGAGCAGGGTGGCAAGGAGTGTTGATTTTCCGAAAGGGTGGAATTTTCTTGTATCGTGCATTATTTAATTAGTATCTGCTGAATTTCTCGGCAGTCGGAAGAATTCAGGGTGGTCAATACCCTGACACGTTATTTCAAAACGTTCAATCTAAGGTGCTTCTGCTGCTTTTTTTAGGCTTCCGTCAATAA
>JAABTP010000074.1 GCA_011389815.1 Desulfobulbaceae bacterium | reverse complement strand
TTACTTGATAACCATTTGATTTTATATACGATTAATAGAATTTGGACATTTCGTCTTGTAGCAAGTGTCCAAATTTAATAATTTTGTTATAATATTAAATTATTATAAACAATGTCCAGTTTTAGCGTTTACGATGTCTGTAGGGGAAGAGCCGTGCTAAGTTTAAAATCAAACTGTCCAAAAAAAAATGGCTTGAGAAGGTTAGTTTACTATGTCTGATCTTGATAGAATGTGCTTTTTTTATTGTGAAGGGCATTGGACTCGTCTTCATTTTGTACTTAGCTGCTGGCGGGTATTCAGGTACTACCAAGGTTACATTTTCAGAGCTTACCACAGCATCTCACCATAGCGAAAACCCAAAAAACCTTCATGCAAATTGATGGGGTGTAAAAAAGGGAGCTAACGAAAAAAATCGCTAACTCCCTGATATACATGGTACGCCAAGCAGGATTCGAACCTGCGACCTACGGCTTAGAAGGCCGTTGCTCTATCCAGCTGAGCTATTGGCGCATATTGATGAGTTGGTCTCCCTTAGAGGAAGTCGAGCTATTATACAGTGGAACAAAAGATAAATCAACGTTCATTTCCAGAAGCTTTCTCACATAATTTACAGGCCTCATCCTACTCCCATACCGGATCACTTGCTGTAGCTACATTACGACCAATGGCGGCCAGCAGATGATGTCGGGCCTGTTGATAAGAGATCAAGGCCTGGACAAGCCCACCATAGGTAGCTGTCAAATCCCGCTGGGCCTCATTCAGACGCACCAGTGAGGCAGAGCCTGCCTCATACTCACTCTTTGCCAGCTTTCGGTTCTCCTCCACAAGCTCAACCGTTTCCCGCTGGAGGCTTACCTGCTTACGCGCAGCTGTTAAACGTATAACACTCTGCCAGACTTCTGAGGCAATGCTATTACGTAATTCAGCATGGCTGTACTCTGCCTCCTTCCTGGCTTGGCGAGCTTCACGAATTGCGGCATCAATGCCCCCCCCAGAATAAAGATTCCAGCTCACACTGAGACCAACAGAGGCGCCAACATCGTCCCCAGTGGGAAGCAGGCCATCCTGCGTCCTCCCATCAACCTGCCCACTCAGCTGCACAGTGGGCCAATCCGCTGCCTTGGCCTGACCGATTCCGGCTTGTGACGCCTTCATCTGTAAAGCCAAGGCCTTCAGGTCAGGACGGGTTTGCAACGCCTCTTGAATCAAACCCTTTCCATCACTCAGCCCCTTATCATCAGAGATATCACAGTCACGATCCAACTCTGCTAACTGCATATCTTCGGGCAAAACAGCATCTGTGATCCCCAGTAAAGCAGCCAGGACATAACGGGCAACTTCATAATCCTGAGCACTGACCAATAGGTTGTTTTTAGCAGTATTGAGCTGAACCTTCATATTAAGCACATCACTCAGAGAGCCGCTCCCAACCTCAAGACGACTTTCCGCATCCTGTAGTTGTTGGGCATAAAACTCCTTATTGGCAGTCTCAATCTCAATAGATGCCAAGGCCAACTGGGCCTTAAAAAAAGCATCTGCAACAGCAGAAACCAATAATCGTTGCGTATTTCTCATGCTTGCCGCAGAAGCCTGGATAGCATATCGGCCTTGTTCTTGCTGAAATTTGCGGGCATAGCCGTCAAACAGTAACCATGATGCCTGTAATCCCAAAGAACCTGTCTCGTAATTCTGATCAGCTGAGGAATCAGAAAGACTGAGCATCTCATAATTATTCTCAGAATATCGGGCAATACCGGTTGAAGCATCAAGATCAACACGGGGTTTATCTGCTGCTAAAGCCTGTTGCAAAGCAGCCTTGGCCTGCTCTAACCGGGCCTGTGCAGCCTCAATCCCAGGATTCTCCTGCAAGGCGATCTGTTGAGCGGTTTCCAGATCCAACAGTTCAATCTCTGCCAAATCATAGCGCTTTATTTTTGCCCCGCCTTCTGCGATTTCCTTTGCCTGCCCTGTTGTTGTCAGCAGAAAACATACGATAAAAACGAGTATACTCTTTTTCACAAGATTTCCTGTTATGTTGTATATAATTTATATGGACGACCTGCAAATTTTTCTTCTATTGAAACACTGTCATAAATATTTTGCAAAATGTTTATTTCGACCTGGCCACAGAAAGCGTTCTTCACGGCCTGTGGCCGGGGCCAAATCCCAAAGTATAGAAAGGCAACAGAAAAACTTTACTGCTTGCTAAACATCACAAGGAGTGATATGTTTTACATCGTTATTCCAAATGGATACTAAATATTAATAAGATCCCGTATATCTCTACGCACAGCCTTTCATAAACCCTATGCTTTCGAGTACGAACAAATCCTTTTCCAGGCACTTTTGCAGTCGCTTACTCTGTCAACTTTCCCTGGTTTTCCTGTTTTTCCCGTTCCTTCTTCTGCGGCCAGCTCTACTGCATGCACAGCCAGTTCCATTGACGGTCACTGTTCAGGGGATTGAAGGAGATGCGTATAAAAATGTTATGGCCAGTATCAAAATCGCCCTTCAACAGGATAATCCACAGCTGACTGTACGACATATTCGCAGGCTCCATAAAGCAGCACCAGAACAAATCGTCAAGGCTCTGGCCCCATTAGGCTATTACTCTGTTAAAATAAAAGACAGCTCACTCACCAGAAAAGAAGACGGTTGGCATGCTGTCTATGAGGTTGTTCCAGGTTCACCTGTTTTCATTGATACCATAGATATAACGGTAACAGGAAAAGGGAAGGATGAAGAATCTCTCCAGAATCTCAAGAAAACCTTCCCTCTCCAGGAAGGCGACCAACTCAATGACGCCAGCTATGAAAAAGGAAAGAAAGAAATCCTGAAAACCGCCCTGGGAAGCGGGTACATAAAAGCAGGTTTCACCACAAGCAAAATCCTGGTGCATCGCCAGGACCACCGGGCTGACATACAGCTTGTCCTGGAAACAGGACCTTTGTTCTTTTTTGGCAAGACCTACAGTAATCAGGACATCATCAGGCCTGATATGTTTCAGCGTTATCTCCCGTACAAGCAGAGCGATGTCTACTCTCGGAAGTCCCTTAATCAATTACAGACAACTCTTTATGCAACTGGTTATTTCAAACAGGTCGTTATAGAACCTCAAGATCCAGGATCTGATATTAAAGAACAGGAAATCCCTGTAAACGTTAAACTGGAATCTGGAAAAAAAAATCGTTATAGCTTTGGTATTGGCTATGGAACTGACACAGGTGCCCGTGGCAATATTGGCTGGAAGAATCGTATTCTCAATCGACACGGGCATAAACCTGAATTTAATATCCAACTGGCAGAAAACAGCAGTCGGGCTCATGCAGGCTACGAAATTCCGGTTTTTGATCTCCGCTACGACTCAGTAGACCTTGGCACTGTTTTTTTTGATGAAACCTGGGACGACACCTGGATCAAACAGCTTTCCATCAGTGGCTCAGTCAATCATAATGCTCCCAAACAGCAGTATGGAGTCGGGCTGGAGTATCTTCATGAAAATTACACGATCGGTGTCACCAGCGGGTCTGCAAATCTGCTGATCCCCAGTGCCTATTTCACCATGATCCTGGCAGAAAATCGGGTCAAAACCGAACACGGTCTCCGTTGGAGTGCCAGCCTGAAAGGAGGCAATACCGAGTTTCTGTCCAGCACAAATTTCCTTCAGGCCCAGGCCAATGGTAAAATGATCCTCACCACCCCTTGGCCTGACTGGCGTTTTATTGGCAGAGCAGCAATAGGCGCCATCATGATGGAATCCATTGATGAACTGCCTCCCTCACTGCGATTCTACGCAGGTGGTGACCAGTCTGTCCGAGGCTATGGATATAAGGAGCTGGGCCCAGAAAATGCTTCAGGTAAAGTGATTGGCGGGCAATATCTGACCGAAGCAAGCATTGAGTTTGAACGTACAATTACCGACACCTGGAGTGCTGCTGTCTTTTATGATCTGGGAAACGCATATGATGATATTGATGCTGACTTGCAGGCAGGGGCTGGTCTCGGGGTCCGAATGAATCTTCCTTTTGGTCAGGTGCGCTTAGATATAGCAGCTGCTCTCTCTGATGCTGATTACCCGGTGCGTATTCATCTCACCATAGGAGCGGATCTCTGATCTTTCTCCCGTCCTTTTGATATGAAAGTACGGTCAACTCTTTGGAATCGCCCACTCGACGTTCATCTTTTGTTGTCCCACCCCGGAGGAGCGGGACGGGTGTTCTTATAAAAAAGGTTCAACATCACCTTTTCCTTTACGAAGGATTTCAGGTTGTTCTGAAAGAAGAGAAATAACCGTTGATGGATCAGGATACATTTCCCCTCCATCAATAATTAAATCCACGTCATAACCAAAAAGATTTTCAACATCAAAGGCATCAATGACCGGTTCTTCATGATCATCCCGTAAGGCACTGGTATTAAGAAGGGGATTTCCCAAAGCCTCAATTACAGCAAGACAGATTGGCGAATCAGGCACCCGGATACCCACTGTTTTTTGCTTGGTCAGCATAATTTTAGGCACCAGCTTCGAACCAGGGAGCACCAAGGTGTACGGTCCTGGCAGGTGCTTGCGCATCAGCCGGTAAGCAGTATTGCCAACATGAGCATACAGACTAATATTCTTCAATGACGAACACATAAAGGAAAAAGGCTTTTGCTTAGGCCGATTTTTTACCTGATGAACCCGTTTCACCGCCTTTTGATTAAAGATATCACAGCCAATACCATACATGGTATCTGTGGGATAACAGACAACCCCCCCCCTTCGCAAGGTATCACACACTGTACTGATGAGGCGGGGTTGGGGATTATAGGGATTGATCTCAATACGTTTTGCCATGCTTCTTTAAGCTCCCACCAAATAAAGTAAAATGAACTATCCTGCCCCAAGGGGCAGAAGATCAAACTCAACCGAGGCGATTGTACACGGAAACATGCCACCAGACAAGCATGTTACTCTGCCTGCAACTTTTTTTCCATCAGTGCCCTGGACCAGCCCTTGCACCTGACATTTTACGGCACCTGGTGCCATCTTTTGTTCCATTGCAGTACTGTCTTTATCCAATATTCATTGCAAAGCTTTGCGCCTGATCCCTTGCTGCTTGCGGCGTAACAGCAAAATATTTTTTTTAATTAAGCCTCCGTCCCTTGGGGCAGGGGGCTTTTATCCCCAAATTATTTTTAATAAGGATAAACAGAATTTGACTTGTTTCAATAAATAAAATGCAGTATAGTTTTTTATACTTTTAAGGAGCACTGGATATTTTTACAAAAAGGTTATGTTGGGCAGACAAGCAGGTATGCCTCTACAGTCCTGTACACCTGATACAGAGGGATTTTTAAAAATTCCCTTAGACACAAAAAGGAACAAAAAAAATTGGCATATTTACTGCATAAAAATTCATCGACACTGTCCCTCTGGACAGGGATAATAAAAGATGAATATTTATAAAAGGTAAGATATTGTTTCATTTTTTTAACCCCTGAGCTCTACTCTTTCGTACTATAAGTAGATTTAGTAGAAGTAGATTCAGTAGAGCTGATTTCAATCTCTCACTCCTTTACCTATAATGAGCTCAGAAACAGACCAACTTGCGCATGATTTCGCAGAAGTCAACAAAACCCTGGCGCAATATCCGCAAATCCATGTGGCAAAAACAGAAGGAGATCCTCCTGCCACCTATGAGGTAGAATACCAGCTCAAGGCTCTTACGCGACAGGAAAATGGAAGTATTGATCAGGCTGGCCGTCACCTCCTGCGTATTAATTTACCCTTTGGATACCCGCATTTCCCGCCAACAGTCAAACCCCTGACTCCTCTTTTTCACCCGGATATTGATCCGGATGCCGTTCGTATTGCTACACATTGGCAACAAAATCCTTCCCTGGCAGACCTGCTCGTTCATATTGGAGAGATTCTCTGCGCTCAAACATTTAATCTGGAAGAACCCTTTAACCAGGAAGCCGCAGATTGGTACAGTGAACACGCAGCAGATTTTCCCTTGGATCAAATCCAACAAGCCAGTGCAGAGGATAACGCAGAAGACACTTTCTCATTGGAGGAAACGGATGATCTTGGCCTGAGCTTGGAAGTTGACGATGCAGAAGAAAATATCAATGCTCAACTAGAAGAAATACAACATCATATTTCAAGAAATGAGGTCGTTACCGCTGGCAAACTCCTTGCCACCCTTTCCTCATCTTCTCCAGAAGCGCAAGAGCTGGAAAAAATTGTTTCCTCTGCTCTGGCCAAAAGAGACGCCTTAATCCAGGAAATGGAAGAACTGGAGAATGAAGACAGATTCTCTGAGGCCTATGCAATTTTTGAAAAAATTCGAGCAATTGCCATCGACACACCTTACTTATCAGATATCGGCCAACGCTTACAACAATCCCAGGCCATGCTGGATGCCTTTTCCCAACCTGGCCTGACAGGAGATGAACAGGGGAGCGCATTTCCCCAACAAGAGGACAGCGGAACAAAGAAAAAAAAGAAAAAAACAAGCAAGAAAACACCACAAAAAGAAAAACCAGCAAGGGCAAGACGAGCTGACAGACCCAAAATTGTCATTCCTGTCAAGACAATCTTAGCCGGACTTGTCGTGCTGATCGTTGTTGGCGGTTGCACCCTTGTCTATACCAAGAGCATGGAAACCCTCATGGAGGCTGAACGTGATTGGATTGAAATAAAATATAAACCTTGCTCCACCCCTGAAGACTACAAAAAAATACGCATTCAAGCTGAAAAGATCCTTATTAATATCAGGACTGTTTATGTTCCAGGTATCGGCAAAAACAAGTTGGAACAGGAGATCACGGATCATCTTAATGATCCAGATTTCAAAGATGGAGAGATTGGCTATCAGAAAATCTTCGTGCCTATTGATAAAAAAATTGACAAGGCAACCCACATGGCTTCTTTAGAAAAATATTCAGAGGCCATGCGTCTCTACAAAGAAGCAAGAGACTTAGCTGTTGCATCAAAAGTGGATACACTGGATGCCCAAAAAATAAACCCGGAATTGGATAACCGCATCAGTGTCATTGATGAACAAATAACTGTCCTTCAGGAACAAGTACAAGAGGAAGGAAAAAACAGGGAACGCAAAATGGCTGAAGAAGCCTATGATGATGGTCTAAAATTATTCAACAGGCTTGAGGCGAAAGAAGGGGGCACCCCAGACTTGCCTGATGAGGTTATTGCCAGTGATCAATGGAAGGTCTGTATTCAGGTACTCGAAAATGCTCAGAGCCTGCTCAGCAAACAACCAGAAACCAACTCCCCAGAACGACAGGAAAAACTGAAGACCCTACTGGCCTACTCAAAACTTTATCAGTACCTGGCCGAAGCTCGCCAAGCCTATGAAAAAGGCGATTTCCCCGATGCTATCGAAAAGTATGAGGACACGTTAAACTGGCTCGAAAAGAACCGTTCAGTTCTTCATGAAATCTATAAGGATGCACATCTCAAGATAGAGAAGACCATTATTATCCTTAAAATCACCCTTGAACTGCGTCAAGCAGTTGAAGCAGAAAATCAAAATAATTCAACAATAGCTTTAGATCATTACAAAAAATCACTAAAAGCTCTCCGTAACTCCAAAATGGACATGGATGATGACCTTAACCAGTTGAAACGATACATTCACTCCAGGATCAAGGAAATTCAGTCTAAAATCAAAAAACAAAACCTGGAAACAGCAAAAAGCAGTACCCAGGAATGGTGGGATAAAAATTATAAGAGGATTTTCAAAAAAGAATTTCCCTCCACCCGGGTCAGTCTGCTGAGTAAGCCGAGAATCCATTTCATTAAAGTCAAAAATGGACGATTACTATATATCGTACGCTGCTCAGAGAAAGGAATTACCTTGGAGGTACGTTACCAGTATGATCTGAGCAGAAGAACCTGGAGCCGTTATGACGGAGAACTAGAGATACCCTCCCCTAACAAGAAATAACCCCCTCTTGTGGGTACAAGTTCTTTGCATGCGGTATTTTTGGTAAATCCTTTATGAGTGATGGTGGTGTCCGCCATGAGCCCCATGCGTGTGTTCATGTTTATGGGGATCATGGCTATGATGGTTATGACCACCACCCGGTGCTTCAAGAGGTCCGCCTGCCTTTTCCAGGGCCTGTTCAAGGCAATTCTGGGCATCTTGCAGGGACTGGACCGCGGTCTGAAGTAATTGAGCGACTTCAGGAGAACCATCTGTTAACTTTTCCGCCCATTGAGCGAATTCCTTGCCGTGCCCTTGATTATGATCAATCCAGTGCGGTAGCATAACACGTAGTTTTTCAATATCGTTCACTCTACCCTCCTCAACCTTCTCTTCTTGATTCATTTATCTTTGTTATTTTCTTCATCACCATCAGGCGCTAATACCACTGCACCTCCGAGAAAATCAATGCTCTTAATTGAGGCCTGGCCCACTGTCATGGGTTCTTCAAAATAGGTACGCAGGATAATCCCCAGCTCTGTGACCTCTAAGCCAGTTACCCCTTCCATCAGGGTTTCCTGACACCCCTCTCGCTCCATCACTACATTTAACTGACACATTTTTCTGCTCGCTTTTTTTGATTATAACTTCCACCCATCACTTCAGGGTGGGACAACAGAACATACAGAAAACATACAAACAGGGATCAGATAAGAAAACGAAACTCACCTTTTCCCAGCAAATCATGCAGGTGAAGAATTCCTTCCACTCTGCTCTCCTTATCAACCACTGCCAGTACCGTAATATCCTTCCCCTGCATAAGACTGAGTGCGTCAGCTGCCATGAGTTCTCCGGTAATGGTAACAGGCTGTACCGTCATCATCTCTGCTATCCCCTTCTTGTTGTCTTCAGCACAGGCCCCTTTTTCCAGCCATTTCTCGTCAAGCAGACATCGTCTGAGGTCGCCGTCAGTAATAATCCCGGAAAGCTTCCCGGATTCCTCACTCTCCACCACTAACAATGCCCCAATATTCTTCTTATTCAGTTCTCTCACTGCCAGCTCCAGGGGCACATCCTTGCTCACCATAGGTACCTTGTCACCGGTTAACATGACCTCTCGTACAGCCACCTTCAACCGTTCCCCCAGGCTTCCACCAGGATGATTACGCCGAAAATCCTCTGCCCGAAACTGCTTACGCCGCAAAAGCGCAACTGCCAAGGCATCACCAAGGGCAAGGGTCGCGGTGGTTGACGTGGTCGGAGCCAATCCCAGTGGGCAGGCCTCTTTGGGTACAGCAACATTCAGGGTAATGACGGCAGAACGGGCAAGAGTGGAATTGCTGTTACCTGTCATTGCCACAACCTGTACTGCACGTTTTTTCAGGCTATCAAGCAACAGGTTCAACTCTGAGGTTTCACCGGAATAGGAAAGAGCCAACACAATATCTGTGGAGCTGACCATACCCAAATCCCCGTGCATGGCCTCCACTGGATGAAGAAAAAAGGAAGGGGTACCAGTTGAATTCAGGGTTGCGGAAATTTTTTGTCCTACCAGGCCAGACTTGCCTATTCCCGTAATCACCAAACGGGTTGGGCAGGCCATAATCAGGTCCACGGCCTGAACAAATTCCTCCCCCAGCGCATCACGGACAGCGGTAATACCTTCAGCCTCCACGGTCAGCACTTCTCGTGCTCCTTCCACAGTCATTACGCTGCTCCTTCCAGATCCACCACAATTCGACCTTTTGTCTTACCCGCAAGCATATCCCCAATATACTGATCAAGCTGATCAAGTACAATCCGGGTGGTCAAACCGTCCAGCATGGACAGACGCCAATTACCAGCAAGTTCCTGCCAAATCTCTTCCCGGCGCCCCATAGGACACCTGGCCGAGTCAATACCGACCAAACTAATTCCCCGCAAAATAAAAGGATACACCGTGAGAGGAAGATCACCTGATGCGGCATTTCCGCAACAGGCTACCACGCCACTATATTGAGTTGCCTTAACAGCACCAGCTAATACGTCGCCACCAACAGTGTCCACCACTCCGGCCCATCGTTCTCTGAGCAGGGCTGCGGCAGCACGCCCGATTGCTTGCTTTCTTGTCAAGATATCCACTGCGCCTAATTCCTGTAAAAAGGCGTGCTCACTTTCCTTACCCGTGACAGCTGTTACCTGAAAGCCAAGTTGAGTAAGCAGAGCAACAGCAGTAGATCCCACACCTCCAGTAGCACCGGTGACCAAGCTGGGTCCCTGATCAGGCCGTACTCCATAAGCAAGCAAACGTTCAACGCATTGGGCTGCTGTAAAACCTGCGGTGCCGATCTGCATGGTCTCGTATAACGATATTCCGGGAGGTTTGGACAGCACCCAATCTCCTGGAACAGTAATATATTCGGCAAAGCCGCCTGGAGTATTCATGCCCAGATCATACCCCATACAGATTACTTCATCACCTTCTTGGAACTGCTCTGTTGTCGAGGCAGCCACCACGCCGGCAGCATCAATACCCGGTGTATGGGGGTAGTTTTTGGTCACCCCGCGATTACCGTGAGCAGACAAGACATCCTTATAATTCAACGAAGAAAAATAGACTCGTATCAGAACTTCGCCTGGCACAAGTTCTGATACAGTACGCTCCTCTACACTTCGATGAAATTGGTGTTCTTCATCTTCACGAACAACCAAGGCCTTAAATCGTTTCTGTTCCATAGATAATCCTTTTTCTTGCCCCTTCTCTCGTTACGTTCATGGTGTCATGTTGACTACGATATCATTTTGACCGGGTTCAAGTCACCAGCGGTCACCCGATGCTTGATCCCCTGAGAATCCAATATAATATATTGTCCGTCCTCAGCAAGCCCTATCCCGGTAGCCTGGAGTTCTGTCTCATGACAGAGATAGCGTAGCGACCTGCCTTGAAGGTAATCAAAGGTTCGCCACTCTGCAAGCAATGCCTTTTTGTCTTGCCCAAGCTGCTGACAGGCTCTGAGCAAGGCATTAACAAGCTGGGGGAGCAAAATCTCTTCTCGTGGACAGCTTTCTGCAACATTTGCCAGGGCGATACAGGTTTGGCGAAGTTCTGTGGGAAATTGTTCAGGTGCTGTGGTCATATTGATTCCAACCCCAATCACAACAAAATCAGCCCGACCGTTCGAGGCACAGCGAACAGGGCCTGATTCTGTGAGGATACCAGCAAGCTTGCGATCATGCAAATAGAGATCATTGGGCCATTTCATCATCACCGGCACAGAGACTTTTTCCCGAAGCGTGGAACATAATGATGTGCCAGCAGCCAAGGTGATAAGCGGCAAATCTTTAAGCTCAAGCTCCGGGCGAAGGATCAGGGAAAAATACAGTCCGCCAGCAGGAGACTCAAATCGTCGCCCACCTCTTCCCTTGCCACTGGTCTGGCTGTCTGCATGAATCACAGTTCCATGCTCAGCACCCTGCTCTGCCATATTCACAGCAACAGTATTAGTGGACGCAATACTTGAAAAATGGTAATATAATTCTTCCCTGAACATCATCCGGGCTGGAGAGTTTCTTAAATCCTACGGCCTCAATGGCAAAAAAAAGCTATTGTATCACATTACTTGATTTCAATAAATTGCGGAACCCTAAAAAACAAGCCTGCCAGCCTCTCTTGTTACTCTGAAGCTGTAGAGCCTTTTCCTCTTGACTTTTTAAGGGAGAAATAGAAAAACAAGGTTGTTTCTGTTATAAACAGAAAATGTAAAGAAAAGAGAAAAATGCTCGTATTGACCGACCCGACCCATAATTTATAGAAACAGGTGAAATATGATCAATAAGGTAATTTTAATAGGCCATCTTGGAAGCGACCCCGAACAACGTTTTACTCAGGGAGGCGTAGAGATGTCAACTTTCAGCATCGCTACCAACGAACGCTGGAAAGGACAGGACGGGCAAATGCAGGAGCAAACGGAATGGCATCGTATTGTTGCTTGGCGACAACGAGCTGAACTTTGCAATAAATATCTTCACAAAGGCTCAAAGATCTACCTTGAGGGCAAGTTGCAGACCAGAAAATGGCAGGATCAGAACGGCAATGATCGCTGGACAACGGAAGTTGTAGTCAGGGATGTCCAATTCCTCACTCCTAAAGGAGAAAGTGGCGGGGGCTATGGTGGAGGCGGTGGCGGGTATGATCCAGGCCCAGAGCCTCCTCCCAGCAGCGGTGGTGGCTACGATGATTTTTCCGGTGGAACTGGTGGACAATCAAGCGGAGGAACAGGAAGCGACGTTCCCTTCTGAACAGATACTCCTCAGTCCTCCTCTGTTCAATACGGCGAAGGGTCATCTGTGACTCTTCGCCATTTTTTTCTCCCTACCAATATCCCAGGAAGCCTGCTGCGAAAAAATTCCATTGGACAAATTCCATTTTGTTCTTATTTTTTATCATACAATGGAAAATACGTCAGTTGGAAACCAAAAACAAATCATAACGATAATCCCTTGTTCTTCAAACAGAAGACAGGAGAGATCTGAAAAGTACAGCGCATATGGAATACTATAAAATTCTCGGTGTTGATAAAGCAGCATCCGCAGCTGAAATCAAAAAAGCCTACCGCAAACTGGCCCAGAAATATCACCCGGATAAAAACCCGGATAATAAAGAGGCTGAGGCAAAGTTTAAAGAGATCAGCGAAGCCTATGCGGTCCTTTCTGATGAAAAGAAACGGCAGGAGTACGACACCTACGGCTCAGCAGGCTTTCAGCAGCGGTACTCTCAGGAAGATATTTTCCGAAATTTTGATCTCAACGACATCCTGAACCAATTTGGCTTTGGTGGCGGGGGCGGTGGTCGCACCACCTTCCGCTTCAACAGTCAAGGCGGTGGCGGCAATCCCTTTGATTTTTTTAATCAAGCTGGTGGTGGCCCCCAAGGTGGGGGATGCGGTGGCGGAGGATGTCGGCCTCAACCCACCAAGGGACAGGATCAAACCTATGAAATGAGCATTACCCTGGAAGATGTCCTTCACGGTGGAGAAAAAAACATCAGCCTCCGCCGCGATAGCGGAACCCAGAATATTGCTGTCAAAATCCCAAAAGGTATTGAGTCGGGCAAACGTCTGCGCCTTTCTGGAAAAGGGGCTCCTTCTCCTGACGGAGGACCTCCTGGTGACCTGTACCTCAAAGTAACAGTTCAGCCCCATGACAGCTTCACCCGTGATGGCGACAACCTCATCGTCGAAAAAAGGATCCCCTTTACTCAGGCCTGCCTGGGCACAACTGTGGAAGTAACTTCGCTGGACGGACGCACCTTTAAACTCAAGGTCCCAGCAGGAGTGCAGCAGGAAGCAAAACTACGCATCAAGGGACACGGGCTACCATCAGGGCCCATAGGGGAACGGGGAGATATCTACGTTAAAATTCTTGCCAAAGTTCCCAGGCAACTGAGCCAAGAACAGCAAGAGGCCCTTCAAAAGCTGGCAGAATTAGGTTTATAGCCCTTAGACAGGTACTCAATGAAGATCCTGACCATCTTCGGAACCAGGCCAGAGGCCATCAAAATGGCCCCGGTTATCCATGCTCTTGCTGCTGCTCCTGAATTCACCGTCAAAACCTGTGTTACGGCCCAACATCGCCAAATGCTGGATCAGGTTCTGGAGCTTTTTACTATCAGGCCAGACTATGATCTGGATGTTATGCAGAACGATCAGGATCTTTTTGACCTGAGTTCCCGAATTCTTTTCGGCCTGCGTGAAGTCCTGCGGAGAGAACAGCCTGATCTGGTTCTTGTTCAAGGCGACACCACTACCTGCTTTATCGGGAGCTTAGCAGCCTTTTATCTCTGTATCCCTGTTGCTCATATAGAGGCAGGCCTGCGCACAGCCGATATCTATGCCCCCTTTCCAGAAGAGGCCAATCGAGCCATGACCTCGCGGCTTGCAGCGCTTCACTTTGCTCCCACTGAACAGGCCTGCCAGAATCTCTACCGCGAGGGCATTGCCGAGAGCATAGTGCATCAAACCGGCAATACTGTGATTGATGCACTGCTTTGGGTCCGTCAGCAAATAGGCTCTGAGATTAATCCAGAGCCCTTTGGCGCAGCAGGCCCTCTGATTCAGGAAGGACAGCCCTATATTCTGATTACTGGTCATCGCCGGGAAAATTTCGGTACAGGGTTTCAGAATATCTGCGAGGCTATTGCGGTGCTGGCGGACAGGTATCCTGAGATCGGTTTTATCTATCCGGTTCACCTCAACCCCAATGTCCAGCAACCAGTGAACAGCCTGCTTGGCAAGAAAGCAAATATCTATTTGATACCACCTCTGGATTATGCCCCTTTTGTCCAGGCAATGGCCCAGTCCCGCCTGATCCTGACTGACTCCGGGGGCGTGCAGGAAGAGGCTCCCTCGCTGGGTAAACCGGTGCTGGTCATGCGGGAGAGCACGGAGCGACCCGAGGCTGTTGAGGTGGGCACGGTCCGCCTGGTTGGGACCAACAAGGAGTTGATCATCCGGGAAACAGAACGCCTCCTCACCGACGAACAGGCCTATCAAAGCATGGCTGACAAAATCAACCCCTACGGTGATGGTCAGGCTGTCGCACGTATTATAGAAGTCCTCAAGACATTCCGGGCAGCGCATCACCCTGCCCTTTCCTGATGTTCCGCAACACATCATTGTTTTTTCGCAGGGAGGTGCATGCACCGATCCCTGAGCTGTATTTGCACGAGGTGAACAACTCAACCTTATCCCACGGAGAAGAAGAATGGGAAAAACCATAGCTGAAAAGATCTTCGCAGCCCATCTGCGTGACACCCCCACCCCGGAGAACATGGTCCTGGACATTGATGTGATCATGTGCCATGAAATCACCACCCCTATAGCCATCATGGATCTGGTGGACAAGGACATGGATCGGGTGATTGATCCAAACCGGATCAAGGCGGTGATCGATCATGTAACCCCGGCCAAGGATTCCAAGACTGCGACCCAGGCCAAGATCATGCGGGATTGGGCCCGTCGCCATAAGATCAAGGATTTCTTTGACGTGGGCCGTAACGGGGTCTGCCATGCCCTGTTCCCGGAAAAGGGATTTATCCGTCCGGGCAACACGGTCATCATGGGCGACTCCCACACCTGCACCCACGGGGCCTTTGGTGCCTTTGCTGCCGGTGTGGGCACCACAGACCTGGAGGTGGGTATCCTCAAAGGTGTCTGCGCCTTTCGTAAGCCCAAGTCCATGAAGATAGAAGTCACTGGCACCCTGCCCATTGGTGTGTATGCCAAGGACGTGATCCTCAAGATCATCAAGCAGCTCACGGTGAACGGGGCCACTGACATGGTCATGGAGTTCTGCGGCCCTGTGGTGGAGGAGATGAATATGTCCTCCCGCATGACCCTCTGTAATATGTCCGTGGAAGCCGGGGCCACCTCCGGCCTCTGCCTGCCGGACAAGGTAACTGCCGAGTACCTCTGGCCCTTTATCCAGGAGGATTATGCATCCCTTGAAGAGGCCGTAGAAGACTTCAGTACATGGCATTCTGATCCTGATGCGGAGTACGCCGAGACCCTGACCATTGATGTTTCAAACCTGCGCCCCCAGGTGACCTATGATTATAAACCGGACAAGGTCAAGGATGTTGATGAGCTGGCCGGAGCCCGAATCGATCAGGTCTATATTGGCTCCTGCACCAACGGGCGCATCGAAGATATCCGGGCTGCGGCCTCTATCCTGCTGGGACGCACCATTGCTGACAGCGTGCGCGGTATCCTGACCCCGGCTACCCCGGCCATTTACTCCCAGGCCCTGAACGAAGGCCTGATCAAAATCTTCATGGACGCTGGTTTCTGTGTGCTTAACCCCACCTGCGGTGCCTGCCTGGGCATGAGCAGCGGCGTGCTGGCTGAAGGCGAGTCCTGCGCCTCCACCACCAACCGGAACTTCAACGGACGCATGGGCAAGGGCGGTATGGTCCATCTGATGAGTCCGCTCTGTGCTGCCGCAGCAGCAGTTACCGGCGAGATCACAGACCCGGCCCAGTTTATCAACTAAGCAGCCCAGCTAAAAGGAGCAACGAAGGACATGAAAGCATTCGGCGGTTCAGCCTTTTTTATAGATAGAGACGATATTAATACGGACGAGATCATTCCGGCCAAGTACCTTACCGAGATTACCAAACGGGCCTTGCAGCCCCACCTGCTGGAAGACCTGTTCCTGGATGGCAAGGAGTTTGACACCCAGGCGGATGATTTCCAACAGGCATCAGTACTGGTGACCCGCTCCAACTTTGGTTGCGGCTCCTCCCGTGAGCACGCGGTCTGGGCTTTGGAGGTCAATGACATCAACGTAGTCCTTGGTGAGAGCTTTGCCCGTATCTTTCGCCAGAATATGTTCAACTGCGGTATCCTGGCAGTGGAACTGAGCAAGGCGGATATTGACAAGCTCTTTGCCCTGGCTCAGGGTGATGGTGCAATCAAGATCGGTATTGAGCTGGACAAGGATACCGTGGTTGCGGAGAACGGTAAGGGAGAGAAGGTGGAGTGCAGTTTCTCCATGAATCCCTTTGATAAGGAGCTGGTGGCGGCAGGCGGTTGGTTAGCCTATGCAGATCAGAAGTATTGATTTCATCGTACACTACTGATGTGTTAGTAGAAAGCGGAGAGAGGGCTTGCCTTTTCTCCGCTTTTTTTGTTGCATGGTTCTTCAGGCAGACTTGCTGTCTTGCCCGGAACAGTATATCATTAACCTTGTACACTACTATAGCACTGGAGGACAACCTGTTCAGTTAACCTCCCTTGCGGCCGACATTCCTCTTGACAAAGCAGCACCCTCTGTCTACGCTACAGGCTTCATCGTTTCCGTACTTATTCAAAGCAGTTCACCCTGAGAACAGAGCAGCAGGAGCACCACCATGAATATCACAGGCTTTGACAAGGTTGCCCCGTATCTGACGCACCCGCTGGTGCTGGTGGGCTTTGTAATGATGCTGGCTTACGGCATTCACTGGCAGCTGATGCGGTCCGGGCTGCTGGCCCAGGCGACCAAGAAAGACAGTGCCCTGATCATCAGGCTCTTTCTCCGCTACGGGTTCTGGTTGGCCCTGGTACTGCTGCTGGCGGGCTTTGGCTTGCAGTTCTCCGGGATAGGCTTGTCTGCGTGGAACAGCTACATGGAGAAGGAGAAGGTTATATCCTTTGATGCACGGAAGATAGCCGAATCGCTCTCTAAGCAGTTGGATACCAAGGACGAGCAGATCAAGGCCCTGACCGAAGCCATCACCGCTTTGTCCAAGGCGGATGCGTCTGCTGCCAGCATCAACGATGCCTTGCGGGCATTGGAGCAGGGCAATACAGCCAAGGCGCAGGCAATCTTTGCCGAGGTGCTGCGCAGCAAGGAGGCGGAAGGGCGGCAGGCCAACAAGGAAGCGGCGGCGGCGGCCCGCCATTTGGGCGCATTGGCGTATATGAACAACCCCAAAGCGGCTTTGGCTGCCTACCAGAAGGCGGTGCAGCTTGACCCGGATAATGCGGACGGCTGGAACCAGCTTGCTAGTCTGCTTTACCGCACAGGAGAGCTGACGCAGGCGGAAGAAGCATACCGCAAGGTGTTGGCCTTGGCTGAAGCGCATCAGGATAAAGAGGAGCAGGCAGTGGCTCTCGGCAATCTGGGCAATGTGTATCGGACACGCGGCGAGCTGGACAAGGCCGAGGAGATGTACAGGAAGGCTCTGGCGATCAGCGAGGCGTTAGGGCTGAAGGAATTGACGGCGAACCAGTACGGCAATCTGGGCAGTGTGTATCTTACACGCGGCGAACTGGACAAGGCGGAGGAGATGTACAGGAAAGGTCTTGTGCTTGACGAAGCCTTGGGCCGCAAGGAAGGCATGGCAGCAAATTACGGCAATCTGGGCCTTGTGTATAAGACACGCGGCGAGCTGGATAAGGCGGAGGAGATGTACAGGAAGAGCCTTGAGATCAGCGAGGCGTTAGGGCTGAAGGAAACGACGGCGAACCAGTACGGCAATCTGGGCAATGTGTATCGGACACGCGGCGAGCTGGACAAGGCGGAGGAGATGTACAGGAAAGGTCTTGCGCTTGACGAAGCTTTGGGCCGCAAGGAAGGCATGGCGGCAAAATACGGCAATTTGGGCAACGTGTATCAGACACGCGGCGAGCTGGACAAGGCGGAGGAGATGTACAGGAAGAGCCTTGAGATCAGCGAGGCGTTAGGGCTGAAGGAAGCAACGGCGAGCATCTACGGCAATCTGGGCAGTATGTATGGGACACGCGGCGAGCTGGACAAGGCGGAGGAGATGTACAGGAAGAGCCTTGAGATTGAACAAGCCTTGGGCCGCAAGAAAGGCATGGCGGCGGATTACACCAATCTGGGCATTGTGTATGAGGAACGTGGCAACCTTGCTCAGGCGGAAGCAGCTTGGAAGCAGAGTCTGAGTCTGTATCAGGAAATGGGAGCGATGCAGCATCCCGATGCCAAGAAGATGCAGCAGTGGTTGGATGAACTGGCCCAGAAGCGATAGGCGGCAACCCCTACCCCCACCGCCAATCCCCGATAGTGTGATCGGGAGAAGCCCGATACCACTTGCGGGCCGGCCCGATAGTGGTATCGGGGAACGCCCGATAACGGTATCGGGGAAAGCCCGATAACGGTATCGGGGAAAGCCCGATAACGGTATCGGGATTCCCGCCCGCATTCCTGCCGCAATCCCTTCACTTTCCCCTTGACATGTCCCGAATACCGTTTTACGGTGCAGGCATATACATTTTCCCCAATCACGCGACACACTTAACCAAACCGGAGGATCAGCTATGTCCAAAGTAGAATGGCGGCCCTATGTGAATGCCCTGACCAAACCCCGTTCCTATCGCGCACGGGTTATGCCCAAGGAAACCATTGACTATGCGGGCATGGCCCGGATTCTCTCGGAAAAGAATCCCCTCTGGCGCGAGGATCTGGTGGAAAGCATCCTCCGGGCCCGGGACGAGGAGGTCATGAACCAGCTCCTCCAGGGCAACCAGGTTTCTTTTGAGAACGCATTTACCTATCACCTCTCCCTTGCCGTGCGCCTGGATGCGGTGGACGACCCCCTGCCTGCGGACAAGAGCTTTGTCAAGGTGGGTGCGTATGCGGCCAGGCAGTTCGAGGAACGGGTTCGGCAGCAGGTGGACTTTGAGCGGTTGCCGCCCAAGGAAAAGGCGCCCGTGCTTGCCGGGGCCGAGGACACGGTCCTGAACTTTGACGATGTGTTGAATCCCCAGGGCCTGCTCCGTCTCACTGGCACGGATATGTCTTTTGATCCCCACAAGGAGGGGGAGGACTGCCTGATCACCGGCACCCGCAGCGGCAGCACGGTCCAGACCCGCTTTGGGCCGATCAGCAATACCGAGGTGCTGGTGATGCCGGATGTGCCGCCCCAGGACGATCCGTGGAACAACGAGTACCGGGTCTCCATCAGCACCCGTTATACTACTCACGGCACCCTGCGTACCGGCAGCTACGGTCGCCCGCTGCGCACCCCCCTGAGCGTAGCCGGTATCAGTCATCCCAACCCGCCTGAGACCGGCATCCTCACAGGCAGTGCGACTGCGCCGTACGTGAGCATCACCGGCGTCAGCCTGTCTGCGGACAGCACGGTGCGGGTGGAGGTGATCCAGGATCTCCAGCAGGAGGAGCTGGTCTTTCGCCTCCTGGACATGGAGCAAGACGGGGCAGCAGGCCCGGAGCTTGCCCTGACCCAGAACGGTGCGTACACCCTGAGCGGCTTTACCGGTTCCCCACTGAGCAGCCTGGAAATCCGGGTTGATAATTATACCGATCTGTGGGAGATGATCCTCAGCGATTACGGCGGCAGGCTGGTGGATATCCTCCAAATAACCATGGCCTAAGGAGGAATAATTATGATGTCAGACGAGAAGTACAATGCCCTCCTCAGCCAATCTGAGTACATGGCAAAAAACGAACCGGACCGGTATCGGCGCAAGGTGCGGTTCCTGATCCTGCTGGGTGATCTCTATCTGGCAGCAATTATCCTGGTCCTGCTGGGCCTCCTGCTGGGATCGGTGTTTATCCTTGTCCGGGATCTGTGGGCCGGAGCCTTAGGCTGGCAGACAGCCCTTGCCGTGCCTGTGCTGATCTGGGCGGTCTGGCTGACCCGTATGCTGCTGATGATGAAGGGCGGGCGGAAACCCATACCCGGCATCCCGGTCAGCCGGGAGCAGGCCCCTGAGCTGTACGCCATGATTGATACCCTGTGCGCTCAGGCCGATGTGCGGCCTCTCCGGCGGGTGCTGATCACCAATGAGTTCAATGCAAGCGTGGATCAGCTGCCGCGCCTGGGTGTGTTCGGCTGGCAGCGAAAAACCCTGCTGCTCGGCCTGCCCCTGCTCAAGTCCATGACTGTTGAGCAGGTCAAGGCGGTGCTGGCCCACGAGCTGGGGCATCTGGTCAAGAAGGGAGACGCAGCAGCGTCCCGCCGGGTCCATTATCAGATGATCCGCTGGACAGGCCTGGCTGAGTCCCTTGGTGATAATCCGAACCATTGGCTCTTCAAGCACTTCCTTGAATGGTTTATACGCAATACCGCAAAACTCACACAATCAATATATATATTTACAATAATTTGCTTTTATGGTAAGAAGTACATTTTTAAC
>JAABTP010000073.1 GCA_011389815.1 Desulfobulbaceae bacterium | reverse complement strand
GCTCGGCGCCAGGGGCTGGATGTGCCTCCTCTGCCTCTTGCTGCGTAAAAAAAATGAGAGGGGTCTGAACGGTTACCTTGTGCCAAGAAGGTGTCGTTTTTGAGCTTATTTTATAATACTTTTATTTAGCAATGGAGGCAATAATGGACGTAATGAATTTACAAACAGGTATGATAGCACACTTACAGTGGAAATCAAAATTATCTGATTTTTTTTATGGTGTCGAGGAATTAACCTTGGCAGATGTGCCGGATCATAACAGTTGCGATTTTGGGAAGCTGTTTAACAGGAGTATCAAGCAGGAATATAGTGATTTTAATGAAATTTCTGCCATTGATGTATTGCATAAAGAAATACATGAAGATATCAAGCGTCTTATTCAATTGCCTGTGGAAACCCGAAAAAGTGCAGAGGGAAAGCAGGCTTTGGAGACATTTAAAAAGAAATGTGACAGATTTGTCGAGATGCTGGAACGTTTGGAAGCAGAGGCCAAGCGGCGCTAGAAGTTTTTTTATGATGCTGTATATACGGTTTTTCCCTGAAAGTCGTTTGACTGTATATACAGCTTTATTTGCCACTCTTTCAGCAGGATAAAACGACACGGATGCTTGCTTGCCTGCTTGCTGAACAAGGTTACGCCACATCCCGAACTCACCATAGCAATAATCGCTTCATTTCCCGCCACCTCAGCATAGATATTCCGCATTATTTTATTCCGCAAACCAATTGCTCAACGCTCCGTCGGCTCAGACCGGTGCTTGGGATGATAAATGGTGGCTGGAGCCAATTGATTCTCTGATATTTCTTGTAATTGATTGGTGTCCATGACTTTGTTGCGCCCTGTTTGTATTGTTACATTTTTTGCAAAATTATATATTGGATAAATCACTTTACGCAATATTTTTGCATGGTATAGTGCGTTGACTTATAAAGCATACCTTATATTTCCTTTTTTATCGCTCTTTTTACAGGATAAACAAAGGGGGTATTATGAATATACCAACTGAATATACCAACCCAAGGAGAAGGACCAATGGCAAATTATTTTAATACCCTGCCCCTGCGTCTTCAGCTGGAAGAGCTGGGCCAATGTCGTTTTATGGATGCCTCAGAGTTTAACGGGGTGGAAGCCCTGAAAGGCAAGAAAATTGTTGTTGTGGGCTGCGGTGCCCAGGGTTTGAATCAGGGCCTGAATCTGCGTGATTCCGGGCTGGATGTTTCGTACACCCTGCGTGCGGCTGCTATCAAGGAACAGCGTCAGTCCTGGAAAAACGCAACAGATAACGGCTTCAAGGTAGGTTCTTACGAAGAAATGCTCCCGGATGCAGATCTGGTCATTAACCTGACCCCGGATAAGCAGCATTCCAACGTTATTGAGGCTATTATGCCTTTTATGAAACAAGGTGCCTGTCTGTCCTACTCTCACGGTTTTAATATTGTTGAGGAAGGCATGCAGATTCGTGATGATATCACGGTTGTTATGGTTGCCCCGAAATCTCCTGGAACCGAAGTCCGCGAGGAGTACAAGCGTGGTTTTGGTGTGCCGACCCTGCTGGCCGTGCATCGTGAGAATGATCCTCAAGGTATTGGCTGGGATGTGGCTAAGGCCTATGCCTGTGGTACTGGTGGCGACCGGGCTGGCTGCCTGGAGTCCTCCTTTGTTGCAGAAGTCAAGTCTGACCTGATGGGTGAGCAGACCATTCTCTGTGGTATGCTGCAAACCGGCTCGTTGCTGTGCTTTGAAAAGATGGTAGAGCAGGGAATTGATGCGGCCTATGCTGTAAAATTCATTCAGAACGGTTGGGAAACTATTACCGAGGCCCTGAAGCATGGTGGTATCACCAATATGATGGATCGCCTTTCTAATCCTGCCAAGATCCGCGCTCATGAGTTGGCTGAAGAGTTGAGCGAAATTATGGCTCCGCTCTTTCATAAACATATGGACGACATTATGTCCGGGTATTTTTCCACAACCATGATGGAAGACTGGGCCAATGATGATGCTAATCTGCTGAACTGGCGTAAGGAAACCGGTGAGACCGATTTTGAGAAGATTGAAGCTGCTGATGTTGCCATTGCTGAGCAGGAGTACTTTGATAAGGGGATCCTGATGGTCGCTATGGTCAAAGCAGGTGTGGAGCTTGCCTTTGACACCATGGTTTCTGCTGGTATTAAGGAAGAATCAGCCTATTACGAGTCTTTGCATGAGCTGCCGCTGATCGCTAATCTGATCACCCGTAAAAAGCTCTATGAGATGAACGTGGTTATCTCCGATACTGCTGAGTATGGCTGTTATCTGTTCAATCATGCCGCCTATCCCTTGCTTCAGGATTTTATGAAGACCGTGAACACTGATGTTATTGGTAAAGGACTGGATGTGAAAGATAACGGGGTCAGCAATGTAGAGCTGATTGAGGTCAATGAGTCTATTCGCTACACAGGCGTGGAGATCATTGGTGAGGAATTGCGTTCTTATATGGGCGCTATGAAGCCGATAATCTAGGATTGATCATCCGATGACCAGGGAGCAGGGTGACCTGCTCCTCTTCTATGGAATCTTCATAACCTTATTTTTTAAACTCGTGGATGAGAGAGCATCTTTTCATCACTTCTCCTTACCCAGCAGCAGCGGTGGCACCGTAGGCAGGCCGATGTTTCCGGCAATGCTGTTATAGGTTCGGGCAAGCTTTTGCACCTTCTGCGTTCCTTGGTCAACAAAGTCCAGGGCCTTGCCAAGGCGGGAGCTTTTATCGGCAAGGCTGTTAAAGAATTCCTCCAGGCGGCTCTTGGTGGCGGCATCCGGTTCTTTTTCCTCCTGAACAGCTTTTTCTGCCGCTGTCATGGCCTGTTCCGCTTTGTCCAACTCTCTGGTTACTCGCTTCTTCTCTTTTTCATCCTCAATTTCAATCTCGGCCTCGTCCAGGATGTCGTTTTTCAGATTATCAAACAGGGCCTGGGCTTCTTTGAATTGGTTGTGCAAATCAACAGATTGGTTAGCCGTCTGTGTGTTGTGTTGATCTACGTTTTGATGCACCTCTGACTTGCCGAAGTCGCTCATGTTAATCTCGTTCACAAGTTTTATCCCCTCTTTGTTTCTTTCTTCTTTACTGACCACGCTGTCCAGGAGATCAGAGACGGAAAATGACTCGCCCAAGATTCCGTCACAATAGGTGTCCCAACCTTTGGTGTCCCAACCTTTCCGCTCGTAACCAAGTAAATTCTGATAATCAGCAAAGTACCCCGGATATCCTGGCAATTCAACCAACTCCTTCGGCACCAGCTCCTGAAAACCCAGTCCTTCAATGGCATGCCGGATGATGGAGAGATACTGCCGCTTGCTATGCAGTCCCCCTTTGATGGTAATCATAATCCGGTTATTCTGCTCCTCCATTCTGATGATGGCCTGCACACCCAGGTCGTTATTATCCAGCAACATTCCATAACGCCATTGCTGTTGCCGATCCAGAATATCCTTTTTCATGCGGACCATGAGGCGGGAGAACAGGGATGAGGGCAGGAAGTCGTATTCCATGTGAAAGCAAAGCAGGTTTTCCCCTGCCAGCGTGGGTTCTTCCTCCGGTTCCTTGGGCAGTTGATTGGGCAGGATGTAGAGATGCTTAGAGTTGCTATACAGATAACAGAGCTTAAACTCCTGCATGATCTGGATAAGGTATTGCAGCTCTGTCCGGGTGTAGGTGAACTCTTTTTCCTTGGCCGGATCATACTCATCGCAGCGGATTTTCTCTTCGTTGAGGATGAACACCAGATCGCTTTCGCGCAGAAGCCCGTCCTTGGTCTTTTCCGAGTTGATGATCTTATACACGCCCACGGTCACCCAATGGGGATCAAGGACATAGATGTCGGTCAGGGGCAGGTTCTCGAAAAAGAGCACCGTGCCCAGATCATTGAGCAGCTTGAGCAGGGTCATCCGGCTTATCTCGTCATCTACTCCGTGTTTTGCGCAGATGGCAAGGAATTGATCCCGATCGATGTAATTCTTTGCTTCGGTGACCTGTTCCAGCTCGGTTCTGATGGCGAGCCAGGATTTGCTGATCTCCATGCCGAAGAGCGGGGTGTTCGGGACAGAGGCGGCTATGCTGCGCACCAGTTCGGGCAGGCCGTCCTGGTTTTTGCAGGAGATACGGAAGAAGCGGTTGTCGATCCAGGGGAAGCGGGAGTTGATGCTCTTCTGTTCAATATTATAGGAGGGATTGAGGTCGATCTTGTTCATGGCCACGATGAGCGGCGACTTGCCGCCGTACTTCTCAATATGGCGGAGCCAATGAAATTTCTTGCTGTCGGTGCGGCTGTCCAGTACCAGGATGTAGAGGGAGCGGTTGCTCATGAAGAAGCGATGGGATGCGTGCATGATCTCCTGACCGCCGAAGTCCCAGAAGTGGAGACGGCATTCATCGTCATTGTTGAAGCCGGGGAGTTCATGGCCGGAAAGGGAGAGGACGTTGATGCCGTGGGTCTGGGATTCCTTTTTGTCAAAGTCCAGGCCCTGGAGGCGTTTGAGGAGGGAGGTCTTGCCTGCCATGCCTTCGCCAACCAGCAGGACTTTGGCCTCGTGCAGACGGACGGTCTCTTCTTTCAGGGATTGGAAATAGGCACGGATGGCTTCACGGCCTTGTTTGATGATTTCCGGCGGGGGATGGGTGAGGGGGTTTTTGCCGAGGTTGATCTTGCCAAACATATAATCGGAGTCAGGATACACCGGTTCAACAGGCAATTCAGTGATCCAATCGGGCAGGCTGGTGAGCTGATTTTTCCAGCAGTTGAGATTTGTCAAAAAAATGAAATCCTCCAAAGGGGCAAGATCAATAAGTTGATTTTCTGCCAGATCAAGCCAACGCAGTTGTCCCAGTTCTTTGAGGACCGAGATGTCGGTGAGCTGATTATAACGTAAATCGAGCGTGTGCAGTTGTCCCAGTTCTTTGAGGACCGAGATGTCGGTGAGCTGATTATCACTTAAATAGAGCGTGTGCAGTTGTCCCAGTTCTTTGAGGACCGAGATGTCGGTGAGCTTATTATAACGTAAATAGAGCGTGTGCAGTTGTCCCAGTTCTTTGAGGACCGAGATGTCGGTGAGCTGATTATCACGTAAATAGAGCGTGTGCAGTTGTCCCAGTTCTTTGAGGACCGAGATGTCGGTGAGCTGATTATCACTTAAATAGAGCGTGTGCAGTTGTCCCAGTTCTTTGAGGACCGAGATGTCGGTGAGCTTATTATAACGTAAATCGAGCGTGTGCAGTTGTCCCAGTTCTTTGAGGACCGAGATGTCGGTGAGCTTATTAGAACGTAAATCGAGCGTGTGCAGTTGTCCCAGTTCTTTGAGGACCGAGATGTCGGTGAGCTGATTAGAACTTAAATCGAGCGTGTGCAGTTGTCCCAGTTCTTCAAACAGAGAAAAATCGGTATTGCCATTGGTAAGCCCGGCGTTACGTATACGCAGGGCCGTGACTTGCCCCTGCTCATCGGCAACATAAGAAAAGTCGTCAGGCCCGGATCTCGCATCTCTGCGCTTGAACTCGGATTCATCCATCCGGCGCAACTGCACCCGCAGAGCCTTCTCTATTTCTTTAATAACCTCTAAATCATTCGATGCCATAGTATCCTGTATCAGCAAAAGAAACGCCGTAAGAAGAATCTGATCTTTCCACCTGTACCAACAGAGGTACGCCCGGTTCGCGAACCGCCCCTGCATATCCACAACCGGCTTTCGGACATACAAAACAACGAATCGGACGTTCCGAACGAGCTTCTGTATATATCAAACCTCTTCCAGGACGTTCCAGACGAGCTTTTGTATATCCCAAACGAGGTAGAGGATGTTCACAACGAGACTTTGTATGTCCAGAATCTCAATTCGGACATCCGGCAAGAGATTTTGCATGTACGCAACGAGGTTTTGCATGTCCAGAACCTTGATTCGGACATCCAGAAAGAGATTATGGACGTCCGCAACAAGTATTTCAACGTGTAAACACAGTGTACAAACATGTAAAAGCTTCATGCAAACGTTGCAACACTGCATTCATGCGTTGACCGGCAGGCTGGATACGTCCGGTAGCAGGTGTATTTTTTACAAACTCTTATCCACAATCTCACCCGTATCACGGGACAAGCCCGGCAGGGCCGCAATCTCCTCAAGAGCCGTCTTCATCAGGTCTCGGCGATGTTCATCATACTGCTTCCAGCGGGTGAGGGGAGATACCATTCGTGCGGCCACCTGATGATTTATCGGGTCAAGCTCGGTGATGCAGTCAACCAGGAAGGTATAGCCACTCCCGTCCTTGGCATGGAATTGATGCTGATTGCCGCAAAAGGCCCCGATCAGTGAACGCACCTTATTGGGATTTTTCATGCTGAAGGCTGGATGTTGCATCAGCTCCAGAACCCGTTGCAGGGTTCCGGGCAGGGTACAGGTAGCCTGGAGAACAAGCCATTTATCTACAACCAGGGGATCATCCTGCCAGCGGTCGTAAAAATCAGCAAGCAGCTCATCTCCTGCGGCCTGGTCCGCATTGACCACTGCTCCTAAAGCAGCCAGGGCATCAGTCATATTATCGGATTCTTGATACTGTTTCTTGCCGATGTTCAGCAGTTCTTCGGAAAGAGTTTCCTCCGCTTCCGGGGCCAACAGATAGGCGAGATGACAGTTGCGCAAAGCACGACGGGCCGCCTCTTCAGCGGAATATTGGTACGGCTTCTCTGTTTCCAGTCTGTAATAATTCTCATACAGGACATCCCGATGCTGCTGACTCAGTTGCAGCCGGAAAGCCTGGCGAGTGACATGGACAGCCTCCGGTTCAATGACGCTGAGTTGCTGGCTGATCCAGGTATCCGAAGGCAGGGTCAGGGCGGAAGCCAGAAAAGCCGGATCAGTCTCCTTATCACAGAGCAGCCGCTCAAAGGCCTGATGAAAGATGGCTGGAACGGTCAGTTCCTTGCCGTGCTGCCAATCATCAATCCCGGCCAGAAGGTAGCGCAGGCCCAGTTGCTGCCCGGCATCCCAGCGGTTAAAGGGATCACTGTCATGGGCCATGAGAAAGGCCAGCTCTTCTTCACCAAGATCGGCAACAACCTTGATGGGTGCGGAAAAATTGCGGTTCAGGGAAGGGACAGGTTGCTCTTTCACGCCGGTGAAACGAAATTGCTGTTTGTCCTGGTGCAGGATCAAGGTGCCGTTGTTTTTATTATTTTTGCCTGCATCGTGCAGATACAGCTCCATATCCCGGCCTTTGCTGTCCAGCAGGCCGATGCACAGGGGCAGGAGAAAGGGCTTTTTGTCTGCGCTCTTTTGATCTGGTGTGTCCGGGCAGGTCTGCTGCGCTGTCAGGGTGTATTCCTGAGTGGCAGGATCATAGTCCTGGGAAATCGTGACAACAGGCGTTCCGGCCTGACTGTACCAGAGCTTGAACTGCTCAAAATCCAGATGATTCTCTTCTTGCTGGGCATCCTGGAGGGCCTGAATAAAATCATCGCAAGTCACGGCCTGACCATCATGCCGTTCAAAATAGAGATCCATACCCTTGCGAAAGCCCTCGGCTCCCAACAGGGTGTGGAGCATGCGGACCACCTCAGCCCCTTTATGATATACCGTCAGGGTGTAGAAATTATTGATCTCCACATAAGAGGCCGGTCGCACCGGATGGGCCATAGGCCCGCTGTCTTCCCGAAATTGCAAGGAGCGTATGATGTCGGCATCATGAATCCGCTTGACCGCCCTGGAACCCATGTCTGCGGAAAACTCCTGATCGCGAAACACGGTGAGTCCTTCTTTCAGACTGAGTTGAAACCAGTCCCGACAAGTGACTCTGTTACCTGACCAGTTATGAAAGTACTCATGGCCAATGACTCCTTCAATGCCTTCATAATCAGTATCTGTTGCTGTCTCAGGTTGGGCAAGGACATATTTGGAATTAAAAATATTTAATCCCTTGTTTTCCATAGCTCCCATATTAAAATCATCCACTGCAACGATCATGTAGGTGTCAAGATCGTATTCCCGGCCAAAGACCTGTTCATCCCAGCGCATGGCGTGCTTGAGGGATTCCATAGCATGGTCGCATTTCTCTTTATTGCGATGCTCCACATAAATCTGCAGGCTGATCTCGCAACCGGACATGGTAGTAAAACGATCCTGAATACAGGTCAGGTCACCGGCAACCAAGGCAAAAAGATAGCTCGGCTTGGGAAAAGGATCGTGCCAGGTGGCAAAATGGCGACCATCAAGAAGTTCTCCTTGCGCTGTTCGGTTGCCGTTGGCCAGCAGTACCGGGCAGCTGTCTTTAGGACCGATGATAATGGTGGTGAAGACCGCCAGGACATCCGGTCGGTCGGGATAACAGGTGATACGACGGAAGCCCTCAGCCTCACACTGGGTGCAGTAGTTCCCTGATGAGAGATACAGTCCTTCCAAGGCAGTGTTCTCCTGCGGGTTGATGAGCGTCTCAATTCCCAGGGTGAACTGATCCGGTACTTCTGGAATCCGAAGTGTATTGCCATCATAGGAATATTCATCCTTTGTCAGAGGAAGCATATCAATTTGTACAGAGACCAATTCAAGAGACTCGCCAGTGAGTTCAAGGGCAGAGTTGTTCTCCTGTCCGTATGCATTGCGCTGCATGGTGATGCGAGTAAGCACTCGGGTCTGCGTTGGATCCAATTCAAAACGGAGATCGACCGTGGAGAGGGTAAAGGGATAGGGATAATAGTCTTTGAGATATTTTGTTGTATGTGGTTCCATGAACGTATAGTTTTTACTTTTTAGTTTTTGGTTAGGTGAACAAGAAAATCCGTATCAGTTATTTTATATTTTTCCAGGTTCGTGTATACTGGTAGCCTTTATTTGATCGTACCTTGTGCAGACTTTGTTATAAACAGGAAAAGTGCTGCTGGCCGTCTGGGAAAAACGCATCATGTTCAGGGTAATAGCTGTACGATCAATAGACAATCAGAAAAAGGCATGTTGCGTTGGAAAGTGTATCGGACGTAACTTTTCGCCTTGGATATGCTGAAACGTTTACTCTTGGATTGTATTCCAATGGCAGAAAAGAAAAAGAACCTTCTTGTTTATCATATTTTTTTCATTTTAATTTGCGGTGGTCTGTTATATTTTTTATGGAAGGCTCCACCAGAAACAACGCCGCACCTGCCCCGTGATCATAATCATGAGCGTTTTATGGACATGGATCGGAAGCAGGCAGAAGGTTTTTGCCTGGAATGCCATGCAGAGGGAAAAGAACAGGCTTTGTCAGAAAAACATCCGCAACCTTATCGCTGTCTTTTTTGTCATAAAAGGGTGGATCAGATCCGGCAGATTAATACAGACGAGTAAGGTTGGATAAGGTCGGAATATGTGGAATGTTAAAGATGTGTATTATGTATCTGATTCAACAGCCTTACTGACAGAAGATATTGGCAAGTCCCTCCTTTGTCAGTTCCCTGCCATTGGTTTTAATGAGGAAAAAATTCCCTTTGTCAAAACGCCCAGTGATGCAGAACACGCTGTTACCCGTATCCTGAAGCAGTCGGGTGGTCTGTTGCCTTTGGTTTTTTGTACTATTATTAACCCGGAAATTCGTGATGTTTTTGACCGGGCTGAAATAGAGATGTTGGATCTGTATGATGGCCTGTTAGACAGGCTTGAACACAAGCTGGAAGCTAAGGCCTTGCGTCAGCCTGGAGTTTTTCGTAACCCTGGTGATAATACCCGACCAGATAAACGGGTAGAAGCTATTCATTATACCATTGAGCATGATGATGGGCAGCGAACCAGTGGCTATGATCAGGCAGAAGTTATTTTGGTTGGGGTCTCCAGAACTGGAAAAACACCGGTCAGTGTTTATCTGGCCACTCATCTCGGGCGGAAAGCAGCTAATTTCCCTATGACTGCGGATCATTTGGCAGCCTATGAACTTCCAGCAGATATTGTTCGTAATCGTCATAAAACTGTTGGGTTGACCATTACTCCTCAGTTTCTTCATCGAATCAGAGAAGAACGCTATAAAGGGAGTTCCTATGCCCGGTTGGCAACATGCCGGACTGAAATTCACCAGGCAGAACAACTCTATATGCGGCATGGAATCAAGACCATCAATACTGAAGGGAAATCCATTGAGGAACTTGCGGTCCAGGTTACTCAGCTACTCGGTATATCAAAGAAAAAAAGATAAAAGATGGATTCCTCTCTTTCATCATCCTCGTTTCTCTTGCCGTGTCTCGTGGTGTGGAGTCTGATATGGGTTTTGATGTCGAGCTGTAGTCATTCAGAAAAGCAAGCGGAGAATTTTATGGATAGTCCAGAAATACAGCGTATTCTGTTTCATCCTCGGGTAAGCGAACCAACCCCTGTCCCCCCAAGTGCTGAAGACCTTGGTATTGAAGTTGAACCTGGTGTTACCATTGGATGTCGTTTTTTTGCAGCAGGAAAAGACAAACCAACGATTTTGTTTTTTCATGGAAATGGTGAAATTGTTTCTGATTACGATGAGATCGGCCTGGAATATATGCGTTATGGCCTGAATGTGGTGGTCACGGACTATCGCGGTTATGGTTGGAGTGACGGCACGCCAACTTTTTCGAACCTGCTTGCAGATTGCCATGTTTTGTATAACGAGCTGAAGAAAATGCTCACAGAGCGGGGATACCGGCCAGCAATTTTTATTATGGGACGATCATTAGGATCTGCCTCAGCCATAGAAGTTGCGCAGGCGTATCAGGATGAGATCAGTGGTTTGATTATTGAAAGTGGTTTTGCTGAAACCCTGGCTTTGGCAAAAACTCTTGGGGCTGACATCACTGGGATTGATATAACTGAGGAACAGACGTTTAATAATGTCGGTAAAATTACGAAAATCACCAAACCGACTTTTCTGCTCCACGGTCAGCGGGACACCCTGATTCCCCTTTGGCAAGCGGAAAAATTACATGCTGAAAGCGGTGCTCGGGTCAAAGAACTTCAGGTGGTGCCAGGTGCTGATCATAATTCTTTGATCAGTATTGGTGGAAAATATTATTTTATGGCTATCCAGCAATTTATTGCAAAAATCACCGGAGATTCGGACTGGCGGAACCAGAGAAAGAAATTCAAGAACAAGCAAGCCCTTGCTGAATAGGAAACCGGAGGAGTATGGGGACAGGAAAACGGACAGATTGCCTGACTTGGGATGAATATTTTATGGCAGTGGCCCTGCTTTCCGGGCAACGTTCAAAAGATCCAAATACCCAGGTTGGTGCCTGTGTTGCGGATTCTGATAATAAGATTGTAGGAGTGGGCTATAATGGTTTTCCCTGGGGATGTTCTGATGATGAGTTACCGTGGAGCCGTGAGGGAGATTATCTGGATACCAAGTATCCTTATGTCTGTCATGCAGAATTGAATGCGGTGCTTAATGCAACCTCTCGCAATCTTTCCGGTTGTCGGATCTATGTGGCCCTGTTTCCCTGTAATGAATGCACCAAGGTGATTATTCAGTCAGGTATTGGAGAGATTATTTATCTTTCTGATAAATATAACCATACTGATACAGTGAAGGCTTCAAAGATTATGCTGGGAAAATCTGGTGTCCAGTACAGGCAGTTTACAACAGAACGGGAACAGGTAAAGCTTGTCTTTTAGGGAGATTGCCGATGATTGTTTGAAGAATAACGTGTAAAGAAAGATGTACTTTACTTTACTTTACTTTACTTTACTTTACTTTGCTTACCAGGTATACAAATATTGTATTTGTGTTTTTGGGAGAGAATCGTCAAACATTGGGTGGAGAGAAAACATGAAAACTGTTCTTTATGCAGTAGTTATTTCAATCATAATAAGTTGTGTGGGTATACAAAACCTGTGGGCACAGTCAAACGGGAATGATTCAGGAAGAAGATTAGGGCTGGGTGATCGTGAGCTTGTTCCATTACCAGAGCATGTTGAATTGCCGGATCATGTTGATCCTCCGACACGACCTCGTATAGAACGTCCTGAATGGATGGTTCGTTTTTTGAAAGATAATAAAAAATATGGCTTACTGGTTGCCGTAGAAAAAGCCTTGGATGATGATGTGAGCGCGAAAGAAATTTTAACCTTTATCATTGAGAATGAAGAAGAAATAGGGATTAAAAGAGGATTAAAGGCTCTATACTGCGCCGGTGCCGACAGGGAGGAAGTTCAGGAGGCTGCGGATAAGCTTGGTGTGACTATTGAAGATTTGAGTATCGCTCTTGAAGAGAGTATTGCAGAGTGTGGGGATAAGTTAACATTAAGTGATCGTGATATCATAAATAATAAACCAGGCAACAGGTTTGGACTGAGTGATCGGGATCTTGTTCCCCTGCCTGACCATGTTATTCTGCCGGAACACGTTACACCGCCCACAAGACCACGACGGCCTTCAAGTCCTTCTGCGCCGTGACACTACAGCCTCGTTAGCGAATATGGCAGATATGATAAATATGGTTTGCACAGCATCGTAATCAATCAGAAGAGTAAACAATAATGAATAGTCGATATAAAAAATATACTGTCAGTGCGTTGTTTTTGATGGTGAGTTCGCAAGCGTTTAATGCAGGATCTCAGGAACTCAATCAGGCAGGTGGTTCATCCACCTCTGATTTGCCGATGGCAAAGGTAATATACACTGATCAGATTCAAAACCTGGAACCTACGATGTACCAGAATCAAAATCTAGCCCCACCCCCTGTTGTAATGTCAGCTGAGACTGAAGTTGGAAGAGAACAGGAAGAAGTTACTTCCGATGGCAGAGTTTTTGGTTATCGATATGGAAAATTTCATGCTTCATTAGGGGGGGGGTGGCAATCGACTGATAATCTGTATAATGATGATGGGGAAAAAATTGAAAGCTTTCAGGCGTCAATTTCTCCAACTGTATGGTATACATGGCCGAGAAGAAGCAGCCGACCGCTTCAGGTCGCCGCAGACAACACACCGGTTGGTGGTTTGCAATACAGTCCAACCGAATATGATATTTATAACAAGTTCAATTTGTATTTTGGCGGAAAATTAACCTACACAACCTATTCGGCGAATTCTGATCTTAATAATACTCAAGGAGGATTACAAGCGCAGATAAACTACAAACACAATGATCGACTTTCTCTAAGTCTGATGGATAATTATTCCCGTGGTCAGGATATATTTAATGTTGCTGAAGCAACCTCTGAAAATAATCGTGTTTATGATTCAAACGTTGTACAAGCTAATGCCAAATGGCATGTAACTGATAAAATCTATGCAGGATTAGGATATTCTAATCATCTTTTGCTCTATGAACTTGATTTAAATAATTTTATGGATCGAGCTGATCATGGATTTAACGGTACACTGGGTTATACGTACAGCCCAAAAACAAATTTTTTTATGAGCATGTCTCATTTTATGGCTGCTTATGATGAAGATGAAATGCCGGATAATGCGAATATTATCGTTCGGGCAGGAATTAACTGGCAGGCCACTGTCAAAACCGGTTTTATGCTCGGTGCTGGCTATCAGATGGTAGATTATGATGAAGATTGGAAGAGTGATGGAGCTGAAGCGGTTGTCGATACCTTGAAGGATGGACAGGAAAGTTTTAATTACGAAATACAGGGGACTTGGCAGGCAACTCGCAAAAATCAATTTCTGTTAAACTCAACGTATAATATTGAACAGTCAGACAGCCAGTATGCACTGAATAAAACTGTATGGACTTCTCGACTTGGCTATAGCTATCGATTCACCAGTCGTATCAAAGCGACAATGGACTTTATCTATGAAGAGTCAGATTATGCGCAGTTTGATGGTGCTTCTCGTTTTGATGAGCGCTGGAATTTTAGCCCGAGTCTTAGTTTTGCATTGAGGAAATGGTTGTCATTGTCTCTGTCCTACGGCTTTGATAAAAAAGATTCTAATTTTGATGAATTGGACTATGAATCAAATACCTTGGGTATCAGTGCCGGTGGCGCATTTTAACAACCTCTGATAATTTTATGCAAAGCCAACAAAAATCATGCTGAAGAATAGAACAAACTGCCTGAAAAGCGACGCGACTAACCTTTTCTTTTTACTAATTATTGCCTTGTGCCTGGTTTTATTGGCAGCAGCTTCGGCTTCTTGTAATATCGGATCGCCTGATAATATTCAGGGAATTGTATCAAAGAATCAGACTGTATCCTCCCGTGTTCCGAAGATAACATTACCTTCATTTAGTCCTTCGCAGCACAGTAAAACAACAGCTGTTAAGAATATGGTCGATTATTCGATCGGAGCAGGTGATGTCCTTTCCATCAAAGTTTTTGATCATGAGGAATTAACAGCCAAAGCGAGAGTCACTCAGGCTGGGACAGTCGATTTTCCTTTAATCGGAGAAGTACATGTTGCTGGACTGGGGACGACGGCAGCAGCGCACCGTATAGAAAGTGCTCTGGCAAATGGCTATATTATCGACCCACAGGTGACTATTTTTATAGAGCAGTTTAAAAGTAAAAAGGTAGTGGTTCTCGGTGCTGTCTATAACCCAGGTCTAGTTGAGTTAAATGGGTCGATAAACTTGCTTGAACTGATATCTCAGGTTGGTGGATTAAAAGATAATGCAGGAGAAACAGCAATAATTAAACGGCAGGAAAACGGAACACAGAAAGATATTCCTATTAATCTGGATCGACTGATAAAAACCGGTGATCCTCAGCTGAATATTCAGATTTTAGGAGGGGATACCGTTGCAATCGCTGAAGGTGCGGTCTGCTTTATCACAGGCGAAGTGAATCAACCAGGTAAATACCTCTGTGGTTCAGATTCGACCGTCTTTAATATTGTTACTCGGGCTGGGAGCTTGACGGAAAAAGCTCTTGAATCAGGGATAAAGATCACTCGAACAGTGAATGGTATTAAGCAGATAATGCAAAATGTGACGCAGGATACTGTTGTCCAGGCTGATGATGTTATTTTTGTCCCGCAGCGACCAGTGAGTAAGGAGGAGGAGACGCAGTGTTTTATTAGTGGCGAAGTAAATCGTCCAGGAGCCTATCCTTGCTCTGGAAAAACAAGTATACTGAAATTATTGACCAAAGCAGGTGGTCTTACAGACAATGCCTTGGAATCAGGAATTGAGATTAATCGGCAGGTTAACGGCACGAAGCGGGTTTTAAGAAATGTTGACAAGGATACTTTGCTACAACGAGAGGATGTTGTAATCGTACCTGCAAGTGCTGTAAAAAAGAACGCTGATTGCTTTATTGCTGGCGAGGTGAATCGTCCAGGAGCCTATCCTTGTTCAAGAAAAACCAGTATGCTGAAGTTGTTGACGCGAGCGGGTGGCTTGTCTAAGAACGCTTTAGAATCAGGAATTGAGATTAATCGGCAGGTTAATGGAAGAAAACAGGTACTAAGAAATATTAATAAAGATACGTTGCTTCAACCGGATGATGTGGTTATTGTGCCAGCAAGTGCTGCCAAAAATGAAGCAGTCTGTTATATCACTGGTCAGGTGAAGCGACCAGGAGCTTACCCGTGTGGCAGAAAGACCACTGTTCTAAAGATGATTTCCTTAGCAGGAGGCTTTACCGGCATTGCAGCAGAATCAAGTATAGAAATAAAGCGAATAGTTAATGGAAAAAAACAGGTACTGGAAGATATTGATGATGTCACATTATTGCAACCCGAGGATGTTGTTGTTGTACCGGAAAGTTTTTTTTGATTTTATTGAATGATTTTGTATGTTGAGTCCCTTCGCCTTTTGATTAAACCAACTTATGAAAATCTCCAGAAGTTCCATCTGGTTATAGGAATGATGGAGTATTTCCTTCTTATTTATAAAATAATATAATGTACCCGGAAGAATCCATAGTAGATAATAATATTCAACAAACGCAGCAGCCATCATCCAAGCATTTGTTTGATTATCTCCGTGTGTTGCGGAGACGAATGTGGTTAATTCTCGCAGTTGTAGCGATAATTTTTTCGATAACGGCATTATCTACGTTTTCAAAGATCCCCTACTACACAGCAACAACCCAAGTTCTGATTGAAAAGAACATGGAAAAGGGGCGTCTTGAAGGATTGTTAAGCTCTCGGACATGGGATCCTGATTTTAAAGCGACTCAATTGCAATTGATACAGAGTCATAATGTGGCCCTTAGAGTTGTAGAAAATCTTCATTTGGATACAAAATATAAAAAATATTTCCTGGGATCTACATTACCTCGTTCAGGTGGCTTTGATGCTCTTGTCCAGACCCTTGTCACTTTTGGGTCGTCACTGGTCGGATCAATTCTTAATGGAGATAAAAATGGGACTGTTCAGACAGAAAATGGACAGGCAACCGTTGACGCAGGAGGTAAAACAGATGCAGAAAAAATTGCCGGTATACTCCAGGGTTCCCTCACTCTGTCTCCTATGCATAATACCAAAATCGTCAATGTGAGCTATACCCATCATGAACCTAAAATTGCTCAAATGGTTGCTAATGGGGTTGTTCAGGCCTATACTGAAGAAACTTTGGATATACAAACAAGTACTACAAAACAAACGCTTAATTGGATGACAGTAAAGGCAGGTGAGGAACGAAAAAAACTTGAGGACGCAGAAAGGGCTTTACAAGACTACATGCGAAAGAATGATATTGTAACTATTGAGAATAAATTAGCTATCCTTCCTGAACGCCTTTCGCAATTCAGCTCTGAACTTACTGCTGCGCAGACTGAGGAGAAAAAATATGCTGCTGTTTATCAACAAATAAAAAGAGCCGGTAAAAATGAAAAAAAACTAGAAGCTATCCCTTTACTTGCGAATAACAGTGAGTTGCAGGCACTTCGTGGAGAGCTTTTTGCTGCGGAGCAGAATGTTAGAGAATTATCTAAGAAGTATGGTGAGAAACATCCGATGATGATCAAGGCCCGGTCTGATCAAAAATTATTACAAAAAAAGAAGCGGGTTGAAATAGAACGGGTTATTGAAATGGTGAAAAACAATTACGAGCTTGTCAAAACCCGGGTTAAAGATTTGACCAAAATGATGGATGAGTCCAAGGCTGAATTACAGGATATGAATAAGCTTTTTGTTGAATACACTATCTTGAACAGAGATAAAGAAATGAACAGGAATATCTATGATGCATTGTCCAGTAGTATTAAGAAAACCAATGTGACAGCGCAGGCAATGGATCTCAGAATATGGGCTATGAAAAAAGCAGGCCTTCCCCTTGCACCGTCAAGACCGAATAAAAAGAAAGAATTATTCAAGGGGCTTGTTATTGGATTGAGCCTTGGAATCGCTTTGGTTTTTTTCCTGGATTATATAGATAATACTGTTTCTGCAGGCGAAGACCTGGAAAAAAGGTATGGCCTGACCGTGCTTGGTGCAGTCGAAGACCTTCCCAAGAAAAGCAAAAATGTTGAAACGTTTATTATAGATAATCCTCTTTCTGCCTTTACAGAGAGCTATAGACTGATTCGATCAGGTGTACTTCTTTCAACTCCGGATCATCCACCGCGTACCCTGCTTATTACCAGTATGATGCAGCAGGAAGGAAAGAGCACAACAACAAAAAACCTGGCCTATATTTTAGCGCAAAATGATAAAAAAGTCTTGATTATTGACGCTGATATGCGACGCCCGAGACAGCATAGTATGTTTGGGATAGACAACTCTTACGGGCTGAGTAATTATCTTTCTGGTAACACGGATGAACAGCAGCCCAGTATGATTAAACCCCAGCCAGATAGTCTTATTTCTGTACTTCCTTCTGGTCCCATTCCACCGAATCCAGCAGAATTATTAGGTTCCAAGAGAATGCAAACATTATTGAATAAATCAATTGAGCGGTTTGATTTTATCCTTCTTGATTCTCCGCCAGTGCAACAGGTGACTGACAGTCTGGTTCTGGCTGGTCTTGTTGAAGGAACAATTACTGTTCTGCATTCCCAAAAAATCACCTATGATATGTTGGATAGCGGGATAAAAAAATTAAAGGAAAGTCAGGCTCATCTGCTGGGATTTGTCCTTAACCGTGTGACAAAACGGACTGCTGGTCAAGGCTATTACGGCTATTACTCCTACTACTCTCGCAAAGGAAAGGGTGGGTATTATACCGAGCAAAAGAAAGGGTAAATCCAGGGCGCAGGGAAACCCGGAAAAAAGGGGGGGTACCTTTTTCCTTTTTTTGTTTACCCTTTTTTTTGCCCCTCTTGCCTTTGGTACAACAGAGCCGTGGTCAATCTTTACATTGGAACTATTGGTAGCAGTGAGCTGCCTTGTTTTTCTTCAGCCATTCTCCCACAAAAAAAGGATATTCTATCGACCACCAGGCCTATTGCCGTTGCTATTGCTGCTTGGCTGGATTTTTTTTCAAACCATCCCACTACCACCATTCATTGTTGGTTGGCTGGCCCCTGATATATATCACGTCTATCAACCGGTACTTGACCTTCCCAGGCAGATTGGAGGGATTTTTCCTGATCACTGGATACCGTTAACAGTGAATAGAAAGGCCAGTCTGCTTGAGGCACTGCGGCTCTGTTCATATGTTCTTTTTTATTTGCTGACAGTTCAGCTTCTCACCAGTAGTAGACGGTTGGTAGTCACGGTGAACGCTGTAAGTTGGCTCGCCCTTTGTCTTGCTCTCCTTGCTGTTGTGCAAAGAATGACAGCACCTGATACGCTGTTTTGGTTTCGCCAATTAACAGGAGGCAAAACAGCCTTTGGCCCCTGGGTCTATAAAAATCATTATGCTGGTTTTATGGTGATGCTCTGTCCACTTGTGCTGGCGCAGTTTATCCTCTATCGCCCTGCACTGGAACATCTTAAAACCATCAGAGAAAAGATTCTGGCCTTTTTTTCAGAAAAAGGAATTGCAATTCATCTCATTATGGGATTTGGATCGCTTGTCCTGCTTGCCTCGGTTTTTCTTACTCAGTCGCGTGGTGGTATCCTCAGTATTCTCTGTTCAGTACTCTGCTTTTTTATTCTGCTTTTCCTGCGGCAGGGAAAAGTGGACAAACTGTCCCTTATTTTGCTGAGCATTGGCGTGTTGATAATCGTTGGATGGTATGGTTGGGACCCTGTCTGGAACCGTTTCACTTCAATTATTAACCAGGAAACCGGAACAATACAAGATGATCGTTTGTTGATCTGGACAGATAGCCTACGGATAATAGCGGATTTTCCCATAACCGGAACAGGTTTTGGTACCTTTGTTGATATCTTCCCCTATTACAAAACCATTTCTGACCATCTTCTCTACGAACACGCTCATAATGATTTTATAGAACTACTGACCGATGGTGGGGCTGTTGCTGGCTTCTTGGCTTTTTGCTGGATCTTTAGTGTACTGAAAACAGGGTACAGAAGTATCCGTGTGCGCCAGGACACGATGTCAGTACTGCTTGCAATGGGGGCCTTGAGCGCTCTTGTTGGTCTTCTTGTTTTTAGTATCTTTGATTTTAATTTGCATAACGGGGCAAACGGCCTGTATTTTGCTTTTTTTTGTGGCCTGTTGGTCTCAGCTGGCAACACCCGGCGTTATTATCAGACTTCTCCTACTTTATTGAAACCTTGGAAATCATCCCATAAGGTACAGGGAATCGCATTGCTGGGGCTTCTTTTCTTCCTTTGTGCAACTCTGGTTATCCAGGGAAGAAAAGTGGTGGCAGAAAAATATTATCAACAGGCTCTGTCGGTTGTCTCCTTACCTTACCTGAAACCTTTCCGTAAACAAGAGCGAGTATATAACCTCATTGAAAAAGCAAAAAAAACAGATCCTTTAACCGGATTATATGCCTATGCCCTGGCAAATATAACAAGGCTACAAGAAAGAGGGCAGGAGGCACTGCGGCTTTCTGCTGAAGCTGTTTTGCAACAACCCATGCATTTCGCCTATCTGCAACAGCTGGGGAGTTTAGTCGCACGAATTGATCTGATCCAGGCCCGGCTTTTGATGGAAACAGGCTACAAAAGGAGTCAACAAAAGGATATTGCCTTTCAGGTATGGGCGGAATTTGAGCTTTCGCATCCTTTGAGAAAGGAAGGATTGATACGGTTGCGAAAAGAAATTGAACATAATAAACAGCTTACCTCTTTACTGTATCCTCTGCTCACCAAGTTTCAGCTTGACCAGCAAGAGCTAGTTGCTGTCCTGCCGGACAGATCTGCTCTTTGGTTTGCTTTTTGGAGTCATTTGAAAAGGGAAGGGAAAACAGAGCAGTATAGCTTTGTGATAGAGCATGTTCTAGCGTATATTGACAAGGAACCCAGGGTGCATGAGCATTATTTTAAAGAGGCTGCGCGCTATTACCGAGTCAAGAAAAAGGAACAAAAGGAAGAATCTGCTTTACTGCTCGGGATTCAGTATGTGCCAGCTTATGCCCCTTTTCATATTCAGCTCGGTGAGATATATTTAAAGAGAGGGTATCAAAAAAGAGCAATTGAACAATTTGAACAGGCCTTATTGCTTGATCCGAAAAACGAAGGGATAGATCGTGCAATCAGAAAAATAAAGCTTGCCGAATAAAGGTTGTATCAAAAAAGTGGCTCTTCGCAGATTAGTGGGAAACGCCATATTCTGCATAATTAGAATAGACATTCTGGGGAGATAATATTATAAT